>JAFAVP010000036.1 GCA_019242395.1 Alphaproteobacteria bacterium | reverse complement strand
ATGAAGGACTGCAGCCACGAAGGATCCCCGGCCGTGGTGCCCGAGACATTCACCGCAAGGTGCACCTCCGGATTCTCGTGCAGCTTCTCGATGGTCATTTCCAGCGCATGGCGATCGACGAGTCGCACAAGGCCTAGCTGCTCGGCGGCGGGGATGAACTGCCCCGCGCTCACCACCGTGCCGTCGGCGCGCAGCATGCGCAGCAGGCATTCGTGGTGGATGGGCAGGCGGGTCTTCGCGCTGACGATCGGTTGATAGGCGAACACCAGCCGTTTCTCGTGCAACGCCGCAACCACCTCGTCGGCGATCGACATGAGGCGCAGCCGCGCAGTTTCCCGCTGCGCCGATTTGGCATAGATCGCAAAGCCGTCGCGGCCCCGCCCTCTGGCATGGTCCAGCGCTTCTTCCGCACGCAACATCGCCTCCTGACTGGACGATGCGTTTGCAGGCAAGCAAACCGCGCCGACACTGATGGTCGCCGCCACAGTGCCGCCCCTCGTCGAGATCACCGCGCTGCGCACGGCCGCGCGCAAACGTTCCGCCACCAGCGAAATCTCGCGCTCGCTGCAGTTGCCCACCAGAACGCCGAATTTGTTGCCGGCCGTGCGTCCGATTACATCCGTCCCACGTAGCGATCCGGCAAGGCGCTCGCCTACCGCCACGATCACCTCATCTGCGGCGCCAAAACCGTAAGCCTCGTTGATCACCGCCAGCCGATCGATTGCGGCAACCAGAAAGGCGCAGCTGCGGTTCTCCGCGCGCGCAGCTTCGATCGCTTCGGAGAGTTCGGCGCGCAGGCTGGTGCGGTTGAGGTGCCCGGTCAGTTCATCGCGGGTGGCAAGGTAATGCAAACGCTGCGCATCACGCACACGCTCGCTTACAATTCGCAGCACACCCACGAGGCGCTCGGTCATCCCGTTCGCACCCGCAACACGCACCCCGCGCATCTCGACCCATTCGGAACCCAGCGCCGATGCGGCCTCGAACTCGAAGCTGAACGTGCAATCCGTGGTGGATGTGTCCTCTGTGACCTGACGCAGATGCTCGCGTCCTGCTTCGCTCATCCAGGCGCGGAAGAAGTCTCCCAGCGCCAGTTTGTCAGGGTCGTTGTGCAGCGCGAGCACATCCTGTGCGCCCTCCCAGGCAATGCGATCGTCCGCAAGCGTCCAGTCGAAAGCGGATTCGCGCGCGCCGGAAAGCGCCAGATGCAGGCGTTCCGTGCGGTGCGCGGCGGCGAGCTTTCGTAAACTCTCGGCGGGTTGTCTCGAAAGTGTCTGGTTCAGCACGTCCCACCACCTCTAGCAGCACGGTTTATCCTGCCTTTTCACCATGATGCCCGGTGGGGAATTAAGAAATCCGAAAACTCTGCCGGAAACCGCAGCTTTTCATTAGGGCGGCGCGGCGTTTGCCTAACAATCGGTTATGAGAAAGGTCCAGACACAGCGTCCATTCCGCCTCCCGGCGAAACCAGGCGCACCGGCTCTCAGCGCACCATGTAGAAATTCGGATGCTCGATAGACGCCGCCCCCAGCACCCGGCCGTAACCGCCCTGCTGCACCAGCACCGCAATACCGTCATGCGGCCGGCCTGCTTCGCCGCGTGGCACGCTCACGGTGACCGGCTGGCCCTTCCACATGCCGACCGCCCGGATCTGGCGCACCACATTGTGATAGGTAATCGTGCGGCCGCCGTTCTCTCCGTCGCCGATCTTCACTGTGGCTTGAGGAAGCAGTCCGAATAGCCAGATTGTCGCCTCGGCAGGGGACGCTGTCTGCGCCTGGCCTACCGAAATCTGCACCTGCTGGTGATTGGCTTCGAGATTCACTGGGATGGTTTGCATGTCGCCGGCGCGAGCCGCGATTGTTGCTTGGACCGATTGTTCGCGGCTGCCTACCACATCGTTGGCGCCGTCGACGATCATCTGGGGTGTGTACACGCCACCCCGGCCAAGCTCCTTTGCATAGGCTTTCTGCCGCTTGGTGTTCGCCTCGTCCGCCAGGGTGTCACGCCAGCCGAGCATGTCCCAATACGTGACCGGCAGACTCATCGCGAGCACGTCTTTTCGGATAGCTAACTGTCCGAGCAGCGCATCGGCGGGAGGACAAGAGCTGCATCCCTGACTGGTGTAGAGCTCCACCACGACCGGACGCCTTGGTTTTGCGTCGGGCGGCTGCGCACCCGCCGCCGAGACAACAAAAAAGAACGTGCCGGCAATTGCTGCGCCGGATGAGGTACGGCCGAACATGGGCGACATCATAGAAAAGCCGCTGCCCCGTCTCCACTCACTTCGACTTGAACCCCGGAGTTCCAGCCAGGCCCCCAAAAAGTTCCGCGACGACAACCGCTTAGGCCAAGGATGCCAAAGTACAGCTCAGGCGGCGATGAGGCTTCTGACCATGTAGGGCAAAATCCCCCCGTTCCGGAAGTAGGCGATTTCGTCCGCCGTAACGATCAGCAACGTTAGGGGCAGCGGACGGCTGCGGCCATCCGGATAGCGGATGTTGGCCGAGATCTGCATTCGCGGCGCGATCGGCCCAGACAAGGGAATGTCGATCGCCTCGCGGCCGGTCAGGCCGTAGTCCCGACGGCCCTTGCCAGCCTCGAACACGAGCGGCGCGATTCCCATGCCAATGAGGTTGGACCGATGGATGCGCTCGAAGCTTTCGGCAATCGCCGCCCGCACACCTTGCAGCTTGGGCCCTTTAGCGGCCCAATCGCGAGAAGAGCCGGTGCCGTATTCCTTGCCGCCGATGACCACCACCGGAACGCCATCTGCCTGATAGCGCATTGCGGCGTCGTAAATCGGCATTTCTTCACCGGAGGGCGCGCCATCGGAATAATAGATGGTGTTGCCGCCTTCGCGGCTGCCCATCATCTCATTTTTGATCCTGATATTCGCGAAGGTGCCGCGCACCATCACTTCATGGTTGCCACGCCGCGCGCCGTATGAGTTGAAATCCGCATAGGCGACCCCATGATCGAGCAGATACTTGCCGGCGGGGCTATCCTTCTTGATCGAGCCCGCTGGACTGATGTGATCGGTCGTGATGGAGTCCCCGAACAGCGCCAGGATACGCGCTCCTTTGACATCGGTAATTCCTGGCGCTTCGCGCGCCATGTTTTCAAAATAGGGCGGGTTGCGCACATAGGTGGAATCCGGGTCGTAGGCGTATGTTTTCTCGCCGCGGATTTTGACTTTCTTCCAATTCGCATCGCCCTCGAAGACATCGGCGTAACGCGCGCGAAAACTCCGCGCCGTGATGGCTTTCCGCACTGTGCTCGCGATTTCCTGCGGGGAAGGCCAGATATCCTTCAGGTACACCGGATTGTTGTGGCGGTCCTGGCCGATTGGTTCGCGGGAGAGGTCGATATTCATCGATCCTGCAAGCGCGTATGCGACCACAAGCATTGGCGAAGCAAGATAATTGGCGCGCACCTGCGGATGCACACGGCCTTCGAAATTGCGGTTGCCGGAGAGCACGGAGCAGACCACGAGGTCACCGTCGGTCACCGCATCGGCAATCGCATCGGGGAGGGGGCCGGAATTGCCGATACAGGTGGTGCAGCCGTAGCCGACCAGTTGAAAACCCAACTTATCGAGATATTTGTCCAGCCCGGCCTTGGCGTAATAGTCCGTCACGACTTGGCTGCCGGGCGCAAGTGATGTCTTCACCCAGGGTTTCACCGTCAACCCCCGCTCGACCGCCTTTTTTGCGACGAGGCCCGCCCCAATCATGACGCTGGGGTTAGATGTATTCGTGCACGAGGTGATAGCAGCAATCACCACGTCCCCGTGGCGGAGACTGTAGTCCGTGCTCGCCACATCGACGTGTTCGCCCGCCTCCTTGCCGAACACACTGCCAAGAGCGCTTGCAAATTCTGTCGCAGCGCTCGCCAGCGCCACACGGTCCTGCGGCCGCCGTGGACCTGCAAGGCTTGGCTCAACAGTTCCCAAATCCAACTCTAGAATGTCGGTGAAAATAGGGTCTGGCGACTTCGCTGTTCGGAACAGGCCTTGTGCCTTTGCGTATTTCTCCACCAGCGCCACCCGGGCCGTCTTGCGGCCCGTGACCTTAAGATAGCGCAGCGTGTCGTTGTCGATTGGAAAAAATCCGCAGGTGGCGCCATACTCGGGCGACATATTGGCGATGGTGGCACGGTCTTCGACCGTCATGTCATCAAGCCCAGCGCCAAAATACTCGACAAACTTCCCCACGACGCCCTTCTTGCGCAGCATCTGCGTCACCGTCAGCACCAGGTCTGTCGCCGTGACTCCCTCGCGCAGCTTGCCGGTCAGCCGGAAGCCGATAACTTCCGGAATTAGCATGGAGATCGGCTGCCCCAGCATGGCGGCCTCCGCCTCAATGCCGCCGACGCCCCAGCCGAGAACCGACAGTCCATTCACCATGGTCGTATGGCTGTCGGTGCCGACCAGCGTGTCCGGGAACGCGTATTCGACCGGCCTGCCGTTCTCTTTCCCTTTGCGTGTCCACACCGTCTGCGCGAGATATTCCAGGTTCACCTGATGGCAGATTCCGGTGCCCGGGGGCACCACGCGGAAATTCGCGAAAGCCTGCTGCCCCCAGCGCAAGAATGCGTAGCGCTCCAGATTGCGCTGGTATTCGCGCACGACATTTTGCTTGAATGCGTTCCGGCTGCCGAAGGTGTCGACCATCACAGAATGATCGATCACAAGATCCACTTCTGCGAGTGGATTGATCCTTTCGGGGTCGCCACCGAGGCTGCTCATGGCTCCGCGCATGGCGGCGAGATCGACCACCGCTGGAACACCGGTCAGGTCCTGCATTAAAACCCGTGCTGGTCTGAATGCGATCTCACGCTCTGAGCTCCGCGTCTTCAACCATTCGGCAAATGCATAAATGTCGCCCGCTTTGACGATCTGTCCGTCCTCGTGTCTCAAGAGATTCTCGAGCAGCACCTTCAGCGAGTAGGGAAGGCGAGAGATGCCCGCGAGACCGTTCTTTTCGGCCGCAGGAAGACTGAAATAGACGTAGCTTCTCGCACCCACCGTCATCATCCGGCGGGCCTTGAAGCTGTTGAGGCAGCGCGTCACGGGATATCCTGTTGAGGTTCGAAAAGCGGGCGAGGTTTAGGAAATTTCATTTCGCCTGTCAGCCCCCAACTCCTGCTGTGGCCCAGTTTCTGGAACTTAAAATTGCCCAATTCCCAAGCCATGTTGCAGACGCTCGCGGGGGCGGGAACACGCTTTTGCATCCGGCAATGCTGAATATCAGACGTCTGCGGGCGGCCTTTAGGCTGCCAGCCCTGCTTCTGTGTGTCGTCTGGGCCATTGGCTCGGGGGCTCCGGCACAGGCCGGGTTCTTCGAGCGGCTGCTGGGCGGCCGGCTGGGGAGCGTGCAGGAAGGAGAATATGCTGCCGGCGAAAAGATCCGCTTCCAGATTCAGCGCGATGGAAAGAACTATCTGCTGCGCTTCGACGGCGATCCCGAGGTCTTTGTTCTTTCTTCGGATCACACCTCGATGGGCGGCCGCACGCTGCGGTACGACTCCGGCGAGATGGCGCTGCGCGTCACCGGCTGGGGCGCGCTCACTCTTTACACCGACTCCGAGCCTGATGGATTGCCTGCGGTTCGCGTGAGCGATGCCCCGGTACTGTCACTCTCCACGATGTCCTTGCAGGACGTTCAATTTATTGCGGCGCAAGCGGCGGCGAAATTTGAGCACGATCGCCACCTGCGGCTCTTTTTTATCGTCGATTGGAGCGTGCTAGAAACTGATGCCAATCTCCGAGCCACCGCCTCCGAGGCGATGCAAAACGTGGCGAAGGCGCTCGATCGGTTCGTGACGGACGCGAGGGCCCGTAAGCTCGTTGGCACGCGCCTGCGCCGGGTTACGCTGGCAACTGGCACAAGATCGGGATTGCGGCTCGAGGCGAAGACCCTGGTGGTCACCTTCAATCCGGAACAAGGCTACTCCGGCTGTGCGTCCTCGCGAGCGATTTGGCGGGACCTCCCATCAGTGCTCAACATTGCCAAAAAAACGAGCGTTTCTGCCTCACGCTGACGCCGCCTCATCAGTGAACGGCCCCACGCGAACCAAGCGGGATGACTGCCACTGTTTCCCCGTTGTCGTTGGCAATCTCATATTCGCAATCTTCGGGGGGATCGCCTGTCACCATCGCCACAACCAGCAGCGTGCCCCAAAGCTGGATAGCTTCCCTTCGGGCGAGACTGGCATCGGCGAACCACATGCCCCGCCGGTCCACCGAAACCTCATCCCCTTTGCGAAAATTGAAGTAGAACCGATGCATCTCGAACCTCTGCTCTTAAGGGAATCAGATCGCGCCCGGTGGTTCCCATCACGCACGGGTTAGAAGTATGACGTTTTCGTGGAACCGACCCGCAGCAGCAAAGTATCGACGGTTTTAACCAGCGATGTTCTGATCGCCGGGGGCGGGATGGTTGGCCTGACGCTGGCGCTCGCCTTGGCGCAGGGCGGAGTTTCGGTCAGCGTTGCCGATCCCGTTCCGCCATCCGTTCTAACGAACAGCGCGTTCGACGGACGGGTGACGGCGCTCTCGTACGCAGCGGTCCGTATGCTGAAGGTTCTTGGGGTCTGGGAGTACGTGGCCACCGAAGCGCAACCGATCTCCGACATTCTGGTGACAGATGCTGCCCTGGGTTCTCCCCCGAGCGCCTTATCGTTGCATTTTGACCACCGGGAGATTGGCGAGCCGATGGGTGCCATTGCCGAGAATCGGCACATCCGCCGCGCACTGTTCGCGGCGCTGGAAGGGACCGGGGTACGGTTGATCGCACCTGCGGCTGTCACAGCAATCGAGCCCAACGGCGGCTTCATCGATGCCACTCTTTCGAACGGCGAGCGCTTGCGCGCGCATTTGGCCGTGGGGGCGGATGGGCGAGAGTCACCGCTTCGGGAACGAATGGGCCTTCGCACGGTTGCGTGGTCTTATCCGCAGGTTGGGATCGTCGCGACAGTGCAGCACGAACGCCCGCACAACGGCACGGCCTACGAGCACTTCCTCTCCTCCGGCCCGTTTGCCATTCTGCCGATGGTAGCGGCGTCGCACAGCGAAGCCGTAGGGCAATATCCAACCAACCGCTCCTCGCTGGTGTGGACAGAGCGCGAGGAACTCGCCCCCGCGCTGCTAGAGTTGCCGCCGGAGCTGTTCGCGGCCGAGGTCGAGCGGCGGTTCGGTGATCACCTTGGCGCGATCGAGGTGGTGGGTGCGCGCTGGTCCTATCCGCTGCGCTTTCATCTCGCGCGCGGCTACGTCGCGCCCCGCTTCGCGCTGGCGGGCGATTCCGCCCATGGCATTCATCCCATCGCCGGACAAGGATTGAATCTCGGGCTGAAGGACGCTGCGGCGCTTGCGGAATGCGTGTTGGAATCCGTTCGGTTGGGCCTCGATGCTGGCGACGCGGAGGCTTTGCGGCGTTACGAGCGCTGGCGCCGCTTCGACTCCTTTGTGCTGGCTGCTGCCACGGACGGCTTGAATCGGCTGTTCTCGAACGACATCACGCCGGTGCGCGCTATCCGGGATGTTGGGTTAGGAATCGTAGATGCGATTGGCCCATTGCGGCGCCTGTTCATGCGCAACGCGGGCGGCGACTTGGGCCAACTGCCCCGCCTGATGCGCGGCGAACCGGCCTGAACCTAGTTCAGCGTTTCCTTGCGGCGGTGAGCGAGGGCGGCCGGCAGCTCCTTGTAGAAATTTCGCGCCTTGCCGGCGATGCTACGCTGCCGCGCGGCTTCCGCTTCATCGCGCGTGGCGAACTGCTCGCCCTCGAAGACATAGCGGGTGACTGGCTGGCCGGTGCGTGAGTCGCGCGTTGCAAGCTCGCCGATCTCCTCCACTTGCTCTTCGGCCACGCGGAACGTGTGCTTGAAGTGCGCCACGGGATCGCCGCGGTCACTGAGTTCCTCCTTGATGCGCTTGACATTGCGTTCATCGAATCGGCGGAGAGCAGCCACAACAGGCGCACGATACCGGTAGAGTAGAATCGCCGCGACGATCAAAACCGTTGTGGTGATCAAGCTTTCCATGCGACACCGCTCCCCGCCGGAGTTAAGCCTCGGCGGCGAAAGTTTCAACCCGCGATGCACACCACGCACGGCCGCAGCCGAGATAGCCGGCGCTTTGCATCTCGCGCAGGCGGGAGGCGGTGCGGCGGAAGGCTTCGGCGCCGTCGCCTGAAGGATACAGCTGCTCCGGCGACGCGGCGGCCGAGCAGACGAGCTTCACCTGTTCGTCGTACAGAGTGTCGACCAGCAGGATGAAGCGGCGCGCCTCGTTGCGGTCCGCCGGCTCAAGCACCGGAATACGATCGATCAGCAAGGTGTGGAAGTGACGGGCGACCTCCAGATAATCGGGCGCGGCGAGCGGGCGCCGGCAAAGATCGTCGAAGGTGAAGCGCGCCACGCCCCTGGCGGCCTGCGGCACACACAAGCGTCGGCCCAGCACGGTGAGGCTTTGCGGCGCGCCGCATTGCGTATCGGTGAGGTGCAGCCACGCGGTATCCATCTTTGAGTCGGATTGCGCACAGAGCGGCGTGATGTAGGTGTCGATCTGCGCCAGCCGCTGGAGACGGTAGTCGGTGGGGCCGTTCAGCTCCACCAAACCCAGCTTCTGCTCGATCAGTGCAATGAAGGGCAGGAACAGCTGGCGGTTGAGCCCTCCTTCGTAGAGCCGGCGCGGCGGCGTGTTCGACGTGGCGACGACCACCACGCCAAGCTCGAACAGGCGCTCGAACAGGCGGCCGAGGATCATGGCATCGGCGACATCCGCAACCTGGAATTCATCGAAGCACAGCAGCAGCGCCTCCTCCGCGATGCGTTTGGCGACAATGGGAATAGGATCGTCCGCGCCGCGCTGCCGAGCTTCGTGGATCCGGGTGTGCGTCTCCACCATGAAGGCGTTGAAATGCACGCGGCGCTTGGCGCGCAACGGCACGCGCGAGAAAAACAAATCCATCAGCATGGACTTGCCGCGCCCGACATCCCCCCAAAGATACAGCCCCTTCGGCGGCTCGCTGGCTTTCGAGAACAGGCCACGCGGTCTGTATTCCCGCAAAGCCGCCTCCAGCGCCTGCAAGCGCACAACCGCAGCACCTTGCGCCGCGTCCGGCTTCAATTCGCCGCTCGCTACAAGCGTGCGATAGCGCTGGAGAATGCGCTCAGCCATGAGAGGCGGGGGCGCTCAGGCCGCGTGCTTGAGGATCTTGCGGTTCACCAGGCATTCGGCGATCTGCACCGCGTTCAGCGCCGCACCCTTCCGCAGATTGTCGGACACCACCCACATCGCAAGGCCGTGCTCCACCGTCGGGTCCTTGCGAATCCGCGACACATAGGTGGCGTCTTCGCCTGCGCATTCCACCGGCGTCACGTAGCCGCCGTCCTCGCGCTTGTCGACCACCAGCACGCCCGGCGCCTCGCGCAGGATGTTGCGCGCCTTCTCGGCGGTAATCGGCCTTTCGAATTCCACGTTCACCGACTCCGCATGCCCGATGAACACCGGCACGCGCACGCAGGTGGCGACCAGCTGGATATCGGGATCCAGAATCTTCTGCGTCTCCACCATCATCTTGAATTCCTCGTTGGTGAAGCCGGAATCCTTGAAGTCCTGGATGTGAGGGATGACGTTGAAGGCGATCTGCTTGGTGAAGAGCTTGGTCTCGATCGGATCGGCGACGAACACCGCGCGCGTCTGCCGGAACAGCTCATCCATCGGAGCCTTCCCGGCGCCGGACACCGACTGGTAGGTCGACACCACCACGCGCTTGATGGTGGCGGCATCATGCAGGGGTTTGAGCGCCACGACCAGCTGTGCTGTCGAGCAGTTTGGGTTGGCGATGATGCCCTTTTTGATGCCGTGCTCCAACACGTGCGCGTTCACCTCCGGCACCACCAGCGGCACCTCCCGGTCCATGCGCCAGTAAGAGGCGTTGTCGATCACCAGCGCGCCGTCGTCGGCGATCTTCGGCGCCCACTCCTTCGAAACGGCAGAGCCGGCGGACATCAGGCAAATGTCCGTGTCGCGGAAATCGAAATGCTCAAGCGGCCGCACCTTCAAGGTCGTGTCCCCGAACGACACCGACGTGCCAACGGAGCGCGACGATGCCAGCGGGACAATTTCACTCGCCGGGAATTCGCGCTCGGACAGCACGTTGAGCATTTCGCGGCCGACGTTTCCCGTCGCGCCAACCACGGCAACCTTGAACGGCATACAATCCTCTTAACTGTGCAGCGCGTAGCCGCCGCCGGCCGGAGGATTACGGCATCGCCTTGCGGCGGGAAAGTGGCCTAGCGCTCCGTTGGCCAAGTGAGGGAAACGACCGCTCCGCCTTGAACCCCGTTGCCGCCGATCTGCCCGCCGAATAGCTGGAAAGCTGCCGGATCGATCCGGTCAAGCCCGCTCGCCTGGACTGCATAATGCGCGTTGGCGCGGGCGAGGAGTGGGGTGGCGGCCGTGATATCAGTTTGCCCGTAACGGAGGTCTCGATCGGTTGAGACGAGCCCGCCAGTGCCAGAGGCGATCATGTTCGGCGAGGCTGCCTCCGCAGCGAACGAGAACAGCCCCAGAATTACCAGCCCCGAAAGCGCACTTGCTTGCATGCCCCACCTCCCAGCCTCCAGAATGGCAGGGAGATGCTGAAGAGCGGTTGCGGAAGTGCGTGGCAATTTAGGCGATTTGCACAGGATAGGTGGTATGGGACGGGGACGGGCGAAGTGCCCCCCGCACACCGCTGTGGCAACGGTTGGGCTGCTCGCGGCTGTGGCTCTCGCGTGCCCTGCCCTCGCCGCCGATACGAACAGCGGCAAGGCCATGTTCAGCCGGTGTGCTGCCTGCCACACCACTCAAAAGGGAGGGCCGAACGGCCTTGGACCGAATCTCTTTGGCGTGGTTGGACGCAGAGCGGGCAGCAAGACGGATTTTTCGTATTCCACCGCCCTCAAAAACTCGGGGATTGTGTGGAGCAGCCAGAAGCTGGACAGCTGGATTGCCAATCCAGCGAAGATGGTTCCGGGCACCCGGATGATCTTCCCGGGCATCGCCGACCAAAAGCAGCGGACCGACCTGATCGCCTATCTGGCGACCCTAAAGTAGCTTCAGCTTGCCGCGGCCTGAAACAACAGGCACCAGCCGCTTGGGTTGACCGAGCCCGAGACCACGCGGCATGCACCCGGTTGAACGAAATTCTTGCAGCCTGCGCAGCGCTGATTGCCCTTCGGCTGATCTTGGTAACGGACATCTTCCTTGCGCAGTTGCGATGACACGTCAGCGGCTCTCGATGCAGCGCCGAGCGCAAGAACGGTACCGGCACTCGCGACGGACAGAACGGCAGTAAGCGCGCCCCTCCGAGACATTGACCCAGACATGTGTGCTCTCCCAACTCGCTCGCGAGAGTGACGGCACAGGCGCCGCAATATTCCCGGGCGCCGAAAGAGAAAAAATTCGTTCTGCGAAGGGATGAAATGCTGAAACGCGCCCGTCATCCCAATCGGCAGCCAAGTGCCGCGAGGCTATGTTTCGGCTGCAATAGAACGAAGGGGTAAGGCATGCAGCGGCGCTACGTTGGCTGCTGCGCATCTTTCAATGCGCGGCGCAGGGATTTCTTTGTCCGGATTGTGGCCCTCGCCCTTTTGGGTGCAAGCACGTGGCCTCCATCGGAAGCGCAAGCCTTACCGGCCTTCGCCGTGCAGACGGGACAACCCTGCAAAACATGTCACATCGGGGCGTTTGGTCCTCAACTCACGCCCTTCGGCCGAAATTTCAAGCTGAACGGCTACACGATGCGCGCCGGCGAAAGCTTCACTCTGCCAGTTTCCGCAATGGCGGTCGCTTCCTATGTGCATACCCAGAAGGACCAGCCCCAGCCGCCGGCCGAACACTATGGCACCAATGACAACACAACGCTGGACGAAGCCAGCATCTTCCTAGCGGGCGGCATCGGGAATCACCTAGGCGGTTTCGCGCAGGTCACCTACAGCGGTGTGGATCGCGCCTGGGCCTGGGACAATGTGGACCTGCGGGCTGTCGGTCACACCACCCTGCTGGGCTCAGATGTGCTGCTTGGCCTTTCTCTCAATAACAATCCGACGATACAGGACGTGTGGGCGACACTGCCCGGCTGGGGATTTCCGTTCACTGATTCCGATCTGATGCCGGGTCCTGGTGCTGCCACGGTGATCTCGGACGCGCTGGCGCAGAACGTATTTGGAGAGAGCGTCTATGCCTGGTGGGATGACCATCTGTACACGGAGATCGGACTATACGAGTCGCCCGGAACCGACTTTCTGAAGAAGGTGGGCATCGATCCTGCGGATACCAACGAAGTCAACGACGCGGCGCCATATTTCCGCGTGGCCTGGCAACAGGACATGGGCGAACAGAACTTCGAAGCCGGTGCCTTCGGTCTTTTCGCCAACCTGTTCCCCGGGCGGGATCACAGCACCGGAAAGACGGATAGCGTCACCGATCTCGGCTTGGATGCCAGCTACCAATATACCGGCACCGGGGAAAATATTTTCACCGTCAACGCCCGATATATTCATGAGTCGCAGACCCTGTACGCCACGCAGGCTTTGGGCGGCGCGCTGAACCGGGATCTTTCTCTCAGCGAATTGAACGTAAACGCGTCGTATTACTACCAGAATACTGCCGGCATCTCGGCGGGCGCCTTTAGCATAACCGGAGGCCGCGATCCGGTGCTGTTTGCGGACAATCGTACTTTCGCACCGGACAGTTCAGGGCTTATTTTTCAGGCGGACGTCACGCCGTTCGGAGGCGACGATCCACCGCTGGGCGCGCGAATAAACCTGCGCGTCGGCCTGCAATATGTGCTGTTTACCAAGTTCAATGGAGCGAGCACCAACTTCGATGGCCTCGGGCACAACGCATCCGACAATAATACGGTGCGATTGTTCCTCTGGACGGCGCTCTGAGTCCGGCCGAAAGGCTGGTGCGGCGGAATGACGCGCTCACACTGGAATGCTGCGTCGCAATAGGACGGTCTAGGCCGGTTATCTCCGCTGCAGTCCTGAGCTTTCTGGCGGAGGTTGTGTCGTTGACATTTCATCAGTCCCGGACCTAGTTTCCGCGCCGCACAAAAGACGGCTCCGGGGGGAGCCCGGTCGCCCGCGGTGGGTTCCGGGATACAAACGCCGCCTTTCGGGAAGGCACTTGCCCTCATGAAGGTCATTGTCCCGGTCAAACGGGTGATCGACTACAACGTGAAGGTTCGCGTGAAAGCGGACGGCTCCGGTGTCGATCTGGCGAACGTGAAAATGAGCATGAACCCCTTCGACGAAATTGCTGTCGAAGAGGCGATCCGGCTGAAAGAAAAGGGCAGAGCCACAGAAATCATCGCCGCGTCCATTGGCCCGCAGCAGGCAGCCGAAACCATTCGTACGGCTCTGGCCATTGGAGCCGATCGAGGCATTTTGGTGAAAGTGGATCGCAAGGTTGAGCCGCTTGCCGTGGCGAAAATCCTCAAGGGAATTTGTGAGGCCGAGCAGCCGGGGCTCGTCATTCTCGGCAAGCAGGCCATCGATGACGATTCCAATCAGACGGGCCAAATGCTCGCGGCTCTGCTGGGGTGGCCACAGGGCACATTCGCGCACAAGCTCGAGATCAATGAGGGGAAGGTGCGTGTCGAGCGCGAAATCGATGGCGGCCTTCAAACCGTGGAGCTGAATCTTCCCGCGGTCGTCACGACGGACTTGCGGCTCAATGAGCCGCGCTACGCTTCGCTGCCGAACATCATGAAAGCGAAGAAAAAGCCCATCGAGGAGAAAACGGCGGCCGATTTCGGTGTCGATATCGCTCCGCGCCTGAAGCTTCTGAAGGTGACGGAGCCCGTCAAACGCCAAGCCGGCGTGAAGCTGAAGAGCGTCGCCGAGTTGGTGGACAAGCTCAAAGAAGTTGGGGCGATCTGATGCCCTCGCTGGTCATTGCCGAACACGACAACATCACGCTGAGGGATGCGACAGCGAAGACGGTCGCCGCCGCCGCGCAGGTAAGCACGCCTGTGCATGTGCTGGTAGCGGGTTCCGGTTGCCAAGCTGTGGCAGAGGCGGCGGCCAAGCTTGGTGGCGTGGAGAAGGTGATCGTTTCCGACGACGAGCGCTATGCGAATGCGGTAGCCGAGGCGATGGAAGCGTTGATTCTTTCACTAGCCGTCAACTACGACGCGATCCTCGCGCCTGCGACGACCAGCGGGAAAAACTACCTCCCGCGCGTGGCCGCCAAACTCGATGTGCAGCAGGTTTCCGAGATCATCAAAGTAATAAGCCCAGATACATTCGAACGCCCGATCTACGCGGGCAACGCCGTTGCCACGGTCCAGGCGCCAGAGGGAAAGAAGGTCATCACCGTCCGGACGACTGCTTTCAAGGCCGCGGACGCCACCGGTTCGGCACCTGTGGAAGCCCTTCCGGCGGCTGCCGATCCAGGGATCTCGCGGTTTGTCGGCGAGGAACTGTCGAAATCCGAACGGCCCGAATTGACCTCCGCCAAGATCATCATTTCCGGCGGCCGCGGCATGCAGTCCGGCGACAATTTCCAACTGCTTGAGAAGATTGCAGACAAGCTGCACGCGGCGGTGGGCGCTTCGCGAGCCGCTGTCGATGCGGGCTTCGTGCCGAACGATTACCAGGTCGGGCAAACCGGCAAGGTGGTTGCCCCCGAGCTTTACATTGCAGTTGGCATCTCAGGCGCCATTCAGCATCTCGCCGGCATGAAGGATTCAAAGGTGATCGCTGCCATCAATAAGGATGAAGAGGCGCCGATCTTCCAGATCGCGGACTTCGGCGTGGTGGCCGACCTGTTCAAAGCCATTCCCGAGATGGAAGCGGAACTGACAAAGCTCGGCTACTGAGCTGACCAATCGAGGCAATCATGAGCATTGAACGTGTTGGCGTCATTGGCGCGGGCCAGATGGGAACGGGGATCGCCCATGTCCTTTCGCTTGCCGGCGTCGATGTGGTTTTGGACGACATCAATACGGAAGCGTTGGACCGCGCGACCAGCACCATCGCCCGGAACATGCGGCGGCAAGCCACGCGTGGTCTCATCAGAGAAGATGTCATCGAACCGGCTTTGCGGCGCATACGGACCGCCACATCGCTTGAGTCGATGAAGGATCGCGATCTGGTCATCGAGGCCGCCACGGAAGATGAAGCGATCAAGCGCAAGATCTTCCAGGAGCTCTCTCCGCGCCTCGGCCCGCAGACCATGATTGCCACCAACACCTCCTCTATTTCGATCACACGGCTTGCAGCCGCGACAGACCGGCCGGAGCGGTTCATTGGCCTGCATTTCATGAATCCTGTTCCGCTGATGCAACTGGTCGAGGTGATCCGCGGCATCGCAACCGATGATCCCACCTTCCAGGCCGCGCTCGACATCGTGCGCAGGGTTGGGAAGACGGCGGCCTACTCGGAGGATTTTCCGGCCTTTATCGTCAACCGCATTCTGCTGCCGATGATCAACGAGGCGGTCTATACCTTGTACGAAGGCGTGGGGAACGTCGAAGCGATCGATACCGCCATGCGCCTCGGTGCCAATCACCCCATGGGTCCGCTGCAACTCGCGGACTTTATCGGGCTGGATACCTGTTTGTCTGTGATGCAGGTACTTTACGAAGGGCTGGCGGATTCGAAATACCGCCCCTGCCCCCTGCTGGTGAAGTATGTGGAAGCGGGTTGGCTGGGGCAGAAAACGGGCCGCGGCTTTTATGATTATCGCGGCGAAAAGCCGGTTCCTACGCGCTAGCGCCCGCACCGGGCTTCAGGAGGGTTGAAGTGAGCGGCGATGTGACCCTTGCTGGACGCAAACTGGCGCAAGTTGGGCTGTATTGCCGCGATCTCGAACGCGCGCGTCTCTTCTACCGCGACATGCTTGGTTTGCCGCTGCTGTTTGAAGCCGGCAACATGCTTTTTTTCCGGCTGGAAGGCCTGCGCCTGATGGTGGGCCTCGCCGGCAGACCGGAGCAGACAGTCGGCGGCTCGATCATTTATTTCGAAGCGCCGGACATTGATGCCGTGGGTGCCGCGCTGGAAGAAAAGGGCGTGAAGTTCCTCGGGCCTGCCCTGACCGTGCAGCAAACGCAAACGCATGAACTGAAACTGCGTGAGTTCTTGGATCCGGACGGCAATGCCCTGGCGCTGATGGGTATGGTGCCGAAAGCAGGCTAATCCCGATCAGGCGAGTGCCTTCTTCAGATTTTCGTCCACCTTGTCGAGGAAGCCTTCGGTGGTGAGCCACTGCTGGTCAGGGCCAACGAGGATGGCCAGATCCTTTGTCATAAAACCGCTTTCCACAGTGTTGATGCAGACGCGCTCTAGGGTATGGGCAAAATTCGCCAGCGGCTCGTTACTGTCGAGCTTGGCGCGATGCGCAAGCCCGCGCGTCCAGGCGAAAATGGAGGCGATGGAATTGGTGGAGGTGGATTCGCCGCGTTGATGCTGCCGGTAATGCCGCGTCACCGTGCCGTGCGCGGCTTCCGCCTCCACCGTCTTTCCGTCCGGCGTCATCAGCACACTGGTCATCAAGCCCAGCGAACCGAACCCCTGCGCCACCGAATCCGATTGTACGTCACCATCGTAGTTCTTGCAGGCCCATACATACCCGCCGCTCCACTTCAGCGCTGACGCCACCATGTCGTCGATCAGACGGTGCTCGTAGGTGAGCTTGTGCTCCTTAAAACGCGCCTCGAATTCGCTCGCGTAAACTTCAGCAAAGATGTCTTTGAATCGGCCGTCGTAGGCTTTGAGGATCGTGTTCTTGGTTGAGAGGTAAAGTGGATAACGGCGCTGCAGCGCATAGTTCATCGACGCGCGGGCAAAATCGCGGATGGACTCGTCCAGATTATACATGGCGAGCGTGACACCGGCGCCGGGAAAATCGAAAACCTCGTGCTCAATGGTTTGTCCATCCTCACCTTCGAACACCATCTTGAGCCGTCCTGGGCCCGGCAGCCGGAAATCGGTGGCGCGGTACTGATCGCCATAGGCGTGGCGGCCGATGACGATGGGCTCGGTCCAGCCCGGCACCAGCCGCGGCACGTTGCGGCAGATGATGGGCTCGCGAAAAATGGTGCCGCCCAGGATGTTGCGGATGGTGCCGTTGGGCGACTTCCACATCTTCTTGAGGCCGAATTCCTTCACGCGCGCCTCGTCCGGCGTGATGGTGGCGCATTTCACGCCCACGCCAACGCGCTGGATAGCCTGCGCAGCCTCGACCGTCACCCGGTCGTCGGTGGCGTCGCGGTGCTCCATGCCGAGGTCGTAATATTCGAGATCGAGATCGAGATAGGGCAGGATCAGCTTCTGCTTGATCAGCGCCCAGATAATGCGGGTCATCTCGTCGCCATCCAGCTCGACGACGGGCTTCTGAACCTTGATCTTCTCCATCCAGGCCTCTGAAATCCAACGCGGCGCGATATAACGGCATGCAAATGGCAGGTCAAAGCGGGAGGGAAGTAATGCGTCTCTGGTGGGCGCCTGCCTTACTATGGGCGATTGCTGTTGCTATTCCGCTGAGCGGTCTGAGATATGTGGAGAACCGCATAGACACCTACCCGCATGGGCTGCAGAAGCGCGATGTCTACGGCGATCCGCTCGTCAATTTTGGTTCCAAGATTGTGGACTATGCCTGCGGGCCGCGAGGTTGCCCCACGCACGGTCGTGATCCGAGGTTCGGCTTCGCTAGTGTAACCTTATTCGTTTTGCTCATACTCGTGCCGATGGTGTTGCTGGTGATCGGCAGTTTCTTGGCTGGGAGAGCGTCGAACGCGCATAGATGAACTCTCGCCCAGCCATCATCCTCTCCCACCCGCAGCTGGGCGAGAACATCGGCGCCGCAGCGCGCGCGATGGCGAATTTCGGCCTCACCGATTTGCGCCTCGTGAAGCCGCGGCATGGCTGGCCGGATGCCAAGGCCACCGCGATGGCGGCCGGCGCGGCCAAGGTGGTGGAGGAAGCGCAAGTATTTCCCACCTTGCTGGAGGCGGTGGCCGATCTGAACCTGATCTACGCCACGACGGCGCGCGAGCGGGGAATTACCAAGGAGGTGCTCACGCCTGCGGAAGCGGCACGGCGGTTACGCAGAGCGTCGTCCCGCGAGGAGAAAACAGGCATCCTGTTCGGCAATGAGCGGGCGGGACTGGACAACGATGAAATCTCGCTCTGCGATTGCGTCATCACCATTCCCACGGCGCACTTCGCGTCGATCAACCTGGGGCAAGCGGTGCTGCTGACGGTCTATGAATGGTTCCGCGCCGTCGATACCACGCCGACCGCGCGGCTGGAGCACGCGCCACTCCATCGCAAGCCAACCCGGCGGGAACTGATCGATCTGTTCGAACACCTTGAGCGGGCGCTGGAAGAGAGCGGCTTCCTGTTCCCGCCCGAGAAGCACGATGCGATGGCGCGCGCCATCCGCGCCACCATCCATCGCGCCCGCCTCACCTATCAGGAGGTGCAAACCTTGCGGGGCATGATCGCGGCACTGTCCAAAGGCAAGCATCGGGTGCCGAAGGCCTGACTCGCATTCCTCCGCTGGACCGCCTATATCCCGGCCGGGAGCCGGCGGTGGACGAAGCGCTCGCCAACCCGGTCAGGTCCGGAAGGAAGCAGCCGTAACGAATCCGCTTTGGGTCGCCGCCGTCTCTCATTTCCGTTGATCCAAACAAACTGCGCGCGCTTTCGCGCCTGCGCTTGCTATAATCGGGCATGGACGAACGCGAAACTCTGGGCCTCGGATTGGACACGCCCGCGCAACCGTCACGCGAGGCGGAAGCCTATCGCGTGCTCGCGCGGAAATACCGGCCGCAAGATTTTACCGGCCTGATCGGGCAGGACGCGCTTGTCCGCACTCTCTCGAATGCATTCGCCTGCGGCCGTATTGCGCATGCCTTCATGCTTACGGGCGTTCGCGGGGTGGGAAAGACCACAACAGCGCGCATCATCGCCCGCGCACTGAACTGCATCGGGCCCGATGGAAAGCGCAAGGAACCAACCATCCATCCCTGCGGCATCTGCGAACCTTGCGCGGCAATCGCCGAGTCCCGCCACATGGATGTGCAGGAGATGGACGGCGCCTCAAACAACGGCGTCGAAGAGGTCCGGCAGATTATCGACAGTGTGCGATATGCTCCGGCCAGCGCCCGGTACAAGGTCTACATCATCGACGAAGTCCACATGCTCTCGAAAGCGGCGTTCAATGCACTTCTGAAGACCCTGGAAGAGCCTCCGCCGCATGTGAAGTTCGTTTTTGCGACGACCGAGATTCGCAAAGTACCGGTTACCATTCTTTCCCGGTGCCAGAAGTTCGATTTGCGCCGCATCGAAACGCCTGTGCTGATCGCCCATCTGCGGAGCATCGCGCAAAAAGAGAACATTCAGATCGAGGAGGCGGCGCTGGCGCTGGTTGCGCGAGCCGCGGAAGGCAGCGTGCGCGATTCGCTGTCGCTGCTCGATCAAGCCATCGCGCATGAAGAGGGCCACGCCATCACCGGTGAGTCCGTGCGGGGAATGCTGGGCTTGGCTGACCGCGGGCGTGTGCTGGACCTGTTCGAGAGATTGATGGGCGGAGATATCTCCGCTGCGTTGGCCGATTTGTCCCAGCTGTACGATTGCGGCGCGGACCCGCTCGCCGTGATGCAGGATTTGCTGGAAATCACGCACTTTCTCACGCGCCTCAAGGTGGCGCCGAATGCCGAAGGCTTCTTCGACGGCGGCAGTGCGGAAGCCAAACGCGCGGCTGAGATGGCGGGGAAACTACCCATGCCGGCGCTCACGCGTGCCTGGCAGCTACTGCTCAAAGGATTGCTGGAAGTACGCGATGCCACGCGGCCCATCCAGGCCGCCGAAATGGCGCTGGTGCGCCTCGCATACGCCGCCGATCTTCCGCCAACGGACAAACTGGTACGCGATCTGCTGGACGGCACATCGGAACCCAGAAGTCAGAAGCCGGAAATCAGAAGCACCGAGCCGCCGCGTACCCCTCCCAGTTCCGGTTTCCGGTCCCAAGCGTTCGATGCCCCAACGGTCCCAAACCCCTCCGCAAGGACAGGGGAAAGGGAGCAAGCTGCGGCAGCGATGGCGCCGCAGCTTCAAACCGAAACGGCGCCGCATTTCCGCTCCCTCGAAGAACTCGCAGCCTTCGCGGCCCAGAAGGGCGCGCCGGTGCTGAAGGTCCATATCGAAAACGACATGCACCTCATTCGGCTGGAGCCGGGCCGGATCGAGTTCCGACCGAGCGCAAAGGCGCCGCACACGCTGGCCGCGGATCTGGCGCAGAAGCTGAAGGACTGGACAAGCGTACGCTGGGTGGTGAGCGTGGCGCGCGAAGGCGGCGCGCCGACCATTGCGGAGGCAAGGCGCGCTGCAGCGCAAGCCAAGCTCGACAGCGTGGCGCAGGAGCCGCTGGTGCGCGCTGTGCTGGATCGTTTTCCTGGTGCGGAGATTGTGGGCGTGCACGACCGGCCAACAGATGCCGGGATTGCACCCGAAATCGTTGAGAGCAGCGAATGAACATTGCGGATATTTTCAAGCAGGCGAAAGACGTGCAGGCCCGGGCCAACGCAATGCAGGAACAGCTGGCGCTGATAGAAGCAGAAGGGATCGCCGGCGCAGGCTTGGTGAAACTGGTGCTGAACGGCAAGGCGGAATTGAAATCGCTGATCATCGATCCATCGCTGCTGCGCCCAGAGGCCCGGGACATCATCCAGGATCTTGTCGTCGCCGCGCACACGGATGCGAAGGCGAAGGTGGAACGCCGCGTGGGCGAAGAGATGCAGAAACTTGCGCGCGACATGGGCCTGCCGCCCGGAATGGTGCCTGGCACCTAGAGCGGATGGCTTCTTCTCCCGCTGGCGCGGAAATCGAGCGACTTATTCAGCTGCTTGCGAAGTTGCCCGGACTTGGTCCCCGCTCGGCGCGCCGCGCCGCATTGGTGCTGCTGAAAAAACGGGAAACCTTGCTCGAGCCGCTGAGTGCAGCGATGCGCGACGCCGCCGCGGCGATCCGCAGCTGCGACATCTGCAGCAACCTCGATACAGTCGCGCCTTGTTCACTGTGCAGAGATCCGCGCCGCGATCCCACCGTGCTGTGCGTGGTGGAAGATGTCGCCGATCTCTGGGCCCTGGAACGTGCGGGTGTGTTCAAAGGCAAGTATCACGTACTGGGCGGCGCGCTGTCGGCGCTCGATGGCATGACACCGGACAAACTGAACGTAGGGCCATTGCTGACCCGGGTTGGAACGGGCGTGAGCGAAATCATTCTGGCCATGAACGCTACGATAGAAGGGCAGACCACAGCGCATTATTTGATGGATGCGCTGGCACCGATGAAGGTGAAAGTCACCCGCCTGGCGCATGGCGTGCCGGTTGGCGGCGAGCTCGATTATCTCGACGAAGGCACGCTGTCCGCCGCGTTCACCGCGCGCAGGCCGCTCTGAATAACCTTCAATTTGGGAGGATCGCTATTCACCGCCTCGTCGGGCAAGGCGAGTTCCACCTGTTCGATGCGTGTCGCGCGTGTTTCGATCCGCTTCATAGAGGTTTCGATCTCCGCAATGTCCTTGCTGGTCCGCTCGAAATGGCTGCGGAGATTCCCGACGCGCTCCCCAAGCCGCTTCACATCCTGCAACAGCTCAACCACCGCCGCTTGTATCCTGTGCGCCTGTTCGCGCATCTTGGCATCTCGCATCAAAGACTGGATGGTGTTGATCGCCAGCATGAAGACGTGCGGGGAGACGATCACAACCTGCATCCTGCGCGCCTTCTGGACCATGTCGCTGCACGAGATGTGCAGCTCGGCATAAATCGACTCTGACGGGACGAACATAATGGCCGGCGTCTGCACCTCGCCGGGGATAAGGTATTTCTCTGCTATATCTTTCACATGCTTCTGGACGTCCGCCTTCAGGCGCGCGAGTGCGGCCCTCTTTTCGGCCTCCGCTGCCTCGCGCAGCGCTTCATAAGCTTCGAGAGGAAATTTGGAGTCCACAACGATGACTCCTTTGACATTCGGCACCCGAATCACGCAGTCGGGCCGGCTGCCGTTCGAAAGCGTGGATTGGAATTCGTAGTGGGTTGGCGCGAGTTGGTCCGCCACGATGGCTTCCATGCGCTCCTGGCCGAAGGCGCCTCGTGTCTGCTTGTCTGAAAGAATCTCCTGCAACGAGACCACCTGGCTCGAAAGATTGGAGATGTTCTGTTGCGCCTGGTCGATGATGCTCAGCCTCTCCCCGGTGCTGCCGATGGTC
>JAFAVP010000026.1 GCA_019242395.1 Alphaproteobacteria bacterium | reverse complement strand
GCCGCCAGTCTGCTCATTGGCGGCGTGCGGACGGACAATGCCGATGGCACGACATCGCTCGACATCACCGCCAGCTCTATAGAAGTCGACAACGATGCATCCCATCCTCTGACAGGCCCGGAGATTATCCTGGCGGTCGATGGGGTGAAGCCGGACGGCACCGGCGCATCGATCACACTGGACGATGGTGCCACAATCATTGCGAGCGGCAAGGTGGACGACCCGCGCAGCGGCGATTATCTGATTGACGGTTCCAACGGGATGACGGGGCAGGGCGCGGTGCTGCGGGTTTCCACCGGCCCTGAGCGCCTTGTCACGCGAACCAATCAGCAGGATGCTCCAGGTGGAGACCTTTCTGTCGGCGATGCCGACCTGGAAGGCAATTCGCTGCTGCTGGAATCGAGCGGCGATCTGACGGCCTCACCGGATGCCACCATCAAAGCCGATCAATTGGCGCTGGGCGCGAGCCAAGTCACATTCACATCCAATGGAGACGGCATCTCCGGTCTGGTCATCACGCCGGAATTGCAGGCGCTGCTCGACCAGGCGCAGCATCTCACCATCCGCACGCCGGGAGATATCGCGTTCTCCTCCGGCTCTTACGATTTCAACAACATCACCTTCGACACGCCCGGATTGGTGCTGCTGGACGGCAATTCCGTCACGCTGAACGCGGATACGCTGGAGCTCTCCAATCATCAGGAGGCTGGCGCCGCCTGCGACTCCGAGGGGGCGCCGGTCTGCGGCAGCGGCAATCTCGCCATCAATGCGAGCGAGATCGATTTCGGGTCCGGCACGGTGCAGACCTACGGCTTCGGCGGCAGCGTCACACTCGCAGCCAGCACCGGCATCTTCGCGGAGGGCAAGAAATCCGTCTTCGATGTGGGCCCGGCGGATCTGAACCTCGAGACGCCGCTCATCGCCGATCATGCCGTCGCAGCCGTCCCTGGGCAGCCCATGCTGATCCCAAGCCTGTCGCTAACCACCACAGGCGATGTCAGCATCTCCAATCCCACCGGCGCGGCCGCAGAAGACGTGGCCGGCATGCCGGGTTCGTCCATTTCCATCGACGGAAACTCCATCAACGTCACCGGCACCACGATCCGCTCGACGGCTGGGCTGCTTCACCTGACGGCTACGGACGGCATCACGATTGGCGAAGGGGCCACGCTGGAGACGCCGGGCTATTCGCACAATTTCGGCGATGGCGCCGACCCCTACATCGTCTCGGCGCCTGGCGGCTTGCTGCAATTGACCGCCGAAAACGGCGACATCGATCTTCAGGAAGGCTCGACCCTATCCGTCGGCGGTGGCTTGGGCAATGCCGGCACTGTCGAGCTTCAGGCTGCACAAGGCGGCGTCACTTTCGACGGTACCCTGGAGGCGAATGCCCCGGGCGCAGGCGGCTCCTTCGTTCTGGACGAGAAGGACGCCTTCGATCTCGCGACTTTGGAAGGCATTACCGGTAATCAGTTCAACGGCATGATTGCCATCCGCACGGCAACCGGCGATCTCGTTTTAGGCGCCGGCCAGACGCTGAAAGCGTCCGATATCGTGCTCACCGCCGATGGTGGGCTGGTCGATATCTTCGGGACCTTGGATGCGTCTGGCGCCAGCGGTGGTACCGTCAGCCTGTTTGGTTTGGGCGGCGTCACGTTGGAAGCGGGTTCGCTCATCGATGCGCACGCCAACGGCTTCGGTCCGTGGTCCACCATGCAAGCGCACGGCGGCGACGTGATGATCGGTACGGACGGCGATGGGGTCATAACGGTTGACGATGGAGCCGTAATAGACGTTGCAGCGCGGGATACGGGTGACCGCCTTGTCCCGATGCTCCACGATGGAACGATGTACTACACATATGTGCCGGGCGATGTGGGCGGCACAGTGCATTTCCGTTCGCCCGTCATCGAACAGGACGATGGCGGCGATACTGTGAATGTCTTCTACGACGGGACGATAAACGGCGCGCGCAGCATTGTTCTCGAAGGGTTCAAGGAGTTCGATCTCGAAAAGATCGCCGAGGACCCCAACTTCGTTGGCGTTACCATCAACGATAAAGGTCAGATCGTTTTAGACGTCGGGGCAACCGGCACCGATGGCCAACTCAACTTCTTGGCCGATTATGGCGACGGCACGCTGGTTCAGTTCGTGCAGGACTTCGACATCTCCGCTGCGAACGGACATCTCGGCGATCTGACCTCGTCCAAGGTCTTCCATGAAGACCCGGGCATGGAGCTCGATTACTCAGGTGACATTGTCCTCTCTTCCAACTGGAATCTCGGTGCTGGCGTAGTGGACATTGCCGGCGCGGTTGCTGCAGGCCTGATGGCCGAGTTACCTACCGTTGACGGGAAATACTACGTGCTGCCCGGCATGGAAGGCAAAGTCTTCGAGGACTTTACTACCATGACTTACCGGGTGGGTGGATCGGTCTACGGCGAGCCTGGCATCCTCACCATCCGCGCCGGCGGGACACTCGATATCAAGGGCAGCATCACCGACGGCTTCTTCCAGTTTCACGATCAGAACGATCCAGATTACCTGAACATGGGTTTGGGCGGCGGTGACAAGCTCTATTCCGCGTATCTCTTGACAGGGTGCAACGGGGGCGACTGCGGCGGCATCGCCGACTGGATGATGATGGGCTCCCTTCCGACGTCCTACGTCACCATCCCGTTCGGTTCGACGTTGGGCGGACTGCTGATCAATCCTGCGCCTTACAATCCTGATGCCAACACGCCGTCAGCGCCTGGCTCGCTGGACGGCAACACCGGGGATCCGCTGGGCAGCATGCAAATGTTCCCCTTGCTGACCAAAGCGGACGGCACAACCCAGGCGGTGGATTCATGGTCGTATCGCCTCGTTGGCGGTGCGGATCTAACTGGTTCTGCGCTTGGAACACCTAGCGTCGATCCGTTGCGCGTCGTGCCCGGGGCCGGCGGGAGCCTGATCATAGAAGGCGAAAAGAGCTATTCCTATGCCGCCTCCAAGGATGGCGCGACCTCAAGCTTCGGCGACACGCTCCTGCTGGGCATCGGCTCGGGATCCGGTCTGCAGCTACTTAGCCCCGATCAGTGGTACCAGACCTTCTTGGCCGAAAACCCTGGGCTTGATCCGGACTCTTACACATTCATCAGCTTCACGAATGCGCCGAAAAATGTGCAGGAATTCCTGCTTGATGCGGCGAATACTTTCTTTGCGGATTACCCGGATCAGTTCCAGCTGTTCAACTCCAAGGGACTGATGGGGGTGGCAACCACCCTCAGCCTCGCCGCTAAGTTCATGGCGCAGGCGGTCGCTCCCGATTTCTCGCAATTTAAGTCAGACTATAAGCCGCCAAGGCCGCCGATCATCACCACTCCGACGACCGCGTATGCGCGTACGCTGGTGCGCAGCGGCACCGGCAGCATCAATCTCGCCGCCGCCGGCAACATCGACATGACGAATGGTGATCTGTACCGCGATTTGGATGGCAACCCTTGCCACGGCACGCAAGCGCAATGCCCGGGATATCTTCAGGTGGGTGGAACGGCCGTCTACACTGCAGGGCACCTTGTTGATCCCAGCAAGCAGATCATTGTTGATGCGCTCACCGGACTGACCGCCAGCATCGATCCCGCCGGGTTCGTTCTCACCAATGATTTCCTCTCCGATCCCCTGATCAGAGGTTATCAGTATGGGGCCGGCGGCGATCCGAGCACGGGCGGCGTTGGATACTCCGGCGTCTTTATTGCCAATCCTGTGTACGCCGAGGGCGGAGGAAACATCTCGATGTCCGCCGGCGGGGATATTCTTGGCCGCCGTGATGTTTGGGATCAGGCCCGCATCGCGAAGTATTACGACTCCACGGCTGGGCATTCCTATGCCTGGATGGGCACGCCCGACCAGCTCTGGCGCTCCGGCATCCTTGGGAGTGCGCCGAACATTCGCATCAACCCGCAGCTGTTCACAGACGGCGTAGGCGTCTTGGGCGGTGGCGACATCAGCATAGATGCGGGCGGAAACATCGATGACTTGTCCGTCGTGAATACCACCTCCCTGACAACCGCAGCGGTTGATTTCGGCAAGGCACGGCCTCCCTCGCTGGCGCTGTGGACCTTTGGCGGCGGCAACATCGATATTCGTGCGGGAGGCGACCTGCTGGGCGGGCGCCTGGACATTGGTTCCGGGCTCGCCAACGTCTCCGTGGAAGGCAATATTGGGAGCGCTGGCGACATAGCTCTCGACTTTATCAATGACCCCGTCCCAAACGAACTCCGCGTGCGCCTCTCCGATGCAGATGTGAATTTGTCGGCACTTGGGGACATCGACATTCAGGGCATTACAGCGTTGGGCGTCGGCGGAGCTTCGTCCGAGGCAGACAAGAATCTGAATGAGCACGGGTTCTATTCGGCCGAAGCCGGAATTTCGCTTCTCGCTGACGGAAACGTGACCGTCGACAACACCGGTGCTGACGTGCTGACGGAAAGCGACGCCATCACCAAAGGCACGGCTGTGGCGGTATACCCGGGTTCACTGACCGCCCTCTCCCTCACGGGGGATATGGTGCTAGGCACAGGCGCCACAGGCCAGGCCCGCCAGATACTTCTTTATCCTTCTCCCATAGGAGAACTTCAGTTAGCCGCCGGCGATGACATCATGCCGACGGTAATCGCGATGTCCGATAGCGATCCCGGCCTGCTTCCCGGCGCATTTTCTATTTTCCATGCCACGGATCACATCGTCAGCGGCGATGGCTTCCTCTTTCCCGGCGTGTTGCCAGACATGACGGATATCCAACGCAGGGCTCTGCACAACCGGCAGGCGACGCACTTGGCCGACAACGTGCCAAATCGGATCTACGCCGGTAACGACATTCTCGACATGATTATTTTCGTTCCGAAGCAGACCCGCATCGGTGCGGGCCGTGATATCGTGAATATGATGTTCTTCGGCCAGAACCTCTCGCCGGAAGATATCTCGCGAGTTGCCGCAGGCCGCGACATCACCGCAACCACTCAACTCGTTCAGCCCGTGGTCGGGGTTTCGGAATCCGGTGCGCCGATATACGGAACGCCTGAATCCGCGGTTCAGGGCAATACCTTCGTCATCGGAGGACCGGGCGCCTTCTTCCTTGAAGCGGGGAGGGATATGGGCCCGTTCCTCAACTCCGCGGTCAGCGACGAGTTCGAACTTAATGGAGCGACCACGGATTCCGCGGGCCGCATGGCTTTTGGCGGCGGTGTGCTCTCGGTCGGTAACGACTGGAACCCGTGGCTGGGAAAAGATGGCGCGAGCCTTTTCATAGAATTCGGCGTAGGCAAAGGTCAGAATTTCAACGGGTTCCGCGATTACTATCTGGACCCGGCTAACCTGCCAAATCTGGATGGCGATCTGTTCGTCCAGGTGAAAGATTCCAACGGGAATCTGGTGCCAGATCGCAATCAGCCGATCTATGGACCCATCCTGATCAAGTGGATGCAGGGGCACGCGGCGGACGCGTTGAAGAACGCCTATGGCACCACCGATGTGAGCTTCCAGCAGGCATACGACGTGTTCAAGACCTTGCCCGAATTGGAGCAACGAGTCTTCATGTTGGGAAATGTCTATTTCAACGAGCTGATCCAGACCTCAATTCCTACGGGGCCATCGTTCCAGCAATACTCTCGCGGTTATCTTGCCGTGAACACGTTGTTCCCAGCCTCGTATGGCTACACGGAAAACGATCTTTCCGGCGGCAGCAACGGCTCCAATCAGCCGGTAGAGACAGGCAACCTCGATCTTAGACTTTCAACGATTCAGACAGATCATGGCGGAAACATCTACATCCTCGGCCCTGGTGGGCGCGTGCTCGCGGGCTCGACCGTACGCACTTCGGACCAAGCGGCACGCCGCACATTCGATGGCGGGCGTCTTTTTGAGGGAAATCCGCATGATGCTCTGTATGCGGCCGCGATTGCAGCGATACCGCTCGGCTACGAAGGCATTCTGACCCTTCGCGGCGGCTCTATCTACACGTTCACCGACCTGGATTTTCTCTTGAACCAAAGCCGCCTTTTTACAGAGGGCGGTGGCGATATCGCCATGTGGTCTTCCAACGGAGATCTTAACGCCGGGCAGGGACCGAAGACGGCGGCGAATTTTCCGCCAGTTGTTATCAGACTCGATGAAGATCTTGTGGGGGAGGTGGACTCCGCCAACGGCGTGAGTGGCGCGGGCATCGCCGCGTTCGAGCCGGCTCCGGGCGAGCCTGCGCCGAATGTCTATCTCATTGCTCCGCGAGGCACAGTCGATGCCGGCGATGCCGGCGTTCGGGTGGCAGGCGATCTGTTCATTGCAGCGCTTGTGGTTGCCAACGCAGAGAACTTCAGTGTCGGAGGCAGCGCTTTTGGCGTACCGGGAACGGCCGCCGTGGACGTCGCGGCGCAAACCAGCGGAAGCGCAGCGGCGGGAGCGGCAACCCAGGTAGCCGAAGCCATGTCGTCCGCACGCAGCCAGCAGAATCCACAGTCCATCATCTCGGTCGATTTCCTGGGGATCGTCGAGGAGAGCCCAGAAGACGAATTGCGCAAGAAGCGGAAAAAGGCTGCGGGCACCTGATCGCTGGTCGGCTCGTGGCTTCGTCTGAATCCAAACGCATTCCGGTGTCAGGACTGGCCAGCGGCGGAGCAGCGTTTCGCAAGATCCGCTCCCTCGGCCGCTTCTCGGTAACGGAGGCTGCCGCAGGGTACTTGGTCGTCATCTATTTGTTGAAAGGTTTTGAGGAGGGCGGTCGTGACCTGTCGCGGCTCCAGAGAAAATGGGGCCATGTTCAATGGCTCTTTTCTGGCTTTAGTAGCGCATTGCTTCGAACTGCTCGACGCGCGCAAGCTCGCAGAGCGTGGTACAAAGCCGTCGCATTCTGGTCGTGGTATGCTGACTTCTCAGGCGACACTCAGAAAGCTTTACGCAATCTTTATTTCTGCGCGCGGCAATCGGAGAGTTCAGGCCGCAAGAAGGAGCTGGCCGCCGCGCTCCTCGCTTGGCGCGTCGTTAGCTTGCATGAACCATACGACAGTGAAGCGAGGACTACTTCAGTACGCCTCGCTCGCACGCTTGCGAAGCAGGCGGAGCAAGATGGAAATGCCTCCGCGGCTCAACAATGGTGGGCACAGCTACTTGAAATAGCTCCCCAAGACAGAGAGGCATTGGACCGGTTTCGCAGTCTTACCGTGCGATGGCAAATCGCATCGTCCGGATACCTAAGAAAAACAGGCGACCTGGAAACGTTTCTCGCGCATGTGTCCCCGGATTATTACTCCCAGTGCGCGGCGGCTGCTGTCTTACTCGATATGCATAAGCCGGTTGATGCCGAGGCGTGTGCCCTTAGAGCAATTAATCAGCAACCCACGCCGCTGGCTTTGTCGCTTCTATTCACGTCCCGGATTGTATCGGGCCAATACGCAAGCGCTATCGACGCGCTTCAGGTCCTCATCAAAGCGAGTGGCTTGCCGGCGGTTCAGGTGCAAGCGTTGGAGGAGTTACTAAGCACGCCTGAGGCTGAGGGTCTAGACGACCACTCGATATGCGAAATCGCGGCATCCCGACTTGGGGAAGAAGTCGCTCCGTCTCTGCTGCTTCACCTGCAATCCCGCAACCTTAACGATGCGCTGGCGTGCCTATCGAACAGGATAAGCCCGGCCATAAAGAGACGCGTCTCCGCGGATCTCCTGCTTCGTACAGGGAGGCACTTGCTGCAGGTAGGAGAAACGGCAAGCGCCCTGCGTATTTTCGTCCTCAATGCCGATTTACCCGGCGTTCGGGAAGCGCTTTCGCTACTCCTTGAAGAGCAGCCCCCCAATACACCTCGGAAGTTGCTTTCCGATTTGGGTGGACCAGACGAAATATGGATCGGCTGCGTCGCTCTGGCTGAGTATCATCTCAGCAAACTGAATGCTGATGAGACGCTTCACGCCCTATGCCAGTTATCAGGTCTGCCACGGGAAACATTCAGGCTGATGTACCCTACAGTTAAAGGCCGCTTGGCCGATGTCGTGCGTCAGCTATGTAAAGGGGGAGAGCTTAGTCCAGTGCAGATGGCGCAGCTGGCTGAACTTCTCCTCTCGTGGATTTCAGAGCCGGCACAGGAGAACCTTCGGTCGGCTTCATTTAGGCTTCTTTGTGAAGAACTTTCATCTCCCGGTCGTCACTCCCCAGCGGCACAGCTACGTGAGAGTGTGCTTCGCGAGGGCTACTTCGATCATTATGAAGAGCGTTGGCATGGCTTAACGTTCAGGCCATGGGATTCTCCATATGCCTGGTGTTCCTGCAGTCTCGAATATTTCAAGCGCATAAGCCAATTGCGGGTGTCGGAAAACGTGCCCGTTTCCGGCAGCCTCAAGACCCGGCTTGGGTTCAAGGCTCTTTTCGTTGAACACGGTCGCCAAGCCGACGTGCTTCTTACGTATGCACTCCTCAAGGAGCGCCCGGAGTACGATCTCGCGAACGGTTTTCTGTTCTCGCACGTTGTTTACTGGTTTGTGCGCCATTGGATGCCTAGCAACAACGTGCCCTCCGTCTGCTTGACTGATGAGGCTCTAGAATATCTCAACGCTACTGTCTCCAATCACGAGGACGTTGGCGTTTGCGTTACTCGATTTTTCCAGCAGGAGCACGCGAGCAGATCGAATGAGTTCGATTCTGAAAATCCGATCGATGTCCTGCTAGCGGCCTTTGACTTCATGGGAAGTGCCTTCGTCGCCGCCCCACAATATCGCGCCTTTATTGCGAGCATGTTTGGCGGACGATTGAAGCATAATTCACTAGCTCATAGGTGCTTCGAAGTGCTCTTTGATGCGGAGTTTCGCGAGATTTGCATGACTGCGCTCCGCCTGCAGGCCCCTAAAAGCCCCGCCGCAATTGCTTCGGCGCGGGCGGTCGAAGCCGGAACGGATATTTTGCTTATTGGACACACCGAAGCCGGAACGGGCTTGGGCAGGAATTTCCGGATGCTTGCGCGGGCCCTCGAGGGGCAAGATCATCGCCTGACGGAGTTGGGATATGGCGCGAACGCCAAGGAGTTCTCCGAGGCATTAAGGCAGTGGCACGAGGACTGCCGGGGAACTCCCGTGATTGTTGCTGCTGTCAACGCCCATGATATCCCGGAACTCTTCATAAAGGACCGCTATGGCGTTCTCCTCGACTGCCCAGTCGTTGGATTTTTCTTGTGGGAAACCTCTATGGCGCCGCAGGTGCAGCGCCTTGGTATCTCTCTGGTCGATGAGATTTGGGTGCCAACAACTTACGTCCGAGAAGTGTATTCTCGATTCGGTCACGTGGAATTGGTGGGTAAGGGGCTAGAATTCGCCGAGGATGAGAAACGTCAAGGCGCTCCACAGGCGTGCACGACATTCCTTTGCTTCTTTGATTTTCACTCTTCTATAGAGCGGAAGAATCCTCTGGCGGCCGTTTTGGCTTTTCAGAAGGCATTTGCAGGGATCACGGACGTTGAACTGACCTTGAAAACATCTGAAGTCGTTCCTGATCATCCCAGCAATTCACATCGCCATTGGGAGAAGGTGCTGGAAGCATCCCACGATGACCCACGCATCAAGATCATCGTGGAGCGTCTCACCGATGAAGAGATGCAAGCTCTCTTGGCGAGAGCGCACTGTGTGCTCTCGCTCCATAGGGCGGAGGGGTTCAGCTATCTCCTCGCAGATGCCGTGGGAGCCGGAATTCCGGTGGTTGCGACGCGGTACTCTGGCAACACGGACTTTTGCACTGAGGAGAACAGTTATGGGGTGGGCTACGATCTCGTGCCTGTAAAAGCGGGAGGGGGTTACTGGGAGACCGACCGTAGCTTTTGGGCCGAGCCGCACATCGACAGCGCCGCGCGCCAACTTAGATGTGTTTATGAGGACTATGCAGAGGCTCTGCGAAGGGCGCAGGTTGGTCGAAACAGCATTAGGGCCAAATACGATATGGCTGCCTTTTCCTCTCGACTGCGCGAGCGCCTCGCTGCGATTAAAATGAAGGCCAAATACGATTATGTCATCAATTAGTTCATGTGACGTGCGGGAGCAGCGGCCCGTTGGATTTCGCCCGCCAGTACTTCGATTTCGGAGAAATCGCGCTCATACCAGCCGAGAGGCGATGACTGGATGTGCGTAGCGGCTCAGCACTGGTGGAACTTGCGCGGCGTATTTCCCATAGCGCCACTTCGGCAGTCTCAGAGGCCGTCACGGTCGCAATAGCGTCCCTGCTGCTCCTTTAACTTTTCGATTTCGAGTGCAGTGAATTTGCCCATTTGTCCGCTCAAGTCACGTCCGTTTCCATGAGCGTGGACCGGATGGTGACAAAGGCCTACGCGGAAAGGCGAACAGAAATAATGTGGCAATCTCTATTCTTTGGGACGGCCGCGGGCCCCTGCGTATCTGCAGGAATGAACTATTGGCGGATGGGGTGGGATTCGAACCCACGAGACCCTTGCGGGCCTGCCGGTTTTCAAGACCGGTGCCTTCAACCGCTCGGCCACCCATCCAACCTACGACTCAGCTACTTAGACGGGCGGATGATTGCAACTAGCGGCAGGCCAGTCGCAAGCACACGGAGACTTATCAACGCCCGGGTGACACGCGCGCGAAATCGATGAAGCCGCGCGGCACATCCGTATGGACAAGTTGGACCTTCACCCGGTCCCCAACATCCAGGCCTTCGAATCCGCGCACCACTTTCCCTTCCGCCGCGGGCCCAGAAATTCGCACCCAAGTTCCCTTGTCATTCGCACCTGTAACGATTCCGTCGAAACGCTGGCCAACGCGCGACGACAGGAGCAGCGCGGCGGCTGATTTCCGCACCTGGCGCTCGACCTTCTTGGCATTGTCTTCCTGCAGCGTGCAGTGGGCGGCCAGCGCTGCCAGTTCCGCATTGCTGTAAGGAGCAGGGTGTCCGCCAAGCGCGGCCTTGAGCAGCCGCTGCGTGATGAGGTCCGGAAAGCGGCGGTTTGGCGCCGTGGAGTGCGTGTAGTCGCGCACCGCCAACCCGAAATGTCCTTCAGGGGTCTGTCCCGGCAGCTCCAGCGCGTACTCGCCCGATCCCAACAGCTTGACGACGGACAATGAAAGGTCCGGGAAGCGGTCTGGATCGGCAGCGCGCCGCTTCTGCAAGAAGGCGTCGAGCGCTGCTGCGTCCGGCGAAGCGGGGAGTGTTTCGCCCAGCGTCCGTGCCAGCGACACGATGCGATCCCAGCGCTCGGGCGTCTTCAGCACGCGCCGCACCGACGGGAAGCCCTTCTGCTCCAGGTAGCGCGCGGTAACCCCGTTCGCCGCGATCATGAAATCCTCGATGAGATCCTTGGCGCGATTGCGCGGATCTGGCCGCATGTCGACCAGTTGGTCCCCTTCGTAAACCGCGCGGGCTTCATCCGTTTCGAGTTGCAAGGCCCCGTGTGCCTGACGGTTGCCGCGCATCGCTTGGGCAACCCGGTCTTGCAGGCGGAGGTTATCCTCAAGGCCTTTCACGGCCGCGAGCGGGGCAGGCGGCGCTGCGTTCCCGTCCAGCCACGCGGCCAGGCTGTTGTAAGCGAGTTTGGCATGGTTGAAGACTACGCCGCGATACACATCGCCCGACACCACCGTCCCTCCGGCCGCGACCGTCATGTCGATCACCACGGCGAGCCGCTCGACGCCTTGTCCGAGAGAAGTGAGATCGGTCGAAAGCCTTTCCGGCAGCATCGGAAAGATCTGCGCGGCGGTGTAGACAGACGTGGTGTTGGTCGAGGCATGCGCGTCGATGGCAGATTCCTTCGCGACCAGCGCATCGACATCGGCGATGGCCACCAGCACGCGAGTCTGACCGCCTGCAAGCGCTTCCGCGACGCTCAACTGATCGAGATCGCGCGAGTCATCGTTGTCGATCGAGCACCAAAGCAACTGACGCAAGTCGCGGAGCCCGGCGCCGGGCGCAACCGCGGGCCCTGGTATCGCTTTGAGTTGACGGAGAACCGCGTCCGAAAAGTCAGGCAACAGCCCGCGCTGCAGCATCGTGTTGTGCGCAATGGCGCGCAAAGAATAGTTGTGTGTCATGCGATCATCTTATGGCAGGGTCGGAGAATAGCCACCGGATACGACGAGAGCGCCCCTGAGCCGAAGGGACGCCGGGCGCGTTACGCAACGGAGAGGTATTGGGAGAAAACATGCGCCGCTTGTTTCCGCTGTTCCTGGCGCTCGGCCTGGGATTTTCGCTCGCCAGCTGCGTCGTCTACCCGGACGACCCTTGGTGCGCACGCCATCCGCACAAATGCGGCTATTAGGGTTTTGTTAACCATCCGGTAACCGGGTGCCCCTCATAGAAATTTCCCAGCGGGGCACTGGGGCCCCGCCGCTCTGGAAGAGTGGAGGGGCTGGGGATGGCTCTTGTTCCGTATCGCGCGATAGGCGTGTTCCTGTTGGCCGGAGCGGCAGCCGGGTGCGCCACCGCACCAGCACCTTCGAATACCGGGCGCGCTGCTGGCGGGTACGCTGCTGGCGGGTACAAGGTGGGGGCTCCTTATCAGGTTGGCGACACCTGGTATTATCCCCATGAACAGCCCGATTACGACGAGACAGGGGTTGCCTCCTGGTATGGCCCGAACTTCTACGGCAAGCCGACAGCAGACGGGGAACTGTTCACGGGCGACGATCTGACGGCGGCGCATCCCACCTTGCCTCTGCCGGTGAATGTGCGTGTGACGAACCTGGAAAACGGCAGGTCGCTTGTGGTGAGGGTCAACGACCGCGGTCCCTTCGCCAATGGGCGGATCATCGACGTCTCAAGACATACCGCTGAACTGCTGGGGTTCTACGCTAAGGGCACCGCCAAGGTACGGGTGACGTATCTCGGGCGCGCTGGGCTGCCGAGCGGAGTCCCACCTGAAGCCGCTCCGCAGGCGATCGCCAGCACAGTACCCGCTGCGCCCACCGCCCGGGTAGAGACCAGCTCTCTGGAGAAAGCGGGTGGTCCGGCAGCGGTGCCTGCGCCGGTCCAGATCGCCTCCCTCGATCCGGTCAAGGTCGCAATGGATGCGACGCCGGCCGCCACTGAGGCTACCCCACCGGCATCTGAACAACCCGATGGCGTGGTCACCACAGTTCCCGTGCCCGCGAGAACACGTCTGTACGTGCAAGCGGGCGCATTCGGCTCCCGCGAAAATGCGGAGAGGCTCAAGACACGATTGGCGCAGGCGGAAGGGCTATTCATCTCTACGGCAACGCGGGAAGGGAAACCGCTGTATCGGGTGCGGTCGGGCCCTTACGATGATCTCGAAGCCGCAAATGCCGCGTTGGCGCGGGTGGGAGAGCTTGGTAGTAACGACGCCAGGATCGTAGTCGATCAGTAACCTCAGCTTCCGGAGTTCCCCCTGATGCGGCGCCTTGCCGTTCTCTTTCTGCTTTTTCCATTCTTCGCCGGTTCACCCGTTCTTGCGGAGGCGGTGCAGACCTCCGCCGAGCACGCCATCATCATGGACGGCGATACGGGGCAGGTGCTGTGGGCCAAGGATGCCTACACGCCCGTTCCGCCGGCGTCCATGAGCAAGCTGATGACCCTGGAACTGTTGTTCCAGCGGCTACATGACCACCGGCTTAAGCTGACCGATACGTTCCCTGTTTCTGAGCGGGCCTGGCGGGAGCGCTCCGGCTCCGTCTGCTTCGTCAATATCGGCGATCACATCTCCATCGAGAACCTGATCCGCTGCGTCATCATCATGTCCGGTAACGATTCCTGCATCACGATCGCGGAAGGCGTTGGCGGCACAGTCGAGAATTTCGTCGCGATGATGAACCAGCGAGCCAAAGAAATCGGTCTCAAGGGCTCACATTTCGTCAATCCAAACGGGCTCGATCAGCCGCCGGGGCAGCTGATGCCGGTCTTCGATCTTGCGACGCTCGCGCGGCACCTGATCAAGGCGTATCCGGAGCTTTATCACTTCTTCAGCGAGCGGGATTTCGTGTGGAGCAACATCCACCAGCACAACCGCAATCTGGTGCTGGAGAAATTCCCGGGAGCCGACGGGTT
>JAFAVP010000202.1 GCA_019242395.1 Alphaproteobacteria bacterium | reverse complement strand
GGCGCGGCTGAGATCCGTCTGCTTAACAGAAATCCAGAGCGCTGCCGCACCATGGCAGCTGAGCTTGGAGCTGGCGTGGCGGCGCGAATTGTACCCCTTCCTTGGGACCGGTGGCCGGAGAATGCGGACGGTCTGGCGCTTTTGGTGAACGCGACAAGCGCAGGCATGGTAGGTTTCGAGCCGCTCGGCCTCAGCCTGAAGCACTTGGCAAGGACGGCATCTGTTTACGATGTTGTATACAACCCGACGGAAACCGATTTGCTGAGGCAGGCGAGAAGTCGCGGCAACAGGGCGGCAAACGGTCTTGGAATGCTGATTCACCAGGCTGCCCCCAGTTTCGAGGCGTTTTACGGGATAAGGCCCCCGGTCACATCTGAACTACGCGAAACCATGCAACGGTCGCTGGCACATTGAGATCGGATGGGCCGCTCGTAATCGGGCTTACCGGCTCGATTGGCATGGGTAAAACCGAGACCGGAAAAATGTTCGCCGACCTCGGTATCCCCGTGTTCGATGCGGACGCCGCAGTTCACAAACTCTACGAACATGGCGGAGCCGCTGTGGGTCTTATTGCCGAAGCGTATCCCGGCTGTGTGAAGGATGGAGCTGTGGATAGGTCAGCACTGGCGGCCCGCGTCGCATCGGACGCAGAGGGTTTGGTCCGGCTCGAAAAAATTGTTCACCCACTCGTCGCACTCGAGCAGAATCTTTTTTTGGATATGGCGAAAGCCGCGGGAAGCGACATGGTGATTCTTGATATCCCGCTTCTGTTCGAGACCGGAGGTGGTGCACGGCTAGACGCGGTGGTGGTTGTATCAGCCCCCCAGGGACTGCAGCGATCGCGGGTACTCAGCCGGCCAGGGATGACGCCGGAGAAGCTTGACCACATACTGGCGCGTCAAATGCCGGACGCAGAAAAGCGTGCACAAGCACATTTCGTGGTTGAGACGGACAAGGGCTTCGATCACGCTCGCGCCCAAGTGGAAAATATCGTTGCCACGCTGCGCAGGCGGCGCCGTTAAGGACAGTCATCGTGCGTGAGATTGTGCTCGACACCGAAACGACAGGGCTCGACCCCATCGACGGCCATAGGATCATCGAGATCGGCTGCGTCGAACTGATAGATTATCTGCCGACGGGCCTGACCTTACAGCATTACCTGAATCCTGAGCGTCAAGTCGGCGATTCCGAACGCGTGCACGGCATTGCGGATGCTTTTCTGGCCGATAAGCCGCTGTTTGCGCAGATCGCGGACGAGTTGCTCGAATTTCTGGGCGATTCCCGATTGATTATGCACAACGCCGGCTTCGACATGAAGTTCTTAAATTTCGAGCTACGGCGGTTGGCTCGCCCTACAATTCCGTTTGCGCGTGCTATCGATACCATCGAAATCGCCAAGGCCAAACTGCCTGGCGCACGCTACTCGCTGGACGAATTGTGCCGCAGGTTTGGGGTGGATCTCTCCTCACGCCTGAAGCATGGCGCACTTCTGGATGCGCAGTTGACCGCGCAGATTTATTTGGAACTGGTCGGCGGCCGTCAGACCCGGCTACAGCTAGCGCCCGCGGACGTCACCACCAGAATCGCCGCGAGCGAGATAATTGTGATGCAGGTGAGGCCTGCACCGTTGTTGCCGCGCCTCACCCTGGATGAAATCGCTGCCCACATCGCGTGGGTTGCTTCCGAAATAGGTCCGGAAGCTATCTGGGGTTGGGGCTAAACCGCCGGCTGCATGCCTTGCGCAGCCTGCGCCTGGCGCGCTCGATAGAGCGAGCCAAAGTCGATCGGCTCTATAAGTAGTGGCGGCATTCCGCCGTCGCGGACAGCGTCCGCTACAATGCGTCTAGCAAATGGAAACAGGATGTGCGGCGCTTCGATCAAGAGAAATTGCTGGAGCACGTCCTCTGGGGCATTCTGAATCCCGAAAAGACCGCAATACGCCAATTCAAGGAGAAAAACGGGTTTTTCAACCGCCTTGGCGCTAACACGGAGCTTCAACTCAACTTCGAACCGTTCCTGATCGAGTCGGCGCGCCTGAAGGTCCACGCCAAGTTCGATTTGAGGTTGTTGGACCGCGTTTCCAGCCGCCGGATTTTCGAAAGACAGGTCTTTCACATATTGGCCCAATATCTGGACGCGGACTTCTTGCGGAGAGGGGCCGCCATCGCCGTTCGGCCTGCCTGGAATTGCATCGCTCATCAGAAAACTCGCAAAGTTTGAAGCTGGCGCGGCTTACAGTGACCTGCCGCGCATGACAAGCGGCGGCGGCCTCCGGTTGCCGGCGCTGGACGAGCTTGGGCCCAAAGTTTAGGATCGGCCGTTCTCCCAAAGCCAAAGCTCGCCGGGACTGGAACTACGCGCTTGAACTCACAACTGCTCCTGATTCTGTTGCTTGCCATGGTGGCCGCAATCATCCTGTTCCGGCTCTACAGCGTGCTCGGCCGCCGGACGGGTCATGAGCGCTCGCCGCAGGAGCGATTCGAGCGCCTCGCGGGAAGGGCCGAGCCGCCGAATGCCGACGTTCCCGCCGCATTACCGCGGCCGCAAGCCCAAGTTGAGCAGGCCACGGGAGCGGACGAACCCCTGCGGGCCGCACTCCTCGCCATAAAGCTGGCTGATCGCAAATTCGAAACAGATCACTTCTTGGACGGTGCGCGCCGCGCCTATGAGATCATCGTTACGGGCTTTGCCCGCGGGGACCGTGCGGTTTTGCGTCCCTTGCTTGGCGATGAGGTTTATGCGGCTTTCGATCAGGTGATCAGCACTCGTGAGTCAAAGAAGGAGAAAATTGATTTCACCTTCGTTGGATTTCGGGATGTCAAAATTACGGATGCTTCGCTGAACAAGAACGCCGCGGACATCGTGGTCTCTTTCGCGGCCCAGTTCATCTCTGCCACGGTCGATGCAAGCGGGGCGGTCGTTGAGGGCGATCCCAAGGCGGTACGGGACGTGACGGATGTTTGGTCATTTGAACGGAATGTCCGTGCAACCGATCCCAACTGGCGGCTGGTGGCGACATCTGGCGAGGCAGACCTTCAGGGTCACTGATGGCGCACGCCCAGCGCTCCCGTGCGCCGCTATACATCTTCATCGGAGGTATTATCGTCCTTTTCGCAGCATTCGCGGGCTGGTGGTTGCTGCGGAGCGTCGTCCCTCGTTCACCGGCCAGGAGCCGGGCGATATTGGTGCTCGTCCGGTTTTCCGACCTGCCGGGATGGAGCGCATCCGATCCTCGTCCGACGCTGCAGGCCTTCGCACGCTCTTGCGCCGTGTTGCTGACCAAACCGGATACCGAGCGGTTGGGCATAAACGGTTATGCTGGCGCCGTTCACGACTGGAGAAGCGTCTGCATCCATGCGGCAACGCCGGTGTACGACGCCCAGGGCGCGCGAGCGTTCTTTGAATCGTTTTTCGCACCGGCTGAGGTCCAGGCAAACGGTGGGTTGGAGCCACTGTTCACCGGATATTATGAGCCCGAACTGTCAGCCAGCCGCGTACGGCACTATCGGTATCAGACACCGATATACGGGCCCCCGGCGAACCTGGTGAGCGCCGATCTCGGCCAATTCCGTCCCGAGTTGCAAGGTGAGCATCTGACTGGTTGCCTTGATGGTCACCAACTCCGCCCATGCCAGACGCGTGCGGAAATCGATGCGAGCGGCTTGGAGCAGGCACAGGTGCTCTTCTATGCGGAGGATCCCGTCGCTGTGTTCTTCCTTCACATCCAAGGCTCTGGCCGCGTTCGGCTGGAAGACGGCACGCTCATTCGCGTTGCCTACGCCGGGCAGAATGGCCGTCCTTATACCGCTGTTGGCAAGGTGCTCCTCCAACGCGGTCTGATCGATCGCGCCGGCATGTCGATGCAGGCGATCCGGGCATGGATGACGACGCATGGGAAGCAGGCGCGTGATCTCATGGAAACGGACCAGTCCTATATCTTCTTCAAGGAGGCGCCTCTGGGCGACCCCAATCTCGGCAGCCCCGGGAGCGAGGGCGTGCCGCTCACACCCGCCGCCAGCGCGGCGGTCGATACGCACATCCATCCGATGGGCATGCCGGTCTATTTCGCCGCGAAGCAGCCGAATGCAGATTCAGCTCGCCCGGAGCATGCGTTCAATCAGCTCCTCGTGGCGCAGGATACTGGTGGTGCGATACGCGGGCCCGCCCGCACAGATATTTTCTGGGGTTTCGGCAAGGATGCGGAATCCATCGCGGGCCGGATGAAGTCGAGTGGCCGGTTTTTCGTGCTGCTGCCTAAGGCCGTGGCTGCGCGCTTGAGCGACCGCAAGGAGCTTCACGTGCCATGAGTCGCCGGCGCGTGGTGACCGACGACGAACGCGCTCTGTTCGAGATCGTCATGGCTGGCGGCAAGTCAGATGAGTCGAAGCCGAAAAGCGATCCCCTGCAGATTGACGTTCGACCCACACGGGCGCAACCGCGGCTGCGGCCGAGCGGGGTAGACGGCCGCACGGCGGAGCGGCTGCGCAAAGGCGCTCTCGAGCCCAATGCCACACTTGATCTGCACGGAATGACCGAAGCAGGGGCCCACGCCGCAGTGGCTCATTTCGTGAAGAACGCGGCATCGCGGGGTGTGCGGCTTGCTCTGATCGTCACCGGGAAGGGCCGCAAGTCCTCGCCACCGGATGATCCGTTTGACCTAGAACTCGACCGCCGCACGCGCGGTGTGCTCAACGCGATGGTGCCACGCTGGCTGCAAGAACCTGAACTTGTCCACCTCGTGGCCGATGTGAGAACGGCACATCGCCGCCACGGCGGCTCCGGCGCGCTGTATGTCTATCTCCGGAAGGAGCGGAAGCCGGCGTGAAGCAGCATCTCTCAACCATTCGGCTGAGCACGCGCGGGCCTGCGCTTTACGATTTCACACGGGAGACGAACGGCTTCCTTTCTGAATCGGGAATTCTGGACGGAGTTCTGACCGCGTTCGTGCGGCATACGTCTGCGTCTCTGGTTGTGCAGGAGAATGCCGATCCGGATGTGCTGCACGACCTCGCGTGCTTTATGGACAGGCTGGTCTCGCGGGATGAAAAACTATACCGGCATACCGCCGAAGGTCCGGACGACATGCCGAGTCACGTTCGCTCCATGCTGACGCAGACCTCGTTAAGCATCCCCGTTCGTGGTAGCCGGATGGTTCTTGGCATCTGGCAGGCGCTCTACCTGTTCGAACACCGCGATGCGCCGCACGAGCGCGAGGTTTCGCTGCACATCATCGGAGAGTCATCAGAGCAGCTTCGCCTTGCCGGCAAGCTCTCTTAGTGATGCTTCCGGCCGCGCACCATAATGCGAGATGACTTCGGCGGCCGCCAGCACGCCAAGCCGCCCACAATGGGCAAGATCCTTTCCGTGGGTCAAACCATATAGAAAGCCCGCCGCGAACTGATCGCCGGCGCCGGTTGTATCCACCACTCTGCTGACCGGCACCGCATCGATAACATGCACTTCTCCGCGAGAGGTGACGACGCACCCGTCCTCTGAACGCGTCAGCGCTGCGACACCCGGCCAGTCCCGCAATGACTGCAACACCGAGTCGAAGTCTCCGGCTTCGAACAGGGCCTTCGCCTCCTCCTCATTGGCAAACAGAATGTCGAGCTCATTCATCAGCGTACGAAATTCATTGCGCCAACGTGCGACGCAGAACGGGTCGGACAGTGTGAACGCCACTTGGCGGCGGACCTTCTTTGACGCCTTCATAGCCTTATTGATAGCTGCCTTGGCTTCGGGCGCATCCCATAGATAACCTTCAATGTACAACACTGCCGCCGCCGCGATCTCCTCCTCGTGGATGTCGGCTGGCCCGATGTCGCGGCTCGCCCCGAGGTAGGTATTCATGCTGCGGTGACCGTCTGGCGTGACCAGGATCAGGCAGCAGGCACTCTGTGGGCCTTCCTGCGCCATCCGGGTGATGTAATCCACCCCGATCGATTTCAGGCTTGCAGCGAAGCTTTGGCCGAGGCGATCGCTCCTTACTTTACCAACGAATAATCCCCTGCCACCCAGCGAGGCCAAGCCCGCCATGGTGTTCGCGGCCGAGCCGCCGGCAATCTCCTGTGCCCGCGGCATCGCGCGGTAGAGCTGATCGGCGCGGAATTCGTCGATCAATGTCATCACGCCTTTGGCAATGTTATGCTCAAGTAGAAACGCGTCATCCGCTGGTGCAATCACGTCCACGATAGCGTTGCCTAGGCCGGCGACATCGTATTGCGCAGTCATGATGCTCCGTTCATCAATCGGGTAATGTCGAATCGCTTAGAGGAGCCTCTGGATGTTCGCAAGCGCGCGCATGGCGGCCACTCTCATCCTCGATCCAGCCTTCTCGCGGGTAGTGATCAAATCCGTGGCGCTGACACTCCTGCTCTTTGCAGGACTGTTTGGCCTTTCCCTCTATGGTGCGAACCATCTGCTTGGCACCTACGCAATCGGATCCGGCATTTCTACATCGCTGCTGGCGGCCCTGTTCGTGATTGTTTTGGTGACAATCCTCGGGGCCCCAGTGGCAGCCCTATTTGCCGGACTGTTTCTGGATGAAATCGCGGCGGCCGTGGAAGCAAAGCACTATCCGGCTGATCTGCCCGGCAAACCGGCACCATTCTGGCAGGGATTTTTCTTGGGCATCCGGCTCTTCGTCGTGCTCGTCTCGATCATGCTCTTGCTGCTGCCATTGAGCGCGCTGGCGCCCGGCCTCGGCAGTCTGCCCGGGATTGTCGTAAGCGGATGGTTTCTCGGCCGGGAATACTTCGAACAGGTGGCGGTCCGCCATGCGTCGCGCAGCTCGGCAGACGCGCTGCGCCGCCGTAAACGCGGTGCCATTCTGGGATGCGGTCTGCTGATCGCGGCACTCGCCGCCGTTCCTGTGCTCGATCTTCTCGCCCCGCTTTTCGGGACGGCACTGATGGTGCATGAATTCAAACGCTACACGCGTAAGGAGATGGCATGAACGTGAAGGCATTTTGGCTTCTATCCCTGTGCGCGCTTGCTGCCTGCGCCGCGCCGGCCCCGCCGCCACAGGTTGCGGTGCCAGCACAACCCCCTGTCGGTGAACCAGGCAACGTCGCTGGCATGGATGCCGCACGTATCCGCGTCGCATTCGGGGCACCCCAGTTCGTCCGTAAAGACGGACAAATGGAACTGTGGCGGTACGACGGTTCGGGCTGCAAGGCTTTCTTTTTCATGTATCCCCGAGGCGAATCTCTCGTCGTGAAGCACGTGGAGACGTTGCCGCGGCCGGACAATGCAGCGGCGGATACTAACTGTCTGCAACAGCTGCTCTCGCACGGGAAGCCGGCGGCGTGATCTCCGGCATTTCTGCTTCCGTTGTTTTCGGCCGAAAGCGGCAAAGGTCGCGCACTATGCACACCGGGCAGAGCGGCTTGCGAGCAACGCACACATAGCGGCCGTGCAGAATCAACCAATGATGCGCGTGCAGCTTGTACTTGTTGGGCACCACGCGTTCGAGACCTTGCTCCACTTCGAGCGGAGTTTTTCCAGGTGCTAGCAGTGTCCGGTTGGCGATGCGAAAGATGTGTGTGTCGACCGCGATGGTAGGTTCGCCGAAGGCCACGTTCAGGACCACATTTGCCGTCTTGCGGCCCACTCCGGGCAAGGCTTCGAGCGATGCTCTGTCGCAAGGTACCTTCCCATGATGCCTTTCGATCAGGGCCCTTGAAAGTGCGATGACATTCTTCGCCTTGGTGCGATAGAGGCCGAGCGTCCTTATGCGATTCGCAAGTTCACTTTCCCCAAGCGCCACCATCTTTTCCGGCGCGTCGGCTTGGCGAAAGAGCGATGCCGTAGCCCTGTTTACCCCTTTATCCGTCGTCTGCGCGGACAGCACTACAGCGACCAGAAGCGTGTAGGGATTTCGGTAAACGAGTTCGCTGCGCGGATGTAGCGTTTTTGTCTTCAGCCGAGCGAAGAAGGTTTCGACCTCCTGTTTGCTGAATGACCGTGCCATATTCATTAAGTTATGCCGCAACGGGCGGGCGGGAAAGCCTGCCACGGAACGATCATTCCGCTCTTCCGTTACCGGTCCGGCAGTAAAGGAGAATCGGAAATGCACAAGCTGTTGATCGGGGCGGCCGCTGCATCTGCGTTGGCCCTCGCGGCTTGCGGGACGAATCCGGGAGACCGGGCTGCTTCTGGCGCCTTGATCGGTGCAGGCGCAGGTGCGGTCATCGGTGCAGCCACCGGGAGCCCGGCCACAGGCGCGGCAATTGGCGCGGTCGGCGGAGCGGCAATCGGCGCGGCCACCGATCCCTGTACGCTCAACCTGGGCGACCCTTGGTGGCGCGAGCATGGCGGCCGGGCCGCCTACGAACGGCGTTGCGGGCACCGGTGAAGGCGAAGACTGTGCACGGCTAGCCTAGCCGCCTGCTTGCCCATAGCACGCCAGC
>JAFAVP010000069.1 GCA_019242395.1 Alphaproteobacteria bacterium | reverse complement strand
AGGGTGCTTTCGGCACCAAGTCGTGGAAGGCAGGGCCCGGTGCCATCCCGGAACCCGAGCCGCACCACGGACCCGCAACCGCTTTCCCCGGAAAGCCAATACGGAGAGTAAGTTATGGCAAAGAAGATCACGGGTTACGTGAAGCTTCAGGTGCCCGCAGGGGCGGCAAATCCGTCGCCCCCCATCGGCCCCGCGCTCGGACAGCGCGGCCTGAACATCATGGAATTCTGCAAAGCGTTCAACGCCAAGACGCAGCAGATGGAAAAGGGCATGCCGATCCCGGTGAGCATCACCGTTTTTTCGGACAAGTCTTTTTCTTTCGAAATGAAAACGCCACCCGCGTCTTACTTTCTCAAGAAGGCCGCCAAGCTTGAAAGCGGATCGAAAGCGCCGGGCCGGACATTCGCCGGAACCGTCAGCAAGGCGCAGGTGCGCGAGATCGCCGAAGCCAAGATGAAGGATCTGAACGCCAACGATGTCGACATGGCAATGCGCCTGATCGAGGGCTCCGCGCGCTCGATGGGTATTCAGGTGCGGGAGTAGGAGCGATGGGGAAGATTTCGAAGCGATTCAAGAAAGCCATCGAAGGTGTGAACACGGAAAAGGCCTACGATATCGATGAGGCGGTGAAGCTGGTGAAGAGCCGAGCGACTGCCAAGTTCGATGAAACGATCGAGTTGGCCATCAATCTTGGGGTCGATCCGCGCCATGCGGACCAGATGGTCCGCGGCGTTGTTTCCCTGCCGAACGGTACCGGTCGCGCGCTGCGTGTGGCCGTGTTCGCCAAGGGGCCAAAAGCGGACGAGGCGAAGAAGGCGGGTGCTGACATTGTCGGCGCCGAGGATCTAGCTGAGCAGGTGCAGAAGGGCGATATCAACTTCGACCGCTGCATCGCCACGCCCGACATGATGGGCGTGGTCGGACGTCTCGGTAAGGTGCTGGGTCCGCGTGGCCTGATGCCCAATCCGAAGGTGGGTACGGTGACAATGGACGTTACCACCGCCATCAAGGATGCCAAGGGTGGTGCTGTGGAATACCGGGTTGAAAAGGCCGGCATCGTTCAGGCCGGAGTTGGCAAAGCGAGTTTCAGCGAAGACGCCATCGTTCAGAACGTGAGGGCCTTCGTCGACAGCGTGGTCAAGGCGAAACCCACGGGCGCGAAAGGCACGTACCTGAAGAAAATATCCATCAGCTCGACAATGGGGCCGGGGCTCAGGGTTGCGCTTCCCAGCGTCGGTGCTGGTGCCGCGTAAAAAGGAACAAGTTTCCGGCTGGCGATAGCCGGATGACCTGTCCGAGACCGCTGGTGTCCGAGAGGGCTTAATCTCCAGCGCAGACGGGGTTCGGGTTCGAACCCTGGGGCAGGAAGGCAGCGAGTAGCGATCGCTGCACATCACCCAGGGGATGCGGATCGCCTCGCATCTTCGGTCAATCCGGCGCTGAGGCGGCAGGCCAATGCGTCGGAAAGGAGAAGCAAGTGGAGAAAGCCAAAAAGGCCGAAGTCGTGGAGGACCTCAAAGGGGTCTTCAGCGAAGCCGGCTCCGTGGTTGTCGCCCACTACACCGGCATGACGGTGGCCCAAATGAGCACCCTTCGCGCGCGCATGCGGGCGGAAGGTGCTTCCTTCCGGGTCGCCAAAAACCGTCTTGCCATGCGTGCGCTGGAAGGAACGCCGGCCGCGGGTATCGCGCATCTCTTCAAGGGGCCCACCGGAATTGCCGTGAGCAAAGATCCGGTGTCCGCCTCGAAGATCGCGGTCGCCTACGCCAAGGAAAACGACAAGCTTGTGATCCTCGGCGGCGTGGTCGGCAATCAGGCTCTGGACGTGAACGGTGTCAAGGCTTTGGCCGAACTGCCGTCTCTCGATGAGCTAAGGGCCAAGATCGTGGGGCTGTTGCAGGCACCCGCGACGAAGATCGCCGGTGTTCTTCAGGCACCCGCCGGTCAGCTGGCTCGCGTGCTCTCCGCATACGCAAGCAAAGAAGCCGCTTAGGCGACAACCGAAACCGATACACTCGAACCCGAAGGAACTTACGAATGGCAAATCTGGAACAACTGGTCACCGATCTCTCGGCGCTCACCGTCATGGAGGCCTCCGAGCTCTCGAAGATGCTGGAAGAGAAGTGGGGCGTTTCCGCTGCGGCTCCCGTCGCGGTGGCCGCCGCCCCGGCAGCAGGCGCGGCTGCCGCTCCTGCTGCAGAGAAGACGGAGTTCACCGTCGTTCTGACAGACGCTGGGGACAAGAAGATCAACGTGATCAAGGAAGTCCGTGCGATTACCGGCCTTGGCCTCAAGGAGGCGAAAGACCTCGTGGAGGGCGCTCCCAAGGAAGTGAAGGCCGACGTGAGCAAGGACGAGGCAAACAAGATCAAGAAGCAGCTCGAAGACGCTGGCGCGAAGGTCGAGTTGAAATAAGGAGGCGTGGCGGGTTGAACGGCCGCTCACGCATACATATTTGGGACATCCACCCCCTCCGGGAGAACGGCTCCCGGAGGTGTGGGTGTTCTCGCCATTAGTCGAACGATAGTCGGGCTCCCCGGCCCATTTCGGCCGGACAAAGGGTACAGAAGGAACGCCGCCGCATGACTCTCTCTTTCACCGGACGCAAACGCCTCCGCAAATTCTTCGGCAAGATGCACGAAGTGGCGGAGATGCCGAATCTTATCGAGGTTCAGCGAACCTCCTATGACCAGTTCCTCCAGGTGGCCAAACCAGAGGGCGGGCGGCTGGACGAGGGGCTGGAGGCCGTGTTCCGCTCTGTGTTCCCAATCAAGGATTTTTCCGAGAACTCCCTCCTCGAATACGTCGATTATCATTTCGAGGAGCCGAAGTACGACGTCGAGGAGTGCCAGCAGCGCTCCATGACCTATGCCGCTCCGCTAAAGGTCACGCTGCGGTTGATCGTGTTCGATGTTGATCAGGAGACGGGCGCCAAATCCGTGAAGGACATCAAGGAACAGGATGTCTACATGGGTGACATCCCGTTCATGACCGAGAACGGCACCTTCGTGGTGAACGGCACGGAGCGGGTGATCGTGTCGCAAATGCATCGCTCGCCCGGCGTCTTCTTCGACCATGACAAGGGGAAGACCCATTCGAGCGGGAAGCTGCTGTTTGCCGCCCGCGTAATCCCTTACCGGGGCTCATGGCTCGATTTCGAATTCGATGCCAAAGACATCCTGCACGTTCGCATTGACCGCCGCCGCAAGCTGCCGGCGACGACGCTCCTGTATGCCCTGGGGCTCACGCAGGAAGATATCCTGAATTATTTCTACTCGAAAATCGCCTTCAGGCATACAAAGGACGGCGGTTGGACTACCCCGCTCGAGCCAGAGTGGATGAAGAACGCAAAGGCGAACGGGGACTGGAAAAACGCGAAAACCGGCGAAGTGCTCGCTGAAGCCGGCACCAAAATCACACAGCGGATGCTGCGCAAATGGCAGGAAGATGGCGTTCGCGCCATCTCGGTTTCCACCGAAGAACTGGTTGGACGTTATTCGGCTCTCGACATGGTCAATGTCGAGACGGGAGAGATCTACGTGGAAGCCGGAGACGAGTTGACGGAAGCAAACCTGAACGAGCTCATCGAGCAGGACTTCAGCGAAATCGACGTCATCAATGTCGATGGCATCACCATCGGGGCATACCTCCGCAACACCATGGCGGTGGACAAGAACCACAGCCGTGAGCAGGCTCTGATCGACATCTATCGGGTCATGCGACCGGGCGAGCCTCCCACGCTGGATACTGCCGAGACTCTGTTCGGCCAGCTGTTCTTCGACTCGGAACGCTATGATCTTTCCAGCGTCGGACGCGTGAAGATGAACATGCGGCTGAGCCTGGATGCGCCGGATACGATGCGTGTGCTGCGCAAGGAGGACATTCTCGCCATTGTAAAGGCATTGGCAGACCTTAGGGACGGCCGCGGCGAGATAGACGACATCGACAATCTCGGAAATCGCCGCGTGCGTTCCGTGGGCGAGCTGATGGAGAATCAGTTCCGGGTCGGCTTGCTGCGGATGGAACGCGCCATCAAGGAACGCATGTCCTCCGTGGAGATCGACTCGGTCATGCCGCACGATCTCATCAACGCCAAGCCGGTTGCCGCAGCTGTGCGCGAATTCTTCGGGTCGTCCCAGCTATCGCAATTCATGGACCAGACAAATCCCTTGTCAGAAGTCACGCACAAGCGGCGAATGTCGGCCCTTGGGCCGGGTGGCCTCACCCGCGAACGCGCCGGCTTTGAAGTGCGGGACGTGCACCCGACTCACTACGGCCGGATTTGTCCCATTGAAACCCCGGAAGGTCCGAACATCGGGCTGATCAATTCGCTCGCCACCTTCGCGCGCGTAAACAAGTATGGCTTCATCGAGAGCCCCTATCGTCGCGTGGTGAACAAGCACGTCACCGATGAAGTTGTTTACCTCTCGGCGATGGAAGAGGCGAAGTACACCATCGCGCAGGCCAACGCGACCATCGACGGCCGTGGCCGCATTACCGACGAGCTCGTGTCCTGCCGCACCGCCGGCAATTTCGTGATGACCACGCCCGATCAAATTGAGTTCATTGACGTTTCGCCGAAGCAGCTGGTTTCTGTGGCCGCCGCACTGGTCCCGTTCCTGGAAAACGACGATGCCAACCGCGCTCTGATGGGCTCGAACATGCAACGGCAGGCCGTGCCTCTGTTGCAGCCGGAGGCGCCCCTGGTAGGCACCGGACTGGAAGACGTGGTGGCACGGGATTCAGGCTCAGCGATTGCTGCCCGCCGTTCGGGTGTGGTCGATCAGGTAGACGCGACCCGTATTGTCATTCGCGCGACGGAAGAGACCGATCCGACAAAGCCGGGCATCGACATCTACCGCTTGAAGAAGTTCCAACGGTCCAATCAATCCACCTGCATCAACCAGCGCCCGCTGGTGAAGGTGGGCGACGGAATCCAGAAGGGCGATATCATCGCCGACGGGCCATCGACACAGTTGGGAGAGCTTGCGCTCGGCAAGAACGCGCTCGTCGCCTTCATGCCGTGGAACGGCTATAATTTCGAGGATTCCATCCTCATTTCCGAGCGCATTGTGCGCGACGATGTCTTTACCTCGATCCATATCGAGGAATTCGAGACAATGGCGCGCGACACCAAGCTGGGGCCTGAGGAAATCACGCGCGACATTCCCAATGTCGGCGAGGAAAACCTGAAAAACCTCGACGAAGCCGGGATTGTCTATATCGGCGCTGAAGTCGTGGCCGGTGACATTCTGGTCGGCAAGGTGACTCCGAAGGGGGAGACACCGATGACCCCGGAAGAGAAGCTCCTTCGCGCCATCTTCGGCGAAAAGGCGGCTGACGTGCGCGATACGTCCCTGCGCGTTCCGCCAGGGGTCACCGGCACCATCGTGGAAGTGCGCGTTTTCAACCGCCATGGTGTCGACAAGGACCAGCGCGCTATGTCGATCGAGAAGGCGGAGGAGGAGCGTCTGGCGGAAGACCGCGATGACGAACTCGCCATCCTCGAGCGCAACATCTTCTCTCGCCTCTCTGAGCTGCTGATGCACAAGACCGTGGCGCACGGCCCGAAAGGGATGGCAGCGGACTCGAAGGTTACGCAGCATGTGCTCGATGCAATCCCGCGCCATCAGTGGTGGCAGATCGGGCTGCGCAATGAGAAGGCGCAGGGTGAAATCGAAGCGCTGAAAAAGCAGTACGATGAATCCAAGCAGCGCCTGGACAAGCGCTTCGCGGACAAGGTGGAGAAGCTGCGCCGCGGCGACGAACTCGCTCCGGGCGTCATGAAGATGGTCAAGGTGTTCGTCGCGGTGAAGCGCAAGCTTCAACCAGGTGACAAGATGGCCGGCCGTCACGGCAACAAGGGCGTCATCAGCCGCATCCTGCCCATCGAAGACATGCCGCATCTGGAGGACGGCACCGCCGTCGACGTGGTGCTCAATCCTCTGGGTGTTCCGAGCCGGATGAACGTGGGCCAGATTCTGGAGACACATCTGGGCTGGGCCTGCGCCGGCCTCGGCCGTCAGATCGGGGAGGTCGTCGACAAGGTAAAGCGCGAAGGCGGCAAAGTGGACGGTGCATTGCGCAAGACGCTCAAGCACGTCTACGGCAACGACCAACGGCTCTCCGAGCTCGATGACAGCGGACTGATCGAACTGGGCGAAAACCTTCGTGAGGGCGTGCCGGTTGCAACACCGGTGTTCGATGGGGCGAAAGAAGGCGATATCGTGCAGATGTTGCAGCAAGCTGGGCTCAATCAGACTGGCCAGGTGACGCTGTATGACGGCCGAACGGGCGAGGCGTTCAAGCGCCCGGTCACAGTCGGTTACATCTACATGCTGAAGCTGCATCACCTTGTGGATGACAAGATCCACGCACGTTCCATCGGACC
>JAFAVP010000038.1 GCA_019242395.1 Alphaproteobacteria bacterium | reverse complement strand
CGGCGCAGGCGGGTCTCGAACTTCCATCCGTACACGGATCTGGGCCCCGCGGGCGCATCGTCAAGGCGGACATCGAGACAGCGTCATCCCTCAGGACGCGGCGTGCCGCCGCTGCTCGGGATGACGAAGTGCGGTATCCTGAGGTGCCCGCGCAGAGGGCTCCGAAGGACGTAAGTCCCTTGCCTGATGCAAAGCTGTTCTTCAAGCCGGAGGACTACGAAGAGATTCCGCACGACTCCATGCGGAAATCCATCGCCAAGCGCCTCTCGTCGGCGAAGACGCTCATCCCGCATTACTATCTGACCATCGACTGCACGATTGACCGATTGCTGGAAGCCCGCGCGCGGCTAAACGAGCGCACTCCGAAAGGGGAGAACGCCTACAAGCTCTCCGTGAACGATTTTATCGTGAAGGCCTCCGCCCTTGCCCTCATCCGCGTTCCGGAAGTCAATGCCAGTTGGACAGACTCCTCCATCCTCCGTCACAAGCATGCGGATGTCGGCGTGGCGGTAGCGCTCGATTTCGGCCTGATCACCCCAATCGTCTTTCGCGCCGAAGAAAAAGGCCTGGCGCAAATCTCCAACGACGTGAAGTCCCTGGCCGAACGGGCGCGCACCAAAAAACTGAAGCCGCAGGAATTCGAAGGCGGCACCTTTGCGATTTCCAACCTCGGCATGTTCGGCATCCGCGAATTCACCGCGGTCATCAATCCGCCGCACGCGGCGATCCTTGCTGTGGGCGCGGGCGAGCTGCGCGCCGCAGTGCGCGATGGCAAGATCGAAGCTGCCACTGTGATGACTGTCACACTTTCCTGCGACCACCGGGTAATCGACGGCGGCACCGGCGCCCGCTTCCTTCAGGCCTTCAAAGGCTTCGTCGAAGAACCGGCTTCGATGCTGCTATAGTCCGGCAGGGCTATGAGCGACATGGAAGCCACTCTGGAGACCAGCGCCGCCGCGGGGCTGGAATACGCTGCCGCCAAGCTCGCCCAGCAGGGCGCGGCGCCAGAGAAATGCGCGAATTGCGGCGCGCCCCTTGTGGGTCCGTATTGTGCGATCTGCGGGCAGGGCCCGGACATGCACCGCCGCACGCTGGCTAGCCTGCTGCATGATCTTGTCGCCGATATCGCCAATCTCGACAGCCGCATTCTGCGCACCGGCAAGGCATTGCTGTTCCAGCCTGGCGAACTCCCGCTTGCATTCCACCAAGGCCGCACGCGCCGCTATGTGCCGGCATTGCGGTTATATTTTTTCGTTACGCTCGTTTTCTTCCTGATCCTCGGCGGCTTCAACATCGCGATCATGCAGCTTCAGATCGTGGCGACACCGGTAAAGATCATTTTCGATGCGCATGGCCGCGCGTTTATCCGCAACCCTGCTTACGATCCGGACGATGCCGTTCAGAGCCGGCTGCCGAAGCTCATCCCGCTGGACAAATCGAAGGCGAAAGATCCTGCCGGCATGTACAGCTTTTCGACGCGCCCATATTTTTTCCAGCGAATCGGGCGATATCATTCCGCTCTGACGCCGGCGATGCGGGCGCGCATCGAGCGCAGCCGCCAGCGTGTTGCGCGCGAGATCGCTGGCGCTTCCAGGGATCGGCGAAAGGCTGCGGAGGCGAAGAAAATTGGCAGCTGGGTGGAAACTCACCTTTATGGCGGCCTGTCGCGCCTCGCGGCCAATCCGGCCGCACTGAACGAACCCCTGACCACTTGGATACCTCGTGTCCTGTTCCTGCTACTGCCCTTATATGCGGTGCTGCTGGCCGCCTTTTACTGGCGGCAGAGGAAGAAGTTTTACCTCGTCGACCACCTGACCTTCTCGCTGACCGTGCACACCTTCACCTTTGTGGCCTTGATCCTTGCCGTCGGGATAGCCCAGTTCTTCTCCGGAAGCCTTGTGTTCTGGTTCCTGCTTGGCTCCATCGGCGTCTATGTCTTTCTCTCGCTCAGGCGCTTCTATCAGCAGAGTTGGTTCTGGACGGCGGTGAAGTTCGTCTGCATATCAGGCATCTATACCCTATTCTTTCTCCTACCCGCGCTGGGCGCGGTAATCGCATACGGCTTCCTCTACGCGTGAGACCAACCATGGAATCCTACGATGTCATTGTGATCGGCTCTGGTCCCGCCGGGTATGTCTGCGCCATTCGCGCCGCGCAGCTCGGGCTGAAGACAGCCATCGTGGAGCGCGATCAGCTGGGCGGCATCTGCCTCAACTGGGGCTGCATCCCGACCAAAGCCTTATTGCGTTCCATCGAAGTCTGGCACCTGATGCACCGGCTGGGGGAGTTCGGCTTCTCAGCGGAGAATTTCAAATTCGATCTCGCCAAGATCGTGGAGCGCTCGCGCAAGGTATCGAAGCAGCTTTCCAATGGCGTGGCCTTCCTGATGAAGAAACACAAAATCACCGTCATTGGCGGGGAAGCGAAGCTAGCCGGCGAAGGCAAGATTGCCGTCAGCAAAGATGGAAACATCACCGAATACGCCGCGAAAAATGTCGTGCTGGCGACGGGGGCGCGGGCGCGCACGCTTCCAGGACTTGAGCCAGACGGCAAGCTGATCTGGACTTACCGCGAAGCCATGGTGCCGCCGAGCTTTCCCGGCTCGCTGCTGGTGGTGGGATCGGGAGCTATCGGGATCGAGTTTGCGAGTTTCTACCGCACGCTAGGCGCCGACGTGATGGTGGTGGAGGTGCTGGATCGCGTGCTGCCGGCGGAAGATGAGGAAATCTCGCAGTTGGCGCACAAAGCCTTCGTCAAGCAGGGCATGACCATTCGTACCGGCACGACAGTGGAGAAGCTGGAGAAAGGAACCGGCAGCGTCACCGCCACCATCCGCGCCCGCGACGGTAAAGCGGAAAGCTTTACTGTCGACCGCGTGATCCTGGCCGTCGGTATCGTGGGCAATGTCGAAAACAACGGATTCGAGCAGGCGGGCGTGAAGGTGGAGCGGACGCATGTTGTAGTCAACCAATGGGGCGAAACCGGTGTCCCTGGATTATGGGCGATCGGCGATCTCGTCGGGCCGCCATGGCTCGCGCACAAGGGGATGCATGAGGGCGTGATCGTGGCCGAGCGCATTGCCGGCATGAAAGGGGTGCATCCACTGAATACCGCCAACGTGCCGGGCTGCACCTATTGCTATCCGCAGGTCGCGAGCGTGGGCCTCACCGAAGCAGCGGCCAAGACGCTGGGGCGCAAAATTCGCGTGGGCAAATTCCCCTTCATCGGCAACGGCAAGGCGATTGCGTTGGGCGAGCCGGAGGGGCTGATCAAGACCATTTTCGATGCGGAGACTGGCGAGTTGCTCGGGGCCCATATGATCGGCGCGGAAGTGACTGAGCTGATTCAGGGCTATGTTGTGGCTAAGACCGGCGAACTCACCGATGCCGAACTCGCCGCCACCATATTCCCACATCCCACCTTGAGCGAAATGATGCACGAAGCCGTCCTCGCGGCCGAGGGAAGGGCACTGCACATCTAATCCGGCAGCAGCTGCCTTATGTCGGCGGCAAGAGCCCTCGTGTCGTCCGTGCGGGTTGTGACCAGGCGGGCATGACCGGATGTATCGAAGAAGAAGGTGGAATCGGAATGCATCACTTCGGCGGTCTTGCCATCCAAAGCCGGCGTAACCCGGTAGAGCACGCGATAGCGGCGGGCGAGTGTGGCGATCTGGTCATCGGTGCCGCGTAACCCGTCGATCTGTGGCGCAAAGGTTGAGACATATGCCTTGAGTGTTGGCAGGGTATCGCGCTTGGGATCGACGCTTACGAACAGCACGCGCACATCTTTGGCCCACGGCCCGAGATCGTGGAGCGCATTCGCCACATTCGCGAGCGTGGTTGGGCATACGTCAGGACAATGCGTGTAGCCAAAATAGAGTAGCACCGCCTTGCCGCGGTAAGTGTCGGCCGTCACCGCTGCGCCATCATTGGCGCGCGTTAGCGTGAATGCGAGGTCCGGCATAACGCCGCGAATGTCGCTTGCGCCTTCGCGAGTTTCCCCACGGCCGCAAGAGGCCAAGACAAGAGTCAGGAGCGGAACGGTCCACTGTCGCATCGCGATGTGTTAGCACACGCCCATGTGCGGCCAAACGCCTCGCAAGGTGGCGGAACGCTTGGTTATAACGGCGCCATGAGCATGACGCTCACGCAAAACGCCGAACGCGTTCCGCCCGGATGGCGGGGCCTTGTTGCGCTTGTGGTTGCCGGGGCAGTGCTGTGGTTTGTCTGCAGCAAATATCCGGCCGAATTGCCATTCTTTCTGCCGTGGGAATTTTCGTGGCCGGTATTTCTCGCCACCAGTCTCTCGCTCGCCTGGTTCTTCATCGGGCTGCAGCGCCTGCCGCCAGCGCAGCACCCGCCGCTCTGGCGCAGCACATGTTTCATCGCGGGCGAGCTGTTGCTCTACGCGATGGTGCAAACGCACATCGACTATTACGCCCAGCACATGTTCTTCATCCACCGGGCGCAGCACTTCGTGCTGCATCATGTCGGCGCATTTCTCATTGCGCTCGGCGCATCCGGGTCTGTTCTGTGGGCCGGGATGCCGGATTTCCTGAAGCCGCTGTTCACCTCCAAACCAGTGCGCATGTCTGTGGACTTCATCATGCATCCCGTCGCGGCGCCGGTGATTTTCGTTGGCATGATTTATCTCTGGCTCATCCCCGCCATCCACACGCGGGTCATGCTCGACGCGCGGCTCTATGATGTCATGAACTGGTCGATGGCGCTGGACGGCATCGCCTTCTGGTGGCTGGTTCTCGATCCCCGGCCCAGCCCGCCCGCGCGCATCGGCAGCGGTATCCGCGCGCTTCTGATCATCGCGGTCGAGCCGCCGCAGATGGCGCTCGGCGCCATCCTTTCCCTCTCCGGCACCGATTATTATCCCGTCTATCGAATCTGCGGCCGCATGTTCGATATCCCGGCGCTGAGCGATCAACACTATGGCGGCCTAATCATCTGGCTGCCTGGCACGCTGCTGAGTTTGCTTGCCATTATACTCGTGCTGGTGAACATGCGGCGGAACGAGGATGGAGCGGCGGATGTGGTTGGCTAGTCTTGTGCTGGTTGCGGCGGCCGGCGCTACGCCGCCGCCGATGTCGAACCACACGGAGATTTCGAATCCCTGGTTCCGCGCGTTGCCTGCGCGTTTGCCGGCCGGCGGGTATCTCGAACTGCATAACACAGGACGATGGCTGTCCACGCTGACAGGCGCTGATTCGCCCCATTGCGGCATGCTGATGCTGCACAAGAGCGAACAGAAGAGCGGGATGGATACTATGTCCGATATGGCCAGCTTGGATATCCCGGCAGGCGAGACGGTGAAGTTCGCACCGGGCGGATATCATCTCATGTGCACGGATCCCGGGCCAACCATGAAACCTGGCAATACCGTGCCGGTGCGGCTGCATTTCTCCGATGGCTCGGCGAGGATCGTTGCGTTCTCCGTGAAAAACGCCAGGGGACAGTAGGATCAGAGCAGGACAGTTCGAACCCCCACTGCCAACCCGGCACGGGCAAGCCGCTCGTCGAGTGTATGGAGGGTCACGGCTCGGTCGGATGCGATTGCCAGATGCAGCGCATCTGCTGCCCGCAATCCTAACGAATACTGGTCGGCGAACAAGGCGGCTGCTTGAAAGTGACTGCTTCCTACGGCAAGCACCTCTACGCCCGAGGACACGAACTCTCTAAATATCTGTAGCGTGGCCGCGCGCGATGGCGAATCCAGTGTTCCGACGCGCTGCTTCATTGACAGTGCGGCAGAAAACTCGCTGACCACCCATTCGCTGACGCAAAGGGAGCCGCGGGGCTGTTTTCCTAGCCACAACAAGACGTCCCTGGTGCGACGCTCGTTGGTCAGGGCCGCAACTACCAAAGATGTGTCCA
>JAFAVP010000267.1 GCA_019242395.1 Alphaproteobacteria bacterium | reverse complement strand
TGCTCACCTCACCCCAAGCGTAGGCGAAGAAGTTTAGCGAGCGCGAGGCTGTGACCATCGGGTCGAGTTGCCGTACAGAGCCGGCCGCGGAGTTTCGCGGATTTGCGTAGAGCGGCTTGCCGTCTGCTTCCTGTTTGCGGTTGAGGGCAGCGAAATTCGCCTGGGTCATGTAGACCTCGCCGCGCACTTCCACGACGTCCGGTGCATTCCCCTGCAGCCGCAGTGGAACATCCCTGATCGTGCGCAAATTGGCGGTGATGTCTTCTCCTTCGCTACCATCGCCGCGCGTAGCGCCCTGCACGAAAAGGCCATTTTCATACCGCAACGAGGCGGACAAACCATCGATCTTCGGCTCCGCCGTGAAAGCAATGGTGTCAGCCTCATTCAGTCCAAGAAACCGGCGGATGCGGGCGGCAAAATCCGTTACGTCTTCGCGCCCGAAGGCGTTGTCCAAAGAAAGCATTGGCACGCGATGCGCAACTTTGGCGAATTTCTCACCCGGCGTGGCGCCCACCCGATGGCTCGGGCTATCCGGCCGCACGAGTTGCGGAAAGCGCGCTTCGATCCCCGCGTTGCGCTTTCGCAATTCGTCATATCGGGCGTCGCTGATCGCGGGCGCGTCCTCGAGATAATACCGCCGGTCGTGAGCCGCGATCTCGCCCGCGAGCCGCTCAAGCTCCTTTGCGGCTTCCGCGCTGGAAAGCTTTTCGATCGGCTTGAGTCCGGCCATCAGGCGCGCTTGCGTAGCTTTTTGAGCGGAGTCTGCGCCTCGGCCAGGAGGCGGCGAGCAGCGGCACGCGCCTCCTCCGTCACGACCGCACCCGAAAGCATGCGGGCGATTTCCTCCACACGATCCGCCTCGGCCAGCAATTGAACCTCCGTGCGATCCCTTTTTCGGACAATCCGGAAATGTCGCTCGGCGCGCGCGGCCACTTGCGGCGCGTGCGTCACCAGGAGAACCTGCGTCGAGCGGGAGAGCCGTTGCAGGCGCTCACCTACGGCGTCGGCAACGGCACCGCCAACGCCGCGGTCCACTTCATCGAATACCAAGCTTGCGGGCGGACTTGCCTCGGACAGGGCGACCTTGAGAGCCAGTGAAAAGCGGGCCAGCTCGCCGCCTGAGGCAATTTTCGACAAAGCACCGAATGCAGCCCCTTCCACTGTGGAAACTTCAAAGATCACCCGTTCCAGGCCGCTTGCCGCAGCGTCGGCCTCCGGCAACTCCTCCAGCAAAACACGAAACCTTGCGTGCCCAAGCTTCAGCGGCCCCAGTTCGTCTGCCACTGCACGTTCGAGGTCAGTGGCAGCTTCTTTTCTCCGCTCCGATAGTTCTTGCGCTGCCGTGCGGTACCGCAATTCCGCCGCTGCGAACTCCTTCTCCGCGCCAAGCAAGACCGATGCATTTCCGCCAGCGATCTCGAGCTTTCTGGTCGCCTCCTGCAGCACGCCGGCAAGTGCATCGGCCGGAACGCCGTATTTCCGCGCGGCTGCGCGCAGGGCAAAAAGCCGCTCCTCCTTGCGGTCCAACTCACCGGCGTCCACCTCCAATCGCGAAAAGACGCGCTGGAGCTCCTGCCGCGCCTCCTCGACGAGCGCGATGGCCTGCTCAAGTGCGCGAGCCGCGGAAGCGCCGATGACGCGGGTTTCCGAACTTTGCCTCGATAACCGCTTGAGCGCAGCGGAGAGCAATGTCTCGGCGCCTTGATCTCCTCCTAAGCATTCGATCGCAGCATTGAAATCTTCGGTGATCCGGCTCGCGTCCATCAAAAGAGCACGTTCGGACGCGAGCCGCTCTTCTTCACCTGTTGCCGGGGCCAACTCGGACAGCTCTTCGGCGGTGTGCCGAAGAAACTCCAGCTCTTGCGCCGCCTTCTGTGCCGACTGGTGGAGGCCGCCGAGCCGATCTCTCGTGCTTTGTAGGCTGCGGAAGCGCTCCGCCACTTCGATCACAAGTTCCTCGTAGCCGCCGAAGGCGTCGAGGAGGCGGCGATGCGTTGCCGGATCGAACAGCCCTCGATCGTCAGTCTGTCCATGAATCTCGACTAGAAGCGCGCCGATGTCGCGCAACAGCCCGACTCCGACGGGCTCGTCGTTGACGAAGGCGCGCGTCCGGCCGTCGGCGGCAATGGTGCGCCGGAGGAATGCTTCGTCCAGTGAAGGAAGACCACTCTCCTCAATGAGTTTGCGCGATACGTGTTTCGGAGGCAGGTCAAAAATGGCCGCTGCCGAGGCCTGCGAACACCCTGGCCGAACCGATGAGCGTGCTCCGGCGCGCGCCCCTGTAGCGAGTCCCAGAGCGTCCAGCAAAATCGATTTGCCGGCGCCGGTTTCACCGGTCAGCACGTTCAGCCCGGAAAGGAACTCAAGCTCCACATCCTCGATCAGAACAAGGTCGCGAACCCGAAGCGTTGCGAGCATCGCATCCTCAGACCGGAGACTGGAATATCCTGCTGATCCAGGACGCCGGATTCGCTTCCGGCTTCATGTTGTGCGTAATCAGAAGGTCGTAGGAGTCCCGATACCACATGCTGCCAGGATAATTGGCGCCGAGCACGGCCGCAGCCGTCTTCGCTTCGTCGTACACGCCGAGGGCATAATAGGCCTCCGTGAGCCGTTCCAGCGCCTCCGCAATCTGCGGGGTGCGCTGATACCGCTCGACGACGATACGGAAGCGGTTGATCGCGCCAATGTAGTCACCGCGCCGCAGATAGTAGCGGCCGACTTCCATTTCCTTGCCTGCCATATGGTCTTGCGTGAGGTCGATCTTCAACAAGGCGTCGCGAGCATATTCCGTGTTGGGAAACCGCTGCACCACGTCCTGTAGCGCGGTAAGCGCTTGCTCTGTGTTTGTTTGATCCCGCCCCACATCGACGATCTGCTCGTAGAGCGACATCGCTTTCAGGTAGAAGGCGTAAGCCACTTCCTGGCTGCCGGGATGCAGCTGGATGAACTGATCCGCCGTGTTGATCGCGTCCTGATATTTGTTGGCTTCGTAATAGCAAAAGGCGCTCATCAGCATGGCGCGCCGTGCCCAGATGGAATAGGGGTGCTGGCGCTCTACCTCGTCGAACTGCTTGGCAGCGGCGTTCCAGTCGTGATCGTTTATCTTCTTCCACGCATCGGCGTAAATCTGGTCGACAGGCCGCTCCACATATTGCGCGCTGTCATCGCTGCTGTCGTTGTTGCTGTCGAACATCGAGCAGCCGGATAGGAGGGCAAATGTGAGTGCCGCGATGAGGCGGGGGAAAGGGGAGGCATGACGAGAACTTGGAAACGCCATCATTCTTCCGGTTCGGGATGCTATGCGCGGATCGCGCGTTGGTCTCTTATGCCACCGGAGCGGCCCTCGGGTCCAGTCCAGGCCATCGGAGCGCACTGCTTGAAGCCGTTCAGCCCGCCTGCTCACGGGAATAGTTCTCCGCGTCTGAAAAGAGAGCGCGCAACAATTGATTGTTGAGCGCATGACCAGAGCGGATCCCCACGAAACGCCCGATGATAGGAGCGCCGGCCAGGGCGAGGTCCCCGAGCGCATCCAAGATCTTATGGCGGACGAACTCGTCAGGAAGGCGGATCAACTGCGGGTTGAGCAAGCGGTCCCCCTGGATCGCAAGGGTATTCTCCAGCGATGCACCACGGCCCAATCCGGCGCTCTTGAGGGCCTCCAACTCATGAACGAAGCCAAAGGTGCGTGCGGGGGCAATCTCGCGCGCGAAGCTTTCCCTATCGAAAGTCCAGGCATAGTGCTGCCGCCCGATGGCAGCGGATTCGAACTCGATTTCGAACTCGAATGTGCGAGCGTTGGCCGGGATGAGTGCAGCGCTGGCGTTCCCGCTCACAGCTTTTACCGGCTGCCTCACGCGCACGATTTCGCGCTTCATCGGTTGCTCGATTGTCCCGGCCTTTTCAATCAAACTCAGATAGCCGAGAGCATCACCATCCAGGATCGGCGGTTCCGGGCCATCCAGAACGACTTCAAGGTCGTCAATCTCCGATCCCGCAATCGCTGCCATCAGATGCTCGATCACGCCGACACGGGCCCGTGCGCCGCCGCCGAGAACGGTTCCTAGCCGGGTTTCGACCACGCTGCCGTACAGAGCTGGGATCGTACAGTCGATATCAGTCCGGCGGAAAACAATGCCGCGGCCTGGTTCTGCTGGTGTGAGCGTCATGGCCACGCGAGTGCCGGCGTGGAGGGCGATACCTTCCGCTCCGACCGGTTTCGCGAGCGAGCGCCGGGTCATCATTGCTCCATCCGTCGCTGCAGCGAGGGCTCCCAACCAACATTACGAGAACGGAAACAAAATCGCACCGGCAGACGGTCCGCCGGTGCGATCAGAAGGAGTTGTATGCTTAGTTCGTCTGCCGCCGCAGGAACGCCGGGATTTCGAACTGATCTTCTCCGTTGAGGTCAAGATCGGCCTGGGCCGGGTGCTCTGCCCGCTGCGGCTCCAGCTTCCGCGACATGACTTCCGTAGTGGCTCGCGGCTGAGCCGTCGAACGGGCCACCGGCGACGGCTCGGTACGGACAACCTCCTGCTTGCGCCCATACCAGCTGCCCAGGAAGCCTCGCTTCTTTGGCTCTGGCCTGGCTTCCGGCAGGACTTCTCGCATCGGTTGCGGGCGCGTCGCCGTGACCGGCGCGAGTGCCGGCTCCGGCCCCCTCTGTTCTTCCATTGCGTCAGCCGGCTCAGCTTCTTCGCTGCCGAGGATCATCGTTTCCACCGGAGACATGGCGGCACGCGCCGCCTGTGATTGTAGGCGAACGTCCTCAGGAAGCGCATTCGCTGTCGCCCGTATCGGGACTGTGGCGTGTGCCGCCGGAGCTGGGCGGGCTGCGGGTGCTGTTGGCAAAGGGATCGGCCGATTGCGCGGGCGCAACTGCTCCACATTTGGGGGCATCTTCGTCAAGGCTTCGGCTTCGATGCCGGTTGCTACGACCGAAACCCGCAGGCGTCCCTCCATGTTCTCGAGCAGGGTGCCACCGAAAATGATGTTGGCGTCAGGGTCGACTTCGGCGCGGATGCGGTTGGCTGCCTGGTCCACCTCGAAGAGGGTCATGTCTGCGCCGCCGGTGATGTTGATGAGCACGCCGCGGGCGCCCTTCATCGAGACTTCATCCAGCAACGGGTTGGATATCGCAGCTTCCGCCGCCTTGAGCGCGCGCTCCTCGCCCTCGGCCTCGCCCGTGCCCATCATGGCTTTGCCCATCTCGCTCATCACCGTCTTGATGTCGGCGAAATCGAGATTGATCAGGCCAGGCATGACAATCAGGTCGGTCACGCCACGAACGCCGGAATGGAGGACATCGTCCGCCATAGCGAAAGCTTGCGCGAAGGTGGTGCGATCGTTGGCCACCCGGAAGAGATTCTGGTTGGGAATGATGATGAGCGTATCAACAAACGCCTGCAGCTCCTCGATGCCGCGCTCGGCGATGCGCATGCGCCGGTCGCCTTCGAAAGCGAAAGGCTTCGTCACCACGCCGACGGTGAGCACGCCCTGCTCACGCACTGCGCGCGCAATGACTGGCGCGGCCCCCGTTCCTGTCCCGCCGCCCATGCCGGCGGTAATAAACACCATGTGTGAGCCAGACAGCTGATCGAGAATTTCCTCGAGCGTCTCTTCCGCGCCAGCCCGGCCCACTTCCGGGCGAGCACCGGCACCCAAGCCCTCTGTTACTCGCGCACCGATCTGGATGCGTCGCTCAGCCTTTGAGCCAGCTAGCGCCTGAGCGTCGGTATTCGCGACAACGAACTCGACACCCTCCAGTCTGGAGGCGATCATGTTGTTGACGGCGTTGCCGCCAGCCCCGCCCACGCCGAGCACGGTGATCCGCGGCCGCAGCTCCGTCTTCTCGGGCACTCCGATTTTCATGTTAGTCTCCGTTCCTCATGCCATCTTCTCGACCTGAAGCTGCCACCACACCCTTGTGCCCGATTGTCTGTTTTTTTAGCACGCGAATCACCCAAAGATACCCCCGACCAGCCGCCGCAAGAATCCGGTCTCGCGGATATCTTCCTGCACACCGGCCGAATCGGGGTTCAGAATTTCGGGCGGCATTGTCGCGCCCGCCGTCAGAAGGCCCAGCGCTGTTGAATAGTCCGGTCCGGCGCCCGCGGCCGGCAGCCCAGGATAGGTCTGCGGCCGTCCCAATCGCACCTGCTTGTTCAAGACGCGTTGCGCAAGTTCTCGGGTGGCGGCGAGCTGGCTGGCCCCCCCGGTGATCACCGCCCGCCGCCCGGCAGCGACATCGAACCCGCTGGCCCGCAACCGATTCTGCACTTCGATGAGTATCTCCTCCAGACGCGGCTGGATGATGCGAGTGAGCATGGAGCGCGGGACCCGGAACGCGTAATCCTCGCCGTCTTCTCCCATCTGGGGGACCGAAACCACGTCGGTGCTGGTTTCGATTTCACCCAAGGCCGCGCCGTATAGCGTCTTCAGGCGCTCGGCCGCAGACAGCGGCGCCGAGAGCATGCGGGCGAGGTCGGACGTGACATGCGCGCCGCCAAGCGGCACGACATCCGCGTGCACCAGCTGTCCTTCCAGGAAAACAGCCAGTGAGGTTGTCCCTCCTCCCATGTCGATTACTGTTGCGCCAAGTTGCATCTCATCCGCTGTGAGGCAGGAGAGCCCGCTTGCGTAGGGCGTAACCAGCGCGGCGCCGACATTTAGATGGCACCGCTGCACCGCAAGCTTCAGATTTTGCAAGGGTAGAGGCTTCACAGCCACGGCGTGCATGGTCACGCCAATGCGCTGGGAGAACATGCCGCGGGGGTCACGCACACCTCTCGCTTCGTCCACCACATAGGAGACGGGTGCGGACTGGATCATTTCCAGGTCCTCGGTGCGGCAATTGGCGCGCGCTTCGGCGAGCAAGCTCGTGATGTGCGCGTCGGAAACCAAATCGCCGTCGAGCTGCATGGCCGCCCGGGCGGTGACGCTTTTCGGTGCCCCGCAGCTTACCGAAACGAGCACAGTTTGAAGTCGCGTGTCCGCATGGTTTTCCGCCGCTGCGACGGCTTCCCGGATCGAGTCTTCGGCATCCTGGACGTTGACCACTGTACCCGATTTGATGCCCTGGGATTCGCGCAGGGCGGCGCCGACCACGCGCAACGAACCGGGTTCGGCGCGACCGATCAGACAAACGACCTTTGAAGAACCGACATCCAATGCTGCCACCAGCCCTGTGCGGTAAGAGGTGGGCTGCGCGCCGGCCGTGCGCAATTTCACTGTTTCACCCATTACGTGGCATCCCCCCGGGCATTTTTCCGCGGCGCCGGATGGCGCAGCACGAAGATGTAGTTGTCGTGCGAACGCAAGTCGATTTCCCCGATGTCGCGCTCTAGCACGGCATTGTCCACAATCAGCCGTTCGAGTGCACTGATCTCGTTCCGCCAGTTTTGTTCTGGCAGCTTCACCAGCACGCCGTCATCCAGCAGCAAGTTCCACCGCCGCCCAGCAACCCGCTGCATGGCCTTGACTCGAGCTGACACCGCACGATGCTTTTTGATGGAGGACACCAGATCGGCCGCGCCGTCCGGCCGGTCCCCGTAGAATAACGGCAGCCGCTTGAACTGTGTGGCGTCCACTTCGGCGATAGGCGCCCCATCCGCTTCTACGGCATAGAAGCCGTGGCCCGATTCCCAAAGCGCGAACGGCATCTTCTCGATGATGTGAATGTTCACGGCGTCGGGATAATGGCGCGAAATTTCCGCCGCCTTGATCCATGGCAGCTTCTCCAGTCTGTTCCGCGCTATAAGCGGATCGGCCAAGAAGATGGAGTCGCCTGCCGCGAAGCCAAGCTGCCGGTAAACCGCCCCCGGCGCTTCGTAACGGTTGCCAGTGATGTGAATGGCCGAGATCGTCAGCCCGGCATCGCCTGCGATCGCCGCCAACCTTCCCTGCGCCGCGGCGGCAGTGCGATGCACGTAGCCAGCCAAAAAGAGGAACACGGCACCGCCTGCCACCGCGATCAGCGTTGCTGCGATGACAGCAGGGCGGCGCAAAATCAACGCTGTCCCGAGGGCGTGCAAAAGGCGGGACACTGGATTGCCGCGACTCTTCACCGTCCGATTGTGAGCGCTGCGTCCTGAGGCGCCGCGCGTCGCTGCGGTGCGCCGGCTTGCGGTGGTGCGTCCTCGTGTGCGCAACTTGCTGCTTGCCGCACTCACCGGTCGCATGACGCGTCCTCCACAAGCCAGCGGCACAGCGCCCCATAGTTCATACCTGTGAAACCCGCCTGCTCCGGCACAAGGGATGTGGGCGTCATGCCCGGCTGGGTGTTGGTCTCCAACGCCACCAGCCTCTGCTTCCCCGCTGTATCATCGTAGCGGAAGTCCGTGCGAGTGACACCGCGGCAACCCAGCGCCTCATGCGCCAACACAGCAAGCCTCATCGATTCTTCCGCCACGGCACCCGGAACATTGGCCGGAACGGTGTGCCGCGACCCGCCGGCGGCGTATTTGGCTTCATAATCGTAGAAGGCTAGGTCCGTGGTGATCTCGGTAACAGCCAGCGCGCGCCCCCCCAGAACCGCCACCGTCAGCTCGCGGCCAGGCACATACTCTTCCACCATCATCTCATCACTGAGATGCCACGCCGCGCGCGTGAGTTCTTCAGGGGGGCGATTGTCGCCCTGGCGAATAATGTAGACGCCGACCGACGATCCTTCGTTTACGGGCTTGATGACGTATGGCGGGTCCATCAGGTGTTTGCGGCCCGCCTCGCGCCGGTCGGCAATGATCGAGTTTGCCACCGGGATGCCGGCGGCGCGATACACATCCTTGGTCCGCTGCTTGTGCATCGCGAGCGCAGAGGACAGCACGCCGGAATGCGTGTATGGAATCTGCAGCAGTTCCAAGAGACCCTGGATGCAGCCGTCTTCCCCCCAGCGGCCATGCAGCGCGTTGAACGCGCAATCTATGTGCGCATCACGCAGTTGGGACGCCGGGTCTGCGCCAGGATCGATCTCTTCCACCTCAAAACCTTCCTTCAGCAACGCATGCGCGCAGCCGGTGCCGGAGGACAGACTGACTTCCCGCTCAGCGGAGCGGCCGCCCATGAGCACTCCGATACGGCGAAAGTGGCTCATGAAACTCCCACCCGTTTAATTTCCCACTCGAGCTCTATCCCGAACTTCGCCTTCACGCGGGCACGCACCTCTTCTCCAAGCGCTTCGATTTCGGCTGCCGTGGCATTCCCCGTATTGATGAGAAAATTGCAGTGCTTTTCAGACACCTGTGCTTCGCCGCGCCGCAAGCCCCGGCAGCCGGCCTCGTCGATTAACTGCCAGGCTTTGTGGCCGGGCGGATTCTTGAACGTCGAGCCGCCTGTCTTCGCCTTCACAGGCTGAGTCGATTCGCGCTGTTCCACAAGCGCGCTCATGCGCGAACGAACCTGATCTGCATCGCTTGCTGCCCCTTGCAGGACCGCTTCGACAAAAATCATGTCGGCCCGCACGCCCGATTTGCGGTACAAGAAGCCCATATCCTCCGCTTTCAGCGTGAGGATGTTGCCGGAGCAATCGATGGCGGTCGCTTCGACGAATACATCTTTGATCTCGCGGCCGTAGCAGCCGGCATTCATTCGCAAGGCGCCGCCAATTGTGCCTGGAATACCACGGAGGAATTCCAGGCCACCAATACCGGCATTCGCTGCAGCACGCGCCACTGCCGCATCGAGCGCCATGGCACCCGCGCGGAGGCGTGTCCCTTCGGCGGCGATCTTTCCGAAGGTCCCTGGCAGCCGGACAACAACGCCGGGAATGCCGCCATCGCGGATCAGCAAATTCGAGCCCACACCAATCACGGTGACTGGCAGGCCGGCGGGCTTCGCATATAAAAGGGTTGCGAGATCCTCCGCATCGACGGGACGGAATAGAATCTGCGCCGGGCCTCCTACCCGGAACCAGACGAGATCCTTCAGTGGCGCGTTTTCCGCATAGGTACCCCGGACAGGCGGCAGCGCGTAACAGGGTCGGGACGGCATCATTGGCGTAAATTCCGTGCCTTCAGCACCGCTTCAAGGCCGTTCGCCCAATTGGTGATCGAGCCGGCACCCAAGAAGACAATGGCGCCGCCGGGTTTGGCGAAAGGAGCCAACATGACGGGAAGCTCCTCGGGATTATCGATGGTCAGAATGTTCTTATGGCCGTGCGCTCGAACCGCGTCTGCATAGCTGACGTGGCTGACGCCCTCGATCGGCTTCTCGCCAGCCGGATAAATGGGAGCGATAACGGCCGTGTCGGCATCGTTCAGGCAAGTGCAGAACTGCTCAAAGGTATCGCGCAGACGGCTGTAGCGATGCGGCTGCACGACGGCGACGATGGGCCCAGAATAGGCTTGGCGCGCCGCTTTCAGCGCAGCCGCGATCTTAAATGGGTTGTGACCATAGTCGTCGATGATCGCGGCGCCATTCCATCCGCCGACCCGGCTGAAGCGGCGCTTGACGCCTTCGAAGGCACTGAAGGCGGTGCGGATCCGGTGATCGCTTACGCCCAATTCGCGGGCAACGGTGATGGCGGCGAGTGCATTCAGCACATTATGTTCGCCAGGCATGGGAAGTGTGATGTTCGTGATGCGCGTCTCACTGCCTGCCCGGCGGTCGCTGACGGCCACGTCGAAGCGCGAGCCGCCTTCGGCGAAGGCCACCTCGATTGCCCGCACATCGGCTTGGGGGCTGAAGCCGTACGTAATAAGCCTCCGGTCTTCGATCCGTCCGATCATCTGCTGGACTTCGGGATGATCAAGACAAAGGACCGCAAAACCGTAGAACGGCACGTTCTCGATGAAGCGCTGAAAAGCCTCACGCATCCTGTCGAACGTGCCATAGTAGTCGAGGTGGTCGGGATCGGCATTGGTGAGAACGGCGATGGTCGCGGGCAGGCGGAGGAACGACCCGTCGCTTTCATCGGCCTCAACAACAACCCAATCACCGGCGCCGACCCGGGCATTCGTGCCATACGCGTTGATGATGCCGCCGTTCACCACGGTGGGATCGAGCCCGCCGGCATCCAGAAGGGCCGCCACCATCGTCGTCGTGGTGGTCTTTCCGTTGGTGCCCGCTACGGCTACGCACCATTTCAGCCGCATGATTTCGGCGAGCATTTCCGCGCGGCGGACCAGCGGCAGCCCACGTTGCCGCGCCGCTTCGAATTCGACATTTCCGGGTTTCACCGCTGCGGAATAGACCACAGCATAAGCATTGCCGATGTTCTCGGGCGAATGGCCGATGCTGACGGGAATTCCAAGCGTCCGCAGCCGCTTGACATTGGCGCTGTCGGCCGCATCGGAGCCGCACACTTTGTAGCCAAGATTATGCATAATCTCGGCGATTCCACTCATCCCAATGCCACCGATGCCGATGAAGTGTATGGGCCCAATGTCGAGCGGAACGCGTGTTGGCGAGGGAGCTTTCATTCAAGGCCCTCGACTTCTTCGACCAGATCGGCAAGGCGCTTTGCAGCATCAGGTTTGCCGAGCGCCGCCGCGGCGCTGGCGCGCTTGGCCAATTCTTCTGGATGCCCAAGGATTTCCGCGAGCAATGCGGAGAGGTTCTCCGCCGTGAGATTGCGCTGCGCGACCAGCCACGCCGCACTTGCTCTTACGAGTACGGCCGCGTTCGCGGTTTGATGATCATCCGCCGCGAAGGGGTATGGAATCAAAATCGCCGGCCGGCCAATCACGGTCAGCTCGCTCACCGTTGATGCGCCGCTCCGGCAGATCACCAAGTGTGCGTCAGCCATTCGCTGCGGCAAATCATTATAAAAGGTCGAAACCACCGCTTGAACGCTGGCCCGCGCATAAGCATTCCGAACAGACTCGATATCTTCCGCGCGCCCTTGCTGCACGATGTCCAACCGCGAACGGATGGTTTGCGGCAGATCGCTGAGAGCTTGTGGCACTATTTCACTTAGCGCCCGTGCGCCCTGACTGCCCCCGAACACGAGAATGCGGATACTGCCAGTCTCGGCTGGCGGGTCATAAGGCATATGCGCCAGCGACGCCGCTTCTGGCCGCACGGGATTGCCGATGTCGTGGACACGCCGTGCGTCTTTGGGCGCAAACTTGGCAAAAGGAAAAGAGGCTGCAATGGCACGCATCTGGCCGGCAATCAGCCGGTTCACCCGCCCGAGCACCGCATTCTGCTCATGTATAACGGTTGGACGTCCGGCCAATAGGGCGGCGATCATCACAGGCAGGCTCGGATATCCGCCGAACCCGACTACTGCCGACGGCTTTAGCCGCCCAAGCTTAGACAGGCCAACCACAATCCCCCAAACGATCGCCAGCGGCGCAAGGAATTTGCCCGCCAGGCTACTGTTCGACGGTGAGGCCGAAGGTACGGTTTCGATGCGCGCGCCCGGAAACGCAGATTCAAAATTGCGCCCGCGTGCATCCGTCATCAACACTATCGAACGGCCGCGGCGCATCAACTCCGCAGCAAGCGCCTGCGCCGGAAAGAGGTGGCCTCCCGTGCCCCCTGCGGAAAGCACGACCACGGTCAAGCGCGCGCCTCGCTCGTGCCAAAAAGAAGATCGGTCTCCCGCTTCGAGAGGGTAACCACGGCCGGACGCTGCCGCGTTACGGCCAGCGCAAAGCCCATGGTTACGGCCACCGCGAAGAGGGACGAACCGCCATAGGAAATGAAGGGCAGGGTCATTCCCTTCGCCGGAAGGAGGCTTACGGCGACGCCCATATTGATGAACGCTTGTAGCGCCACGATAAGCGCCAGCCCGCTGCCTGCAAGCTGCGAAAACTTATCCGCCGCAGAAGACGCACGCACCAACAGACGGACGCTCAATACACAGAAAAGGGACGCGATGATGCCGCACAACACCAGACCGAACTCTTCGCCCGCGACCGCGAATATGAAATCGGAGTGCGCGTATGGAATGTGATACTTGATAGTGCCGGCACCGGGGCCAACGCCAGCCAGCCCACCATGTTCGAAGGCTTTGAGGGCGAGGCCAGATTGGTAGCCCGGTTTGCCGCCGCTCATGAACTGCTGAACACGATGGTGCACATGGGGGATCAGCACATACGCGAGGCCACCCAGAGCGGTTCCGGCACCGGTGATCGCGCCCACCCAGACAAGCGAAATCCCATTGAGGAACAACATGGCGCCCCACAGCGCCAGAAGCAGTCCCGTTTGCCCCACATCCGGTTCAAGGATGAGAAGCGCCAGCGGGACGATCGCAAGCAGAAACGAGAGCAGCTCCTTGCGGAAACCTCCCTGTTCCTTTTGCGCGAGGACTGCAGCGCAGAGCACAGCAAAGCTGGGCTTTAGAAACTCCGATGGCTGAATTGTCAGGAAGCCCAGGTCGATCCAGCGGCGCGCGCCCAGGACCTCCTGTCCTGTAAGGAGTACAAGGCCAAGGCCGGCTAGCGAGCCGACAAACCCTATCGTGGCAGCGGTCCTCAGATCTGGCGGCGTCAGCAGCGAGCAGGCCGCCACGATCATGGCCGCCACGCCGGCAAAGACGATCTGCTTCGCGGCGAAGTAGAAGTTCCCCGCCTGACTCGAATTGTGCGCCGTGGCCGCGGGGCTTGCCGCAAACGCCAACATCAGTCCAATGGCGATGAGAGCGAACATGGCGAACAGAGCTACACGGTCCACCGTCCACCACCAGTCGGAGAACCAGCCCCGCTTTGCACGCGACAAGCTCATGACGCCTCCCGCATCGGACCGGCCTGAAGAGTTGCGATAAGAGCTCGGAACGCGTTGCCGCGCTCCTCATAGTTACGAAACTGGTCGAACGACGCACAGGCGGGCGACAGCAGGACCACGGGCGCCATAACATGGGAGGTCTGCGCATCGTGGACCGCCTCGGAGACAGCTGTCTCCAGCGTGCCGCATATGTGCTTGGGCACGTCTCCCAATGTGCGCGCAAAGTCCTCCGCCGCTTCGCCGATTAGATAAGCCTTGCGGATGCGGGGAAACAGCGGCGCGAGACTCTGAATGCCTCCCTCCTTCGGCCGGCCTCCGGCGATCCAGAAGATGTCGCTGAAACATCGGAGCGCGCGCTCTGCGGCGTCGGCGTTGGTGGCTTTGGAGTCGTTGACGAAGCGCACCCTGCCGCTGCGCCCAACCTCTTCCATGCGATGAGGCAGTCCCGGGAAGCTAGCGATAGCGTCAGCAATGGCTTGCCGGTTCGAAACCAGCGCGCGTGTCGCGGCATAGGCGAGCGCAGCGTTCTGCCAGTTGTGCGCTCCAGGTAACCGGGCCGCGCTGCGCAAATCCAGGACCTTCGCGGCGCCCGTCGCCTGCGCATCGTACAAAATGCCATCCAGCACGAAGACTCCCCGGCCCAGTACCTTGCCCACGGATACGGGAATCGCTTCCGGCCCGCCGTTTGCCGCGAACCGCGAGTGAATGGACGCGGTATAGGAGTCGTCCACACCGATGCAGACGATCCCGCCGTTCTTCGTCTGCTCGAGCAATCGCGTTTTCACTGAAATGTAGTTCTCCATCGTGCCGTGCCGGTCGATGTGGTCAGGTGAAATGTTGGTGAGAACCGCTACATCCGGTGTCAGCCCCGGCGACAGCTCGATCTGATAAGACGAGACTTCCAGCACGTAGGCCGTGTTCTGCGCCGGCGGATTGAGATCGAGAACCGGTTTGCCGATGTTGCCACCCACCTCTGCGGTGTATCCGCAGGTGGAAAGGATATGTCCGATCAGCGCTGTAGTTGTGGACTTGCCATTCGTGCCGGTGATGGCGATCACGGACGCCTTCGCCGCGGCACTGTCCATCTCACGCGCAAACAGCTCCATATCACCGATGATTTCGGCCTTTGCTTTGCGTGCGGCTTGCACCACCGCATGCGGTGCAGGGTGCGTCAGCGGTACTCCCGGACTTAAGATCACCGTACCCAGCCGCTCCCACGGCCACGAAGCGAGAGGCTGCGTACGCGCGCCGAGGTCCTGGGCTTCGCGGCGCGGTCCTTCGCCATCGTCCCATCCATAAACACGTGCCCCAGCTTCGGCGAGCGCCCGCACCGCCGACATGCCACTGCGCGCAAGCCCGAACACACCGACATCCTGATTGGCGAAGCCTCGGGGCAAGATCATGGGGTCACCGCAGCTTCAGCGTTGACAGGCCGATTAGCGCGAGCACCACTGAAATGATCCAGAAGCGAATCACGATCGTGGGTTCGCGCCAGCCCAGTTGCTCAAAGTGATGGTGAATGGGCGCCATGCGAAAGACGCGCTTGCCCGTCAGCTTGTAGGACGCGACTTGTACGATGACCGACACGGCTTCCATCACGAAAAGCCCACCGACGATCGCAAGAACGATTTCATGCTTTGTGGCGACAGCAACCGAGCCGAGCGCGCCGCCCAGCGCCAGTGAACCGGTATCCCCCATGAAGACCATGGCAGGTGGCGCGTTGTACCAAAGAAAGCCGAGACCTGCGCCGAGCAGTGCCGCAAGGAACACGGTCAATTCGCCCGTGCCTGCGACGTAGTGCAGCTGCAGATAATCGGCAAACTTTACGTTGCCCACCAGATAAGAGATGAGCGCAAACGCCAGTGCTGCAATCATCACGGGAACGATGGCGAGGCCATCGAGGCCGTCGGTGAGGTTTACGGCGTTGGAAGCGCCTACCATTACCAGCGCACCGAACAGAAGAAAGCCCCAGCTTAGATGCACCAAGGCAGCCTTCAGAAACGGCACCGCTATGGTGCCCGCGAGCGTTCGGTCCTCCAGCCGCATCACGGCATAACAGGCGAGAAATGCGACGGCGAATTGCACCAGTAGCTTCATCTTGCCACGCACGCCTTCCGGCGTACGCTTCACCACTTTCATGTAATCGTCGGCAAAGCCGAGCAGGCCGAAGCTCAAGGTGACGAACAGCACGACCCAGACATATGGATCGGTCAGATCGGCCCACAACAGAGTGGCGGCCGCAGCGGAAATCAGGATGAGTAAGCCCCCCATTGTCGGGGTACCAGCCTTCTCAACGATATGTCGTTGTGGACCATCCGTTCGGATGGGTTGCCCCTTGCCCTGGTGGGCGCGGAGCCAGTTGATGGTCGCCGGGCCGATAATGAAGGCGAGCAGTAGCGCCGTCATGATGGCCCCACCCGCGCGGAAGGTAATGTAGCGAAAAATGTTCAGGAAGGCCGTGTGCCCCGGCAGGTGCACGAGGAAATACGGAATCATGGCCGCCCCCCCGCTTGCTGCGTCAGTGCCTCGACAATTGTTCCCATGCGGCTGCCGAATGAACCCTTCACCAGCACGACGTCGCCCGGAAGCAGCGCGGCAAGCAGTTCCGGCGCGAGTTGCGAGGATGTTTCGGCGTACGCACCGCGCAGAGATGCAGGCACAGCATCGTATAGCGCTTGCATATCTCGCCCACTGGCAAAAACCAGATCTACCCTTGCGGATTCGATGTTGGCAGCAAGCGCTGCGTGCAGGGCTGGGCTCTCGGCTCCTAGCTCCAGCATGTCGCCAAGCACGGCTATGCGTCTACCGCCGTTTACAGGTGCGGTGCGAGCCAGCACCTTCAGCGCCGCCGCCACGGACGCCGGATTCGCATTGTAGCTTTCATCGATCAGTTCAATTCGGCCGCCGCTGAAAGCAATGCTCTTGCGCGCCCCGCGGCCCTGAAGCGCACTGAAGTCGGAGAGTGCCGCTGCGGCGTTTAGAATGTCGCCATCTGCCAGCGCCACCGCCAGCAGGGCGCCTACCGCATTGCCAGCGAGATGTTCCCCGGACGCTTGCAGGCGGAGATGTACACCGCGTCCGAGGATTTCAGCCTCCACGCGCATTCCCTCCGCAATATCGCGCACGGCCGTAAGTCGGGCCTCCGAAGCGGCGTGGCGGCCGAAGGACACGATGCGGCTTACACCGGCCTGTTTTGCGCGGGCGCGCAGACGCTGGGTATGGGGACTGTCTGCTGGGATGACTGCCGCGCCGCCGGGCATGATCCCTTCGAAGATTTCTGATTTGGCATCCGCAATCGCCTCGCAGGAACCGAAGAACTCCAGATGCGCGGGTGCGATTGTGGTGACCAGTGCCACATGCGGGCGAACCAAGGAAACCAGAGCCCGGATCTCGCCGAAATGGTTCATTCCGATTTCAAAGACGCCAAACTCCGTCTCGCGCGGCATGGAGGCAAGCGACAACGGCACTCCCCAGTGATTGTTGTGGGAGGCGGCGGAGGCATGCGTAATGCCCAGAGCACCGCACGCGAGGCGCAACATTTCTTTCGTCGTGGTCTTACCCGCACTCCCTGTTACCGCGATGATCTTGGCATGGCTGCGCGCGCGCGCCGCACGCCCCAGGTCTTCGAGTCCCCTTAATGTGTTGGCGACGGTGAGCAGTGCTGCGTGTTCGCTCGCGCCTTCCGCATGATCCGATACGAGCGCTGCGGCAGCACCTTTTTCCAAAGCCGCGCGGACATACGCGTGTCCATCCCGAGCGTCACCTCTCAGCGCCACGAAAAGGGCGCCCGGGTTCAGCGTTCGCGTGTCGATCGAAATGCCGGTGGCGGCGAACGGTTTGCTAGCGCGGCCCAAGGTGGCCGCTTCGGCCTCTGCAGATGACCAAAGGGCGGTCATGCCGTTTCCGCCGCGCAGCCGCCGAGTGCAATGGCCGCTTTGACGGCTTGCTCGCGATCCGAGAAAGCCCGCACGTCTGTACCGACGATCTGGCCGCGTTCGTGCCCTTTGCCGGCAATCACTAGCAGGTCGCCCGCTTCGAGCGCAGCAATGCCGGCGTGAATGGCTTCGGCGCGGTCCCCGATTTCGAGCGCGCTGTGGCATCCGGCCAAAGCTTCACGACGGATACCCGCAGGGTCTTCGCTGCGTGGATTGTCGTCGGTCACAATCACTGCATCTGCATGCTTGGCCGCTGCCGCGCCCATCAACGGACGCTTGCCCTTGTCGCGATCGCCGCCGCAGCCAAAGACCACATGCAGGCGCCCGCGGACATGCGGCCGCAACGCCGTGAGCACAGTTCGAAGCGCATCTGGTGTGTGCGCGTAGTCTACGTAAACCGGCGCGCCAGCAGGAGAGTACGCAACCTTCTCCAGGCGTCCGGGCGCACCGCGCAAACGCGTCAGCGCTGTGAGAACCTTGTCCTCCGGTTCGCCGAGCCCCAGCGCCAATGCGGCTGCGGCCAGCGCGTTGTATCCCTGAAATAGACCGGCCAGCGGCAAGAAGATGCTCCGCTCGACTCCTCTGTATAGAATGTGCAGGTGCAGGCCGCCGCTATGAGCTTCTTGGGAAACAAGCCTTAGCGTTTCGCCAGCCAAACCGATCGTAAGCAGATGAAGGCGTCTGGCACGCGCTGCAGCAACAAACCGCTCCGCGTGCTCTGCATCCGCATTCACCACGGCCACTCCGCCGTCGCGCACCAAATCGGAAAACAGCCGCAGCTTGGCGGCCAGGTAATGTTCGAAGGTGGTGTGATAATCCAGGTGATCGCGGCTGATGTTGGTGAAGGCGGCCGCGGAAATCTGCACGCCATCAAGGCGGTATTGATCGAGCCCGTGGCTCGATGCTTCCAGCGCCAGATGCTCGATCCCACTGCGTTTCAGATCGGCAAGCAACCGGTGAAGCGCGATGGGATCGGGAGTCGTATGATGAAGGGAAGTTTCCCGCTTAGGCGTGAGAAGACCGATCGTGCCGAGGCTGGCCGCTCGCACCCCGTTTTGCATCCAAATCTGCCGCAGGAAGACCGCAACGGATGTTTTGCCGTTTGTTCCTGTGATGGCGGCAATGGTCGCCGGCTGCCCGCTGAAGAAGCCAGCCGCAAGGTGTGTTAGCCTCAAGCGTGGATTCTCATCCGCAAGGAATTGGACGCCCAACGCGCGTACCCGCGCCGCCAATTCAGGACGGCCGAGAATTGCCGTGGCACCTTGTGCGATGGCATCGGCGATATATTCACTACCGTCGGTCCGCGTGCCGGGCAGCGCTGCGAAGAGGTAGCCAGGTTTCACTTCGCGGCTGTCGCTCGCAAGGCCTTCGAATTCTGCCGGTGCGTCCATTCCATATTGGCCCACATTACCCTTTGTCAGCATCTTTTTTGATTGTGTTTCCATTGTGGAGTTTGCTGTCAGAAGGCAGCCTCCTGCATTGGCATCTCCAACATCGGGGCGATCTTCGCCACGACACGCCCCGCCAGTGGCGCGGCGGTGTGGCCAGCCAGCGCCATCACGCCTGTAGCATTTGCCCCATGCGGTTCGTCCAGCAGCACAAAGACGATGTAGCGCGGGTTGTCGATAGGGAATACTGCGCAGAATGAGGTGAGCAGTTTGTGTGCGACATAACGGCCGCGATCGGATTTTTCGGCGGAGCCGGTCTTGCCACCGAGATTGTAACCCGGAACATCGGCCAGCTTGCCGGTCCCGTTGGTCACCACATAACGCAGCAGCTGCCGCATGGTAGCGCTCGTTTCGGGTGAAATCACCTGCTCGCCGCGCGAATCTCCATCGCGCTTGAGAAACGTTGGTGCGATCCGGCGGCCGCCATTGACGACCATCGCCGCGGCGGTCACGAACGACAAAGGACTTACGGAAATGCCATGTCCAAACCCAACGGTGGCAGTTTCCGTCAGCCCCCAATGGCGCGGGAAGAGCGGCTTCGCGCCTTCCGGATCCTCGGAATGCACACGGGAAAGAAGACCAAGTGCCCGCAAGAACGCCTGTTGCCGCTCCGGTCCCGAACGCAGCGCGATCTGCGCTGTTCCCGCATTGGAAGACTGGGCCAGGATATCGCGAGCCGCCAGGGTGGCCGGCATGTGCTCGGCATCATGGATGGTGTAGCGGCCTAGCTTGTAGCCGCGGCCGATCGGGAAGACCTCGTCGAGCCGCGTCGTATGATCTTGCATGGCCAAGGTGAACGCGAAGATTTTGAACACCGATCCGAGTTCATAGACGTCCCGCAGCATCCGGTTGCGATTGGGATTGGCACGATCCGCGGGATCGACCAAAGAGGGGTCGCGCAGTGACGCCATACCCAGAATCTCGCCCGTGTTAACGTTGAGAACGATTCCGCCAGCGGCCTTCGCATTGAACTCGGCGCGAGCCGCATCGAGCTCGTGTTCCAGGGCATACTGAATGCGCATGTCCAGCGACAGTTGCACGCTGCGGCGGGCACGCAGCTGCCGGTCGAGCCCCAGTTCAATCCCCGTCACACCCCTTCCTTCGGCGTCCGTCTGGCCAAGGACTTGAGCGGCGGCAGCGCCCCTAGGATAGAACCGCTTCATCGCCGGATCGAACTCCAAGCCCGACATGTCGAGCTCGGCGAGACTGTCTTCCACGTCGGGAGTAATCTGCCGAGCCACCAGAACAAACTGATTTGGCTTCTGGCGCTTCTCGAATTCCTTCAACAAGCGGTGCTCGTTCGCCCCAGTCAGTGCCGCCAATTGATGAGCTGCAATAGCCTTGTCAGACAGCAGGTAAGGCTCAACAGACAAATCATGGACTACAAGGTCACGCGCCAGCGGTATGCCGTTGCGGTCCACGATGTCCGCACGACCCAATAGAGCCCGAGGAACGGTTACAGCCGCGTTCGCCGAAGAGGCGTGCAGTATGGTGAGGTCCACAAGCCGTACGCCTATCAGGGCGAAGGCCAGTACGCATACAAGCGCCAGAATTCCGACCCGCCGTTGGACGATGCTGGGGCCCGCGGACACGGCTCAGTCCCCCGGTTGCGCAGACGTATCGCCCACGTGGGCCCCTGGCGATGGTTCAACAGCGCTGGCCGACCGTACCTCCGCATCTGCAATTGTGTCGCCCCGGCGCGGCAGCAGGGTGGTCGAAGCAAGCTCGACAACACCCTTGTCCTCTGCGCCTAAGACCATCTGCGCCAGCTGTTGGATGTGGGACGGCTCCGTTGCGCGGCCCCATTCGGCCTCCAGCGCTTGGGAGAACTGCCGCTCCTTGGCAATCTCTTGTCGCATCGTGACGAGATCATGCCGCACAACTCGCGTCTGTTCCGAGACGTGGTAAAGCGCGAGGCAGGCGAGGGCGGAGAGCGCGAAGCAGAAAAAATTAACAACACGGACCATGGCCCTTCTCCTTAAGCTGCGAGTGCAATGCGTTCGGCGGCGCGGAGGCGAGCCGAACGGGCGCGGGGGTTTCGTGCGATTTCGTCTAAACCGGGCACGCGAGGCCGCTGCCAGAGAAGGCGAAAGGTCTGCTTGTGCGTGCCGCGATGATGTGGCGCATGACGCGAGGTTGAAGGCTCTCTGCTGCGCTCGGCGAGGAAGCGTTTTACGATTCTGTCTTCAAGCGAATGGAAGGCCACAACAGCAAGGCGGCCGCCAGTTTTCAGCACGCGTTCTGCAGCTGCTAGCCCCCGCTCCAATTCACCGAGCTCATCGTTTATGTGGATACGTAAGGCTTGGAATGTGCGGGTCGCGGGATGAATGGGCTGACGCAGCGCGACAGGGCCGAGCGCTCTCGAAACCACATCCGCCAGTTCTGACGTACGGACAAGCGGACGGGCTGCAACGATGGCTCGCGCGATGCGCCGGGCCCGCCGTTCTTCCCCGAAATGTCGCAAAACGCCGGCAAGCGTGTCCTCGCCGGCCGTGTTGATAAAATCCGCGGCAGAAGCGCCGGTCTTGCTCATGCGCATGTCGAGAGGCCCATCCTCTCGAAACGAGAACCCGCGCGCGGCTTGATCGACCTGAAAGGAAGAGAGGCCGAGGTCCAGCATGACTCCATCGGCTTGACGTTCGCCAGTCCTCGCAAACAGCGAATCCAGTTGCGAGAAATTCCCCTGGCACATCGTGAGACGGCCGGGATAGCGGCTGGTCAGTTCACGTCCGCGCGTGACGGCGTCTGGATCGCGATCGATGGCGAGCACGAAACAACCTGCGGCGTCCAACAGGCCTTTCGCGTATCCGCCGCCGCCGAATGTGCCATCGATGTAGTGGGCACCATCTCGCGGCCCGATCGCCTCCAGAACCTCGGCGAGCATGACGGGCAGATGGCCGCTCATGGGGCTCCGTCCTGCCCGAAATCCCGCTTCAGCAATGCGAGCCGTTCCGCGCGGACTGCAGGATAGGTGTCCGGGTTCCAGAGCTCGAAATAGCTGCTGAAGCCTATGAACTGGACGCGGTCGCGGATGCCGGCGTGCGCGATAAGGTAATCCGGCAGACGCACGCGGCCTTCCGGATCGAATTCGAGGCGGTCGACATCTCCAAACGCCTGCGTCGCCTGTGCAGCGTAAGCGGCGCTGTAGGGGTTTAGCTGCCTCAGCTTGGCTTCGACCTCAGCGAAGAAATCTTCGCCGTAGCCGGTGAGGTTCGCACCGAGCGCGGAGGGGGCACAGTAAAATCCATTAACCCCCTGCTCGATGAGAAGATCCCGAAAGTTCGCAGGGATGCTGACGCGGCCTTTGGCGTCCAGCTTGTTGATGGCCCTCCCGAGGAAACGATGCACGGCCCCGCGCGCCCCTGCCCCATTCGTGCGAACCCGCCCTCGGGCCCGGATCGGCCCACAAGGATTATCATCCGTGGGTGATCATGGGATTTAATGGGAAATAGCACCACAAGCTGGGCCGGTCAAGGAAAAATCGCAAGAAATAGAGACACTTGGAGCTACATGTAGTGCTCCCGAATCAAGACTTAGGAATGTTTGGAACAAAGCGACAACTTAAAGAACGGTATGCTGGAATGGTAAACCCTTGGTTAATTGAGCAGAGCTGCGTTCGGGCCTCCGCACCTCCTGGCCGGCCGCTTGCCTTTGTCATCCCGAGCCGACATCCATGGCGCGCGCGACTATACGGAGGCGGCAATGACGAGATGGCGGTTGGTCTCGAGCGCGGTAGCGGTGCTGTTGTCCAGTTTCACGCCGGCCAGCGCGAGTTTCACGATACAGCAGGTGCTAAACTACCCATTTGTACCGGAAACCGCTGCTGCCAGAGATGCCAACCGGATCGCCTGGGTGCGTGTGTTCAACGGGGCGCGGAACGTGTGGGTCGCCGACGGACCGGATTTCAAGGCGCGGCAAGTCACTCAATATAAGGACGACGACGGCCAGGAGATCACGCAGCTCACCTTCTCACCCGACGGCAAGCATCTGGTGTACGTGCGCGGCGGCGATCACGACGAGAACTGGCCGGCGGAAGGCAATCTTGCGCCCGATCCCAGTTCCTCGCCGCAACAGCCCAAGGTCACCATCTGGGCCGTGTCATTTTCCGCCGGCGCGCCTACGAAGATCGCGGAAGGCGATGAGCCGGAGATCTCATCCTCTGGCGTGCTGGCCTATGTCGCGGACGACAAGGTGTTCGCCGTGAAGCTCGACGGCAAGAGCAAACCGGAGCGGCTGTTCTTCGACCGCGGCAAGGATCACGAGCTGGAATGGTGCCCGGACGGCAAGCGCCTCACCTTCGCGTCCAATCGCGGCGATCATTCTTTCATCGGCATTTTCACGAGCAAGTCGCAGCCGGTGGCATACATGGGGCCGAGCACCGGCCGCGACTCGACTCCGCGCTGGTCCTTCGATGGGAAACGCATCGCCTTCATTCGGCAGCCGGGGGAAGGTGGCGCGCCGGAGCCGATCCTGAAGCAGGTGCCGCATCCCTGGGCCGTGTGGGTGGGGGACGCCGCGAGCTTGCAGGCGCGTGCGGTGTGGAAGAGCCCGAACACCTTGCTCGGCTCGTATCCGGAAACGGCGGGCGAAACCAATCTGCAATGGGCGCACGCCAACCGGCTTATCTTCCTGGCGGATCTCGACAACTGGCCCCATCTTTACTCTGTGCCGGCCAGCGGCGGCGCGCCGCTGCTGCTCACGCCAGGCAAGTTCATGGTGGAGCATGTGGCGGAAAGCAAAGACCACAAATTCCTGCTCTACAGCGCGAACACCGGCAGTAGGTTGGACGATGGCGACCGCCGCCACATCTTTCGCGTGCCCGTGGACAAGCCGGCGCCACAGCCGATCACCTCCGGCACAACGCTGGAATGGAGTCCGATAGCCGCTGACGCCGTGCACGTGGCCTTCATCGGTGCAAGCGTAAGCCAACCGCCGGCACTTGCCTTAAGTGGAATGGACGGGAAGGGCAGGCACAGTCTCATTCCCGGCGACGTGCCAAAAGATTATCCCGGCGTGCAGTTCGTAACGCCAAGGTTTGTCAGCTTTACTGCTTCCGATGGCGTGGTGGCGCACGGAACGTTGTTCCAGCGCGAGGAGAACGGCGCGGCAAAGCCGGGCGTGATCTTTGTGCATGGTGGGCCCCCGCGGCAGATGCTGCTCGGCTGGCATTACATGGATTACTACAGCAATGCCTATGCGGTGAATCAGTACCTGGCGAACCACGGGTTTACGGTGCTGAGCGTGAATTATCGGTTGGGCATTGGCTACGGACACGACTTTCATCATCCCGATCACGCGGGTCCCACTGGCGCTGCCGAATATAAGGATGTGCTGGCGGGCGCGAAATTCCTGCAGCACGTGAAAGGCGTGGACGCGCAGCGCATCGGCATGTGGGGCGGCTCGTATGGCGGCTATCTCACGGCGCTGGCACTGGCCCGCAACTCCGATATTTTCAAAGCTGGAGTGGATCTGCACGGTGTGCATGATTGGTCGGAACATTTCGACGAGGACTTTGGCGAGGGCAAAAAGCGGTACGAGAAGGGCGATCGTGAGCAGGCGATGAAGGTGGCGTTCGAGTCATCGCCGGCCGCCAGTATCGCACAATGGAAATCGCCGGTGCTGCTCATCCAGGGCGACGACGACCGCAATGTGCACTTCGATCAGACAGTGGACCTGGCGCGCCGGCTAGACGCGCAGGGCGTCACTTTCGAGGAACTTGTCATTCCCAACGAGACACACGATTTCATGCGTCACGCCTCGTGGCTAAAGGTGGACTCTGCAACTGCTGCTTTCCTGACGAAAGAACTTCATCCCGCGGCCCCTGGGGCAGCAGCTTCGTCCACGGCAGCGCCGTGAGCCGCATGTTGACCCGCATGCACATCCTCTCTATCAGCCGCGCGGGCCGGAGTCGCGGATGAACGATATCGCAAGACGAACGAGTGTGATCGGCGCGAGCAGTGGCGGCATGCCGCGCTATGCCAGCGTCGAAGAGTTGATCGCGCGCGAGCGGCCGGTTTTGCCGGTCTATTGCATCTTTCCGGAGCGGTTCGCCGAAGCTGCCGCGCGCTTCAAGGATTTTCCCGGCGATGCTCTCTATGCGGTTAAAGCAAACCCTGCGCCGCAGGTTCTGGACCAGGTATATGCCGCCGGCGTACGCCATTTCGATACTGCATCGCTCGCCGAAATCGAGCTGGTGCGCGGCCGCTTTCCTGATGCGCAATGCCATTTCATGGCGCCAGTGCGTATTGCCGGCGCGGCGCATGCCGCGTTCCACAAATACGGCATCACAGACTATGTGATCGATTGCGATTTCGAGCTGGACAAGCTGCTGGCGGAAACCGACGGCGGCAAAGGCTTGCGCATTTTCCTGCGCATCTCCACTCCGCTCGGTGGCGCGCTGCTGGAACTCTCGAGCAAGTTCGGCACCACGCCGGAAGACGCCGCGCGGCTTCTGCAGCGTGTGGTGGAGGCGGGCGCGCAGCCGGGCCTCACATTCCATGTCGGTTCGCAGTGCCTCAATCCGTTCTCCTATGCGCAAGCCATCGAGATGGCGCGGCGCACGGCGGATATGGCGGGTGTTGAAATCGCGGCGCTTGATATCGGCGGCGGTTTCCCGGGCCCGTATCACAATAACGAGGTGCCGCCGTACCACGCCTATTTCGACACCATTCGCGAAGCGCTCGCCACATTGTCCGGCAAGCCCAAAGTGATGTGCGAGCCGGGACGGGCGCTGATCGCGGAGGGGATGTCGCTCGTCACCCAGGTGGTGCTGCGTAAGGACGACAAGCTCTACCTCAACGATGGAATTTACGGCAGCTTCGACGAACTCACTCTGCCGGGCTGGACGGCCGATTATCCGCTGCGGGTGTTCGCCCTGAATGCGAGCGGCGAGGCCGTGCTGCAGCCCCCCGGGCACGCGCCGTTCCGCGTGTACGGCCCCACCTGCGATACGCTCGACGTGCTCCCTCGGCCGCTGCTGCTGCCGGAAGACATCAAGCCCGGCGATTACGTCGTCGTGGATACGGTTGGCGCCTATTCCGTTGCCTTGCGTACCACCTTCAACGGTTTTTACCCGGACCGCTGGGCCGTGATCGGCAACTAACGAAGCGTCCGCTAACCAGCCGCTAACCCTTTCACAAGGGAACCTTAACAGCTCTGAGCTATGCCGGTGCCATGGCAACAGTCACGGCTCGTGACCGGCTTACCCGCCTTGTCGATCTTGCAACGCAAGAGAGCGGCGCATCGCGATACGCGTTGGTCAGCGAGCTTGCCGAACTGCTGCTCGACTGGCCCTCCTCTTATCCGTCGCCAATGCGCGAACCTTTCGAATCGCTGCTGGAGCGGGCAATCCGCGATGTGAACAGCGAAACCCGCCGAGAGTTGGCGGAGCGCTTTGTCGGCTCAACGGAGATGCCAGTCTCCACTCTGAACCTGTTGGTCTTCGATGCGAGTCCTGAAACTCGGCATGCCATTCTGCTGCGGAATGCGGCAAGCGCGGGTACAAGGTCCAGTGTGATCGAGTTGGCGGTGAACGAAGTGGCCCTGGTGGCCGCGATCCGGAAAGCCGCGCGGGAACACAAGGCGGGGATCCTTGCCTGCCGATTTGGCATCGACGACGAGAAGGCCGCGCAAATCCTCGAAGAGACCTCAGGCGCTATGTTGGCCGTTCTTTGCAAAGGTGCGGGCGTGCGGCGGGCAACCTTCTCAGCCCTTGTCGTGCTCGCGCTGCCCGCCGCGACAGCCGATGAGAACTATCGCCGCCTTGCGGCCTATGACAGCGTTGCCGAGGAGGGGGCCGCCGCAATCCTCCAGCAATGGCGGGCCCAAGCGCGAACGCCAGCGCACGGCTCAGAAGCGGCTTGAGCTCGTTCACGCGCGTACTACCGCCCAAACCGCCCACTAACGGCGTGTGAACGCAATAGGGCCTGCTGCTGAAACCGACGAAGATGTAAGACCGGAGATAGCATCACAGCTACCCCTCCGCATGGACCTCGTGCCGCTCGCGCGTTTTGGCGAAACGGAGGTGTTTGAACTTTTCCGCAACGTAGCCCAATTCCCAGGAAGATTTTGCCAGAAACACCGGGCCGCCGTCGCGGTCAGCCGCCATCTGGTTGCGATAGGAAGAAACGAGCTTCTCGATTTCAACATCCCGGCCCGACACCCAGCGCGCCGTGTCGTAAGGCGATGTGTCCAATTCCACGTCCAAACCGTATTCCGTTCGCATCCGGCTTTTGAGCACGTCCAGCTGCAATTGCCCGACAACGCCAACGATCCAATTGGCTCCCAGCATCGGCTTGAAGACTTGCGTCACGCCTTCTTCCGCAAGGCTCTCCAGCGCACGGGTGAGATGCTTCTGCTTCATGGGATCGGCAAGGCGTACGCGCCGCAAGATTTCCGGCGCGAAGTTCGGAATGCCGGTGAACACCACGTTACCGCTTTCGCTCAGCGTATCGCCGACGCGCAGCACGCCGTGATTGGGAATCCCGATGATGTCGCCGGGCCAGGCCTCGTCCACCGTCTCACGCTCCTGGGCAAAGAACAGAATCGGGTTGTGGATCCCGATCTGCTTGCCGGTGCCGGACTGCTTCAGCTTCATGCCCCGGCGGAACCGGCCCGAGCACAACCGCAGGAACGCCACGCGATCGCGATGGTTCGGATCCATGTTTGCCTGCACTTTGAACACGAAGCCCGTGACTTCCTCTTCCGCTGGTTCGACGCGGCAATCTTCCGCGGCCTGCGAACGCGGACTGGGCGCGAACTCCGCCAGCGCCCCTATCAACTCTTTCACACCGAAATTCTTCAAGGCCGAGCCGAAATACACCGGCGTGAGGTGCCCCTCGTGGTAACGATCGGCACGGAAGTGAGGCAGCCCGGCCTGTGCCAGTTCCGCTTCCTCTTCCAGCCTGGCGAACACTTCTGGTTCCAGATGTGCGCGCATGGCATTGCCGCCGATGCGCTCGCCCTGTTCCGGCCCATTCGCGAACACCACAAACTCGTCCGTATACAGATCGAGTACGCCCTTGAAATTCAATCCCGCGCCAGCCGGCCACGTCATCGGAGCGCACTCCAACTGCAGCTGATCGGAGATCTCGTCGATCAGCTCCAGCGGATCCCGTGCCTCGCGATCCATCTTGTTGATGAAAGTGACGATGGGAATGTCGCGCAGGCGGCAGACCTCGAACAGCTTGCGTGTCTGCGTCTCTATGCCTTTCGCCGCGTCGATCACCATGACAGCGGAATCCGCCGCCGTCAGCGTGCGGTAGGTATCCTCCGAAAAATCTTCGTGCCCCGGAGTATCGAGCAGGTTGAACACCGCGCCGCCATACTCGAACGTCATCACGGCGCTGGTGACG
>JAFAVP010000269.1 GCA_019242395.1 Alphaproteobacteria bacterium | reverse complement strand
TGATCGTTGCCCTCCGAATGCGAAGGCCACACGTTCGAATCGTGTCGGGTGCGCCACTTCGTGGAATCGTCGGCATTTGGGGTGAGTTTGGCGGCGTTCTTGGGAACGCATGCCCAAGCAAGGTGGGCTTTATGCGCGCCGCCGTATGCTGTACGGTGCACTACTAGCCCGATTGCGCAACGAGCCGGTTCGACATTTGGAAGCATGACGATGGAATCGCCGCTCGTCGATTGGCCGCGGCGGCACTATGTGCCTAGCGGCAAGCACCCTTTCCTGTTTTACGTGGTCTACGGTCCGGTCGACACTGCAAGGGTTTTATCTAAGAGCAAGTACAGGTCGAACGGCATACCGGACGGAATCAAGGTCATGGCCTATGGTCCGACGGAGCACGCGGACCAGGTGGCGGCGTTTCGTGACGGATATCTGTGGAATCAGCTCACCACCGAGAACCCGAATTTGGCTGCCGAGGTTGCTGCGCAGGATTGCTGCCTCGTCTTGACGGGGGAGATCATCGATCCGTCAACCCTGAATTACTTTCGCGACGTTATCGGCTTCCTAACATTCTGCTTGGACGCTGGCGGGGTCGCCATCTATGATCCGTTAATGTTCAAGTGGTGGGATCCTTCCGAATGGCGTTCTCATGTCTTCAATGTCGATTCGTCCGCACCACGGCATCACGTCGTCATTTTGGTCTCGAGGGACTCCGACGGGACAGAGTGGATTCACACACGAGGGATGAGAAAGTTCGGTCGTCCGGATATCAGTGTCCACAAAGTAGGCCCGCAGTATAAGGACGCGGCAGTTGATCTCTGCAATCGCTTTATCGAGCTGCTCGCCTTTGGTGGAGTTGTTCAGGACGGCCAAGAGGTCCGACTGCACTCGCTTCCCTCTGGAATGAAATGCTTTCGCAGGGGCAGTGAAGAGGACCCAGACTTCAACAATGAGCATATTGAAATCGTGTGGCCAACTTCCGCCGAAGCGATCGTTTAGGACGAGTCCGCGTGGAACGCCTGGTCCCCTGTTTGGTTCTGGCCAAATTCCTCCCGTCGTAGCGCTGCCAGGAAGCCACGCGCTTAATGGGCAATGGCAGCGCGATATTGAGGGCCAAATCATAATGTCACGGCGAAGCAATAGTGCCAATCTTCATCGGCCATGGCGCGCCATTACGCCAAAGCACGATATTGCGGCCTCTGGCCATTGTTTCAACGAAATTGCGCTCAGCTAGTTAGAGCGGCGCGCTGCCGGGTTTGATCTTCTATCCTAGCAAGCGCGAGCTGCGGCCGCGCTTTGCTACGACGTCGAAGGTTTCCGCGCCGTCGCAAACATCAAATAGCGCTGCAGCTGGATGCCTTGAGGGCCGGCTTTGCACGCGAGCTTGCGGCCGAGCTCATCGCGTATTGCGGCACGATCGCTCGTCGAGATGCCGATCAGAAAGTTCCCAAAAGAGCTGCTGCTCGACCATGCGATCAAGGCATCAACATCCGCGAACACATCGACCAGCGTGCGAGCTTCGATGGCGAGACAGACGAAGCCTGCGGTTGCCAGCAGAGCCTCAAGCGCGGTCCTTGATACTCCGAGCGATGGATGGACGACGTCATAGTCGGCCTGAACTCCGGCTTCCAGCAATGCATCTTTCAGGAAAACTCGTGACTCGTTCGGCCTGGAAGCGTCTTGCGAATTGAGCCCAAGGCGCCCACCCCCCTTCAGGACGCGAAAGATCTCCGACAGCGCTTGCGGCTTGTCGGCGACCCAGTGGAAGACGCTGTTGAGATAGACGACATCAAAGCTGGCATCGGCAAATGCAGAAAGATCCTCCGCTCGTCCAACGCCTGCCTCGAAATTTTCTGCGGATTTGGTTTTGGCGATTTCGACGCGCAGCGGCAACGGGTCGATGCCGATGAGGTGTCCCGATGGCCCCACAATCCCCGCAACATGAGCCGCCAGACGCCCCGTTCCCATGCCCACATCAAGGACGCGCTCGCCGCTGAGGATGCCAAGGTCCGAAATCAGCTGCTTGCCGTGTTCGAATTGATGGTCGCTGACCTCATCATAAGTCGCTGCCAAATCCGCCGAGTCGCGCGTCGTGAGGTCCACAGATCCGCTCGAATATGCGCGATGCAGCTTCGTCATTGTCCATCCACCCCGGCGGCTTTGATCGGACCCGCCCATTTTACGATCTCGCTTTTGACAAACCTTTGCAGATAGTCGGTTGACCTTTGCTGTGGCGAGGCGGGGTCAACGCCGATCTGCTTCAATCTCTGCTGGACAGCAGGCGTATCCATTGTGACTGCAACGGCTTCGCTGAGCTTCGCAATGATCGAGGCCGGTGTGCCCTTGGGCGCAAAAATGGCGTACCAGGTGGACGCCTCCAAATCGATCTGCGCCTGCTCGCGCGCGGACGCCAGCTCTGGCAAACTCGGCGAGCGTTCGTGTGTGAAGATGGCGATTGCCTTCACCATCTTGCTCTCGATTTCCGCCATGGCGGGCGAGAGCGTCACGCACTGATAGTCGATCCGCCTGGCAATGAGGTCCTGCATGGCCGCCATTGCCCCGCGATACGGGACGTGCGTGACCTTGATTCCCGCTGCTGCATTGAGCAGCTCGCAAGCGAGATGCGGCACCGAACCCGCGCCCGCCGAACCAAATTGCATCCGCGCCTGATTGGCTTTGGCGTATGCGATGAATTCCATCAGATTGCTCGCGGGCAAATCGGCGCGGGCGATGAGCAGGGTTGGCTGCTCGGCAACGAATGCGACCGGCGCAAAGTCCGCGACCGCGTCATAGAGCGGGCGCCTGTAAAGCGTTTGGCTGATCGCGTGGGTCCCGGCGGTGCCGAGGATCAACTGATAGCCATCGGGCGATGCCTTGGCCACACGATAAGCGCCAATCATACCGCCAGCACCGCTGATATTTTCGACAATGACCTGCTGGCCCAAGACCTCGGAGAGCCGCGCAGATACGATTCGTGCCGCCGTATCACTCCCGCTGCCGGCCGCAAACGGAACCACCATCGTGAGGGGCCGGTTCGGCCATTGGCCAGCCGCGGCTGACGTGCTCGCAAGGACCAAAGCAGCGAAACAGATGGTGAGCCGCATGCGCCTGATCGGGTCTGCCGCGACTGCGATGACTGGCTGAGTTCTCATGTCGCCTCCGCCTGTGCGCAGGTTTATGCAGCAGCTCCATTCCGGAAAAAATGTCGACATGAGTTGGTTCACAAGATACCTTTGGTATCTTATGGATACGCGGTTTCTCGAGAGCTTCA
>JAFAVP010000293.1 GCA_019242395.1 Alphaproteobacteria bacterium | reverse complement strand
TCTTGGGATGGCTCGGCTCGCCAAAGCGCAGCGCGTTCATCATCGCGATCGGCCGCGCTCCCATCGTGAAGACGTCGCGCATGATCCCGCCCACGCCTGTCGCCGCGCCCTGATAGGGCTCGATGAAGCTTGGGTGATTGTGGCTCTCCATCTTGAAGATGCAGGCGTCGCCGTCGCCGATGTCGATCACGCCGGCGTTCTCGCCCGGCCCCTGGATCACCCACGACGCCTTTGTCGGGAGCTTCGCCAGATGCACGCGCGTCGACTTATAGGAGCAATGCTCCGACCACATCACACTGAAGATGCCGAGCTCAACCAGGCTCGGCTCCCGGCCCATCAGGTGTTGGATGCGGCTATATTCTTCGGGCGAGAGGCCGTGTTCTTTCACCAGTTCCGAAGTGATCTTGGCTGTCATGGCGGCACCTGCGCCATCTGGCTCTCCCCCTGCGCAGCGGGGGGAGTACGGCCGAAGGCCGCGAGGGGGGCGTGGCTCCTGCCCCCTTCACCACCTCGCTCCGCTCGGCGGTCCCCCTCCCCCGCTTTGCTGGGGAGGAACCTTGAGCACCGATATCTAGCCAACGCAGACGCGAAAACCACACGATCTTGATCTTCGTTTTCACGGAATCGCCTACCCCCCCTCCCCCCGGCAAGGCCCGCGAGAGCGCGTTCACCTTGCAGAGTTCCCGAAGTTCCCATCCGAACCTTTGAAAATTGACGGGCGTACCCCCCCCCTGTCATCCCCGGCCGAGCGGCGACGCGAAGCGCGTGCAAGCGCGTTCGCAAAGATAAAGCCGCGAGGGGAAGGGGACCCAGGTGTCCAAACAAGCGTGATGTTCGAAAGGAAGCGAGGGCGGTGCGGCGCGCTTTAGACGCCCGGACGGCTGAACCACCTGGATCCCGTTCCCTCGAACCGCGCGCGGCCGCGCGGGTCTCGCCGGGGATGACAATCTGCGCCTGAACCCACACCGGACCCTCATTTTCTATCTGTTGCATTTATGATACAATGAACTTTGAGAGAACTCAAGCTGCGCCTATGATGATGGTACACCTGCAAAGGCTATCAGACATTCGCCGCCCGAAAGCACTTGCGTCCGGCACCGGACCAGCGCGCCCTTTCCAAATTGGACGTCCTCATCTGCACCCCGACAATGGGTGATCCGATAGACGTCATGGCCCAGATGTTCAGCATCCACAGGTGCCCAGACATCAGTACCTTCATTAGGCAGATAGACGTAAATCGTCGTCGGAATCCCCAAGCTTCGTGTCCTATAAGCACAATTCCGGAATTACGCGCCTCTTATCCTCCCCCGCTTGCGGGGGAGGTGCCGAGCGAGCGTTCCGCGACCGAGGCGGAAGGGGGAAGCTGCGAGAGGATAACTTCAAGCACATGGTCTAGGTCCTCGTAGATCGCCATGTTGGGAATGCGTAGCACGCGCCAGCCTTGCGATTGCAGGTAAGCGTCCCGCCGCCGATCATGCGCCATCTCTTCTTCAGTGCCGTGCGTTTCACCATCCACTTCGACAATCAATTTGCCAGTGTGAATCGCGAAGTCTGCAATGTAGGGGCCGATGGGATGCTGCCGGCGGAAGTTGTAGCCGATCTCCCTCAGCCTGCGCAGATGCAGCCACAGAATGACTTCAGCTTTCGTCATCCTGCGGCGAAATACCTTGGCTTTCGCGCGAGCGCCCTCTTCGCCTTTGCGCAAGAAACTCCCCCTACCGTCTCGCCGCTTTTTCTTGCGAACACGCCTTAGCGTGCTTCGCTGCGCGGCGATCCACCTCCCCCGCAAGCGGGGGAGGATAAGTCAGCACGCAATCCTCAGCTTTCCTACCCCAGACCCTCCAGCAGGCTTTCGAACATCGCCCGGCCGTCGGTGCCGCCGAGCAGCGGATCGACCACGCGTTCGGGATGCGGCATCAGGCCCAGCACGTTGCGGGTCTCGTTGAGGATGCCGGCGATGTTGCGTGCGCTGCCGTTAGGGTTCTCGCCTTCGGCATAGCGGAACACGACGCGGCCTTCGCCTTCGAGCCGATCGAGCGTCTCGTCGTCGGCGAAGTAATTGCCTTCGCCATTCGCCACGGGGAACGTCACGCGCTGACCGTGATCGTATTTGCGGGTGAAGACCGATTGCGTTTCCGTCACCTCGAGCCCCACGCCGCGGCAGGTGAACTTCAGCCCCGCATTGCGCATCAGCGCACCCGGCAGAAGCCGCGATTCGGTCAGCACCTGAAAGCCGTTGCAGATGCCGAGTACCGTGACGCCCTTTTGCGCCTTGTCGATCACATCGCGCATGGCGGTGGACAGCGCCGCCATGGCGCCGGAGCGCAGGTAATCGCCATAGGCAAAACCGCCCGGCAACACGATGAGATCAACGTCGGGGATTTCGGAATCCGCGTGCCACACCATGTGCGGCTTCCGGCCGGTGATCTGCTCCAATGCGACCGCCGCGTCGCGGTCGCAATTGGAAGCCGGAAAAACGACAACCGCGGACTTCATCGCCTCACTTGTTTTTGGCCGCCTGCCCCGACTGCACCTTCTGCAAGGTCTGCATGTTGGATGCGTTCGCCATCTCATTCCTGCGCTCGGCCATGATCTGTTGCATGATGAGCGGGGTTTCTTTCACCAGCTTCCGGCCCAACGGGCTCTTGTAGAACGTGACAAGCCCCTTCAGCTCTTCCAGGCTGTAGTGCTGGGCGATCACTCTGGCCTGCATGTCGAGGCTCTCGGTCATCTTCTTCATCATCACGGCCCGGCGCTGGACCTCGAACTTTTTCGCATCCAGCTTGGGGTTGGCGAGCTTCGCCATGTTAACCATCCGCCGCACCGTTTGATCCAGCATCTCCTGCGGGCTGCGCGGGCGCGCCGCATTCATATATTCCTTCGCCAACGCGAGCCTGGCGGGATCCACAGGCGCTTGCGACGGCGCGCTTGGGGCAGTAGCGGCCGGCTTTGCCGGAACAGGAGTTGTCATGGGCGGCGCCGCCAGCGCACTGCCGGCACAAACCAGAATGCCGCACAGCGCGGCAGCGGGCGCCGTGAACGCCAGCGCTCGAATAACACGCATGATAGACCCCTTCATCGGTTGGGCGGGCGTTTCCCGCTAAGGCTTGAGTTCGATCTCGTATTTTTCGATCACGGTATTGGCAAGCAGCTTTTCGCACATCTGCTTAAGACGGCTGCGCGCCTTCTCGCCATCGGATTCGCGGAGTTCAATGTCGATGAGCTTGCCTTGGCGCACCTCGCCCACTTCGCCGAAGCCGAGCCCGTTCAGGGCATGGCCGATCGCCTTGCCCTGCGGATCGAGCACGCCGTTCTTCAACGTCACGAACACTCTGGCCTTCATCCTTCGTGGCTCGCCCTTGGGGCTCGCGCCTCAGGATGACGCAGCCCAATGGAATGGAGTTGCTCAACCAGCTGCTGCTTGGAAGGCTTCGGAATAGATTTGGGCTTTCCAGCTCTGCGCTTCGATAGCCTGACCAAGGTCTCTTCATCCGCTCTCATGAGTGCCAGCTTCTTCGCACGGCTCCAGCCCTTGATCTGGCGCTCTGCAGCATGCGCCTCTCGCAAATCGTCAAACCACTTTGACCAAACCATCTTCACCGGCCGTCTCCTAGATGTGTAGCCCCAATACCGCCCATCATTGTGTTCTGCGACGCGAATATTCACATCAGCATAGGAGGTCGAGCCCACGTATAAACTGTCATCGGAACAGCGAAGCATATAAGTCCAGCCACCCATTATAAATCCGCCACCGTCATGCTGAGGTGCCACCCCGAGCTTGCCGAGGGGGAGCCCCGAAGCATCAGCGCACCAGTACCGGGCCTTTGACTTCGCCCTGCACCGATTCGGGCATGATGCCCAAACGCCGCGCCACTTCGGAATAGGCCTCTACCACGCCCCCCAGATCGCGCCGGAAGCGGTCCTTGTCCATCTTCTCATTGGTGGACGCATCCCAGAGGCGGCAGGAATCCGGGCTGATCTCATCGGCGAGCACGATGCGCATGAAATCGTTCTCCCACAGCCGGCCGAACTCCAGCTTGAAATCCACCAGCCGGATGCCAACCCCCATGAAAAGACCGGAGAGGAAATCGTTGATGCGGATCGAGAGGTTCACCATGTCGTCCAGGTCCTGCGGCGCCGCCCAGCCGAAGGCGGTGATGTGCTCCTCGCTGACCCAGGGATCGTGCAGCTTATCGTTCTTGTAGAAGTATTCGATGATCGAACGCGGCAGCGCGGCGCCTTCCTCTATGCCAAGGCGCTTGGAGAGCGAGCCCGCCGCGATATTCCGCACCACCACCTCCAGCGGGATGATCTCCACCTCGCGCACCAGCTGCTCGCGCATGTTGAGGCGGCG
>JAFAVP010000253.1 GCA_019242395.1 Alphaproteobacteria bacterium | reverse complement strand
GCGGCGCTGATCGATTGCGATGTCTCTCTTCAGGGTTCGCTGGATGCCGCTTTTGCCGAACTAGGAGCGATATGGGACCGGCTGGACTTCCTGGTCCATGCCGTTGCCTTCTCGGACAAGGAGCAGCTGAAGGGCCGCTATGTCGATACCACGCCCGACAATTTCCGGATGACGATGGACATCTCCTGCTACTCGTTCACCGCTGTGGCGCAGCGCGCCGAAAAGCTGATGACGAGCGGCGGCAGCATGGTGACGCTGAGCTATTTTGGGGCCGAGCGAATTATGCCGCATTACAACGTCATGGGCGTAGCGAAGGCGGCATTGGAGGCCAGCGTTCGCTACATTGCCGAAGACCTCGGCAAAAATGCCATCCGCGTGAACGCGATTTCCGCGGGGCCGATCAAGACTCTTGCCGCATCCGGTATCGGCGACTTTCGCTACATGCTGAAATGGTGCGAGTACAACGCACCGCTGCGCCGCAACGTGACCATCGACGAAGTGGGGAACGCGGCGCTTTTCCTCTGCTCCGATCTCGGTTCCGCCATTACTGGTGAAGTGATGCACGTCGATGCGGGCTACAATATCGTGGGCATGAAGGCGGAAGACGCGCCGGACATCACCGTTTCGAAGACCGATGCCTCTTAGCCTGCCGGCGGGTCTAACTCTCTATTTTTGCCGCCACGGCGAAACAGAAGCGAACGTGCAGAAGCGGTTTCAGGGGCGAACCAGGGACACACCGCTGACCTCGAAAGGCCGTGAACAAGCGCGATCCATCGCGCATGTGTTGGTGGCGCAAGCCTCTGACATCGCGGCACTCTCCTACGTGTCAAGTCCATTGCCGCGCGCCTGCACGACAATGGAAATCGTTCTCACCGAACTGAAGCTGCCGCAGAACAGGTTCACAACCGACCCTCGCCTTCAGGAAATCGACCTCGGTATCTGGGACGGGCTCACCGACGCAGAAGCCCGCGCACTTGACCCCGCGATGTTCGAACGGCGCAGCCACGACAAATGGGATGTGCGCGTCCCCGGCGGAGAAAATTACGCCGATGTGGCGGCGCGGGCCGAAAGCTGGGTTGCGGATCTGACGGCCGACACGTTCGCCGTTTCACATGGTGCCTTCACGCGGATCTTGCGTGGCTTGTTTAACGGGTTGGGCTGGAAACAGATGTCCGATCTGGAGGAGACGCAAGGCGTACTGTTCCGCGCCCAAGGAAGTACAGTCGTGCAGGTGAGCTCGCCGAATTGACCCTTGCCCTCCCCATTCTTAAGAGTCGCGCATGTCGCACAACACGTTCGGACACCTCTTTCGGGTGACAACCTTCGGCGAGAGTCATGGGCCGGCGCTGGGCTGCGTGGTGGATGGCTGCCCGCCCGGCGTTCCGTTGACCGAAGGAGATGTCCAAGCGGGGCTAGACCGTCGGCGACCCGGACAATCGAAATATGTGAGCCAGCGCAAGGAGCCCGACACCGTTCGCATTCTTTCGGGGGTGTTCCAGGACGAACGCATGCCGGACCAGGTTACGACAGGCACCCCCATCGCGCTGCTCATCGAAAATGTGGATGCCAAATCGAAAGACTATTCCGACATTCGCGACAAGTTTCGTCCTGGCCACGCCGATTACACCTACTGGGCAAAGTACGGGGTGCGCGACTACCGTGGCGGCGGACGGCAGAGCGCGCGTGAAACCGCCTCGCGCGTTGCGGCCGGCGCGATTGCGCGCAAAGTGCTGGAGCAAATATATGCGGGCGTGAGCATCCGCGGCGCGCTCATTCAGATGGGCACAGAAACAATCGAGCGCGCGCGCTGGGATTGGGAGGAAGTCTCCCGCAACCCTTTCTTCTGCCCGGATGCGGCGGCCGTCGATCCGTGGACGGAATATCTCGAGAGAATCCGCAAAGCGGGATCCTCCTGCGGCGCAGTGATCGAAGTGGTGGCCGATGGGGTTCCCGCGGGCCTTGGGGCGCCGGTCTACGGGAAGCTCGATGCCGATCTCGCGGCCGCGATGATGAGCATCAATGCCGTCAAAGGCGTGGAGATCGGTGATGGGTTTGCGGCCGCAATGCTATCCGGCGAAGAGAACGCGGATGAAATGCGTGCCGGCAATGAGGGTGCGCCGCGATTTCTGTCCAATCGCGCCGGCGGAATCCTCGGGGGCATTTCATCGGGACAGCCGATCGTGGTGCGGTTCGCCGTGAAACCCACCTCCTCCATCTTGAGCCCGCGCAGGACCATTGATGTGCATGGCAGTGAAACGGAGATCGTCACCAAAGGCCGCCATGACCCATGCGTCGGCATCCGCGCCGTTCCGGTCGGCGAAGCCATGATGGCCTGCGTGCTGGCCGACCACGCGCTCCGCCACCGGGCGCAAGTGGGTTGACGGGCGGAGTCTGCGCTTGCCAAAGGCTTACGTTTGAGAATTGGCTGAGGTAGCGCGCGCTCGTCGCGGTTACCGGGCTGGTCTTTCGAAGGTTGCGATTTTTGTCAGGTAGGCGATGTCGCTGGAGATGCGCTTCAGGCCAGCGGCGGCGAAAAGCGCATCGAGATGGGTTTTCGCATAGGAGGAGTAATACGGCTCATGCAGCAGCTCGGGGAAAACATCTAACAGCCCGTCGAACTCCGGGACATCGCCATATTGAATGGTATCGGCCAGCACGAACACACCGCCCGGCTTCAGCACCCGGGCAATTTCCTTAGCCACCGCTTCTCGTACCTTCGGCGGCAATTCGTGAAACAGGAAAATGCTGACCGCCGCATCGACGGTCGCGTCCGGCAGTGGCATCGCTTCCGCCGGCGCGGCGAGGAATTCGAGATTCGCATATCTCGACAGACTCTTCCGCGCACGCTCCAGATAGGGTTCTGACAAATCAAGCGCGACAGTCTTTAGCTGGGGCCGCACGGATTTTACGAAGGATAGAAATCCGCCGGTGCCCGAACCGACATCCAGCAAAACGGGATTATCCACCTCCGTCTCATCGAAGAACCGCGCCAGCGGCACATAGGCGCGACGGCGCATGGCATCGCCCGTGCCAGCGAACAGCGCCTCCACCTGAAAATCGTAAAGCTGTGCGGAGCGGTCGCTCAAATAGCCGTCCGTCTGAAAGTGGAAGTTCTGCTGGTAGTAGTGTGGCAACCCGGCCGCGCGGTCGCGGACCTCGTCATGCGCCTTGCGCTGGCGCCGCTGCACAACGCGGGGCACATCCATGAGGAAGCGCCCGCTTTCCATAGCGCACCGCAATTCCGTGGCGATGTTGAGCGGCATCGGGTAGAGCCCTCTCTCCACGTTTTCCCAGTCCTGCGCGAACAACTCGCGCATGGCGGCAAGCGTTTCCGACAGCGAAGGAAGCGGATGGGGCGGCCGCTCGATGCCGGCAAACATCTCCCGCGCGAGAACCCGTGCCGCAACGTAGTGCGCGCCATAAAACGCAACCCGCGCCGCTTGTGCGGCTGCATAGGTCAATGCTGCTGCTGGTCCTGTCATCTCATTGCACGCTGCACCCAAGTGACTCACACTTCAAGGTGACAATCCCGCTGATCTGGGGGACACTCGCGCCTTGAGAGTGGGGCACCAACATGCGTCGATCCTGCCGTTCGTCTCTCACGGGTATGCTGCGTAAAGCTTCGGCAGTGCACGCCTTATCAGTGCGCACGGGCGCGCCTCTCGACGAGGTCGAGGAGATGCGCGAGCTGGCTCTGATTAACCCCACTCGCCGCCAGATCTTCTGCGGCCTTTCCGCGGCTGCTGCGACGCTCGCAGCGGCTAGGCGCGGCGTGGCAGCGAACACACCGCGGGTAGCGATCGTCGGCGGAGGGATTGCTGGCCTGACGTGCGCCCGCGAACTGTGGCGGCGCGGCGGTATAGCCGCGCAGGTGTATGAATGGAACGTCGCTGCGGGCGGCCGTATACAAACTTTGCGTGGCTATTTCGCCAATGGACAAACTACCGAGCAACATGGCGAGTTCATTTCTTCCGAGCACTCCGAGACCTTGAAGCTCGCGAAACATTTCGGGCTTGAAATCGAGAACACCTACCGCACCCCGCAAAATTCCAAGGATACGGCCTGGTTTAACGGTGTCCGCTACACACAGCGCGAGCTCAATCGCGACTGGCGTGATTTCGGCTGGAAGCTGTTTCACGATGCGGCGCGTGAGGTGGGCAATGTCAACTACCGCCATTATTCCAACCAAGCTAAGAAATTGGACAACACATCCGTTGCCGAATGGATCGATGACAACGTCCCTGGCGGCCTGTCGAGCCCGTTTGGCAAGCTGTGTTATGCCGACGTGCTGGACGAATATGGCGGACCACCGGAAAAACAATCTGCGGTTAACCTCATCTACCTGCTTGGCCTCGACGCCAGCCGCGGCAACGGAAACCAGCCACGCAGCTGGCCGGAGCTCGGCGGCTCTGATGAAAAGTGGCACATCCGTGGGGGTAACGATCAACTTATAACGGGTCTGGTTTCTGAATTGCCGGCCGGAACCATCAACCTTGACTACCGGCTGGAGGCACTCCGGGAGAACGCCAGCGGCTCGTTCACGGCAAGCTTTGCGACTGCCGGCCGCAGCGTTGATGTCGTGACGGATCATGTGGTGCTGGCCCTCCCGTTCACGACATTGCGCAATGTCGACATGGCGCACGTTACGCTGTCAGCGCTCAAGAGACAGGCGATCGCATCGCTGCCACTCGGCAATAACGTGAAGATTCATGTCCAGGTGGCAGGCCGTCCATGGGTTCCTGACGGTTACAACGGCGATCAGTTGAGCGACATGCTCTCGCAAAGCGGCTGGGATGCCAGTTCCTACCAAAATCAAACCAGAAAGACGGAAATCTACGGTTGCCTCCCCGGTGGGACACAGGGGTTGGCCATTGGGCCGAAATACGGATTGTCGCAAGACAATTACATGGGACCGGCGCCGATCGCGCTCGTGGACGACACGTTGGCTTCGCTGGAACCGATCTTCCCCGGTATGACGGCTGCCTGGAATGCCGGACCGAAGCTCGCATGGGTCAACGACGGCAACCTCGATCCGCATCTACTGGGCGCCTGGTCGCAATACAATGTCGGCCAGTACACCAGTTTCGGCGGCAGCGAAGGATTGCGCCAGGGCAACATCCATTTCGCCGGTGAGCATACCTCCTTCGGATTCCAGGGCTATATCGAAGGGGCAGTGCGAAGCGGCATACGCGTGGCGAAGGAGATACTTGGCAGCTGAGGCATTCCGATTGTCAGCGCCAGGCAGGGAGACGAGACGCAATGGCTCGTCCGATGAAAATCTGTGGCTCCGAGGGCGGAGCCATTCCGGTTTCTTTCTCCATGCGAACCACGCATTGCCGCGTGCGAATTGCCAACAAGCGAAAACCACTCGCCTCATCGACGCTCGAAAGAAAACAGGCATCGAAGTACGGGTACCGGTTTGTGCCTCCACAGCCGAAGGACGTGCGATCCCGCCGCGCCGCTGTCATGATCATCCGGTTTGGCGTTTCGAGCGCGTTCATGAACAAGCCGGAATAGCAGGCCGAGATCACGATGATGGTGGGCCGCTCGCCGCAGGACTCGGATACAATGCGGTCGAGTTTTGGCGGAGTCAGAATCGTTTCTCCGAGCACAAGGCCAGAAGGCGCGCCATGCGAGCTGAAATAGAGCAAACAACCGCTGGTGGCGCGATCGGACAAGCCGGACAATGTGTCCGCAATGGTCCCGGCATCTGACCGTTGCGCATGTGCTGCGGAATAGCGTTGAGGGCGGACGGAGAACTGCACGATGTTCGATGGATTGAAGCCGATATCCGCGAGCGCTTGCGAAACATCGCGGCGTGCATTGTCGAAAATCTCGCTCGGGCTGCCATCGTGCGCATGCCAATCCCCTGCCACCACAACGACCGCCCAGTTCGAATAACCGCCGGCCTGCACATAGGCACTCCCGGCGATAACCATCGCAATCAGAGCGGCAACGGCAACAACAGCCCACAGCCAGCGGCCGTAGCGCCGCCACTCGTTATCGGGAGAAGGCGGCGGCGAGTTCGATGTGCGCCGACCAGAGAAACTGGTCCACACCCACGATCCAATCCAGCCGGAACCCGCCATCGATCAACACCCGCGCATCCCGGGCGAAGCTTGCCGCATCGCAGGAAACGTATGCAATGTGGGTGAGGCGCGATTGTGCAAGTTTGGTTGACTGGGCGAGCGCCCCCGCCCGTGGCGGGTCGAGCACCGCTGCATCCAAGCGATTGATCTCGGCCGGCAATAGGGGCTGTTTGAACAAGTCCCGCCGCTCAGTGTGCAAGGGTTTGAGTCCTGACGTGCCACGGGCAGCTGCGGCAAGCGCCTGGAGCATCGAAGTTTCCACATCAAAGGCGTTCACTTGCGCGCGGCTGGCTAGGAACAGGCTAAACGTGCCGCAGCCGGAAAAGAGGTCGAGAACCCGTTTCGCCGTCCCCACCGCTTGGTTGACCAACCGCTGGAGGAGAGCCTCGCCCTCCCGCGTCGGCTGCAAAAACGCGGCTGGCGGCAACCCGAGGCGCGCCTTTCCGAAGGTCACGACGGGGATAGCGGTCTGGTACAACAGTTCAGTGCCGCTGGTGACGCGGATGAGGTTGAGCTTCGAGGCAGCCGCCGCGATCCTAGCGACTACGTCCGGCATCGATCTTCGGGCCCCCGAAATCGCCAGATCGAATCCGTTGTCCGCCTCCAGCATGTAGAGCTCCGCGCTCTCTTCCCCCGCCAGCGTCGCGTCGAAAACCTCGCGGAGCTGTTGGGTCAGGTTGAAGAGCCCGGGCGTGAGCACATGGCACTGCCGAACATCGACAAGCACGTGCGAGCGAGGCGCATGGAAGCCGATGTGTGTTTCTCCGGCACTTTTCCGCACCTTGAGCGTCGCGCGCCGTCGCGAATGGGATGGCACCGTTTCGATTCCCGATAGCGGAGCACCATCAACCCCATTGCGCGCGAGGGCATCAACGATCCGCCGCCGTTTGCGCTCGAGGTATTGCTCTGGAGCAAGATCCTGGAGCGTGCATCCACCGCAGGTGCCGAAATGCCGGCAGAGTACGTTCAAGCGATATTGCTCAGTGCCGCTTCGCGTTCGCGCCCCAATGCATTGAGCGCCGTCTCCACGATGGACTTCGCGTCGAGCCCCGCGATCTCGTACATCTTCTCCGGGGAATCCTGATCGATGAAGCGATCGGGCAGTGTCATCGGGCGAATTTTAAGGCCATGGTCCAGCAACCCCGCCAGAGCCAGGAACTGCATCACATGTGCGCCGAAGCCTCCGATGGCGCCTTCCTCCACGGTAATCAGCACTTCGTGCTCTCGCGCCAGGCGGCGCACCAAATCGTGGTCCAAAGGCTTCGCAAATCGGGCATCTGCCACCGTTGCAGACAATCCGTAGGCAGACAGCTTTTCCGCGGCGAGCAGGCATTGCTGCATGCGCGTTCCCAGATTGAGGAGGGCAATGCTTGTTCCTTCGCGGATGATGCGGCCTTTGCCGATCTCGAGCGGGGTCCCAACTTTTGGACGCTCAAGACCGATCCCCTCGCCTCGCGGATAGCGCACCGCCGAAGGACGGTCATCGATGGCAGCCGCCGTCGCCACCATGTGCGTCAATTCGACCTCGTCGGAGGGCGCCATAATCACGAACCCCGGCAAAGTCCCGAGGTAAGCAAGGTCGAACGAGCCGGCGTGGGTAGGGCCATCGGCACCAACGAGCCCGGCGCGGTCCATAGCAAAGCGCACCGGCAGCCCCTGAATGGCCACGTCGTGCACGACCTGATCGTAGGCGCGCTGCAGAAAGGTCGAATAGATCGTGGCGAATGGTTTCAAACCCTCTGCCGCCAGACCTGCCGCAAAGGTCACCCCGTGTTGCTCGGCGATGCCGACATCGAAGCAGCGGTCGGGAAATCGTTTCTCGAAGAGGTCAAGGCCGGTGCCAGATGGCATAGCCGCCGTAATCGCGACGATACGATCATCCCTTTCGGCTTCAGCAATCAAGGCTTCAGCGAAGACCTTGGTGTAGCTCGGCGCCTTCGCGCTCGACTTCGTCTGCTCACCGGTCAGCACATTGAACTTAACGACGCCGTGGTATTTGTCGGCGCTGGCTTCCGCCGGCGCGTAACCCTTACCCTTTTTCGTGACGGCATGAATGAGAACCGGACCGTTCTTCATATCACGCACGTTCTCAAGCACCGGGATCAGGTGGTCGAGATTGTGGCCGTCGATCGGGCCCACATAGTAGAAGCCCAGTTCGTCGAAGAGAGTGCCGCCGACTGCCAATCCCCGCGCGTAATGCTCTGCCCGGCGTGCCCGCTCCTTCAAGAAGCGGGGCATGACGCTGGTAAGCCTCTTCCCGATTTTGCGTAAACCGCGATATTCCTTGCTGGAAATGAGCCGCGGCAGATACGCGCTCATCGCTCCGACAGGCGGAGCGATGGACATGTCGTTGTCGTTCAGAATGACGATCAGCCGCTCTTTGCGGGCACCGGCGTTGTTCATGGCTTCATAGGCCATGCCAGCACTCATGGCGCCGTCCCCGATCACGCAGACCACGTGATTGCTGCCGCCCTTGAGATCGCGCGCGACGGCGAATCCTAGCCCCGCGGAAATGGAGGTGGACGAATGAGCGGCGCCGAAGGGGTCGTATTCGCTTTCGGCCCGCTTGGTGAAGCCGGAGAGTCCCCCGCCCTGCCTCAAGGTGCGAATGCGGTCCCGGCGGCCGGTTAGGATCTTATGGGGATAGGCTTGGTGGCCGACATCCCAGATCAGCCGGTCCACGGGGGTGTTGAAGACGTAGTGAATAGCCACCGTGAGCTCCACCACGCCTAGGCCGGCCCCCAAATGGCCGCCAGTCACCGACACCGCATTGATGGTTTCCTGCCGGAGCTCGTCCGCGATCTGGCGGAGAGAGGAGCGCGGCAGCTGGCGCAGCGCGGATGGCTCCGGAACCTGATCGAGCAGTGGCGTCTGGGCTTGTCCTGTCATTGTACCCCGGCTTGGCTGGCAGGCGGCGTATGGTCAATGCACATCGGTGCTAAGTCAGCCTTTTCAATCCGACAAATCAAGCCGCGCCGGGTTTAGACCGGGTCCAGCGGCTCTGTCCGCTCGGCGCCTTTGGGGCCGGTTACGATCTTCTCGAGCCGGCTCTCGGCCGATCTGAGCTTCTGTTCGCAATGCACCTTGAGAGCTTGGCCGCGTTCATAAAGGGCAATCGAATCCTCAAGATCGACAGAGCCTTGCTCAAGCTTGCCGACGATCCCTTCCAGCTCGCGCAAAGCGGCCTCGAAGCTCAGCTTTTCTACTGGCGTACTGGATGGCGAACTCGGCGAAGACACATCAGGCCTCGATCAGCGCGCCAACATGAGCCGCAGCGGACTCCTCGAGCGCCTCGAGGTCATAGCCGCCCTCCAATGAGGAAACAACGCGGCCTTGGCAAACCCGGGCGGCAACGGCGCAAATTTCGGCAGTAACCCAGCCGAAATCGTCCGCAGAAAGGTTCAAGTTTGCCAAGGGGTCCGCCTGGTGAGCGTCGAAACCGGCTGAGATGAAGACGAACTCAGGCGCGAACGCCTCCAGGGCGGGCAAGATGGAATCTTTGTAAGCTGCGCGAAATTCCCGGCTTCCGCTCCCCGGATTGAGCGGCCGGTTCAGCACATTCCCGGCAACACCCCCTTCGATCTCGTATCCTGTTCCGGGGTAAAGCGGCATCTGGTGCGTGGAGGCATAGAACAGGTCAGGGTCGTTGGAGCAGATGTCCTGAGTGCCGTTGCCATGATGCACGTCGAAGTCGATTGCAGCGATCCGCTCAGCTCCATGAACGGAGCGGGCGTGCAGGGCCCCCACAGCAACGTTGTTGAACAGGCAGAATCCCATGGGCGTCGCCCTCTCGGCATGATGGCCTGGCGGACGGACCGCGCAGAAGGCGTTGCGAACTTCGCCCAAAACCACCGCGTCCACGGCTCCTACGACAGCACCTGCGGCGAAGAGGGCCGCTTCCGCAGAGCCCGCCGACATGAAGGTGTCGGCGTCGAGCCGCGCGTAACCGGAGTCCTGCGCCTCCTCATTCGAGTGGCCGAGCACCGAATCGACCATCTCGGGTGCGTGAGCCCGTACCAGCTGTTCGCGAGTGGCCCGAGCGGCTGTTAACTTTCTCAGATCGCACTGACGAAGCCCGTTCAGCACCGCCTGCAAACGCCGCGGTGATTCGGGATGGCCGGGCGGCGGCTCATGCGCAAAGCACGCTCCGTGCGTCATCAGTCCCGTTGTCATGCTCTGTTCCTTTAACTCTGAGTCGCGAATGGATGCGATTTACGCGCGGCGAGACACGCGCATGTTGCCAAACTCCGCTGCGAATCAGCGATTTCCATCAGGGACATCCACAGAATTGATGCACAAAAGTCACAACAAGCAACGGAACGCATCGATCACGACGATTCTGTTTTGACCCGCCGCGCATCTGTCTCATAGGTTCCGGCCGAAACGGGCATTTCCGCGCGCGTCTGGGATTAGGTGCGCCGGGGGCTTGACTGCCATAAGGCAGGCACACGTCCGTTCATGGCAGTCGCTACATAGAACCAAGGGGGTTCCAGTGTTTAGAACTAACTTAGACAAGCGAAGCTTGCGTTCCGCCCTGCTCCTTGGAGCAGCCTCCGCCGCCGTGGCTGGCCTTTCCGTTCCGGCCAGCGCGCAGGAAACGGGCGAAACCGTGGTGGTCACGGGTTCGCGCATTCCGCAGACCGGCCTATACAGCTCCAGTCCTGTGACGGCCGTTGGCCAGCAGGAAATGAAGTTCGAGGGAACCTCCAGCGTCGAGACGCTGATCAACAATCTGCCGCAGTCCTTTGCGGACTTTGGGCAGAACGCCTCGAACGGCGCCACCGGTACCGCGACGGTAAACCTGCGCGGCCTGGGTTCGGCCCGTACATTGGTGTTGATCGATGGCCGCCGCCTCCTGCCTGGCGACATCTCCTTCCCCGTGCCTGACCTGAACCAGATCCCCGCCGCCCTCGTCGATCACGTCGAAGTCCTGACGGGCGGCGCCTCGGCGGTGTACGGATCGGACGCCGAAGCCGGTGTCGTGAACTTCGTCATGCGCAAGGACTTTGAGGGTGTCGAAGTCGATGGCCAGTACACAGTCAATCAGGCCGGGAACGACAACTCCGACTTCAACAATTGGAATAAGGCAACTGGCTTCCCCTCAGCGCCTTCGGGCTGGTGGGGCGGCGAGACCGACGATGCCACGTTGATTCTCGGCGTCAATACGCCGAATGGCAAAGGCAACGTCACCGCCTATCTCGGCTTCCGCAACAGTCAGCCGGTGCTGGAATCGAAGCGCAACTTCTCGGCATGTTCGCTCTCCGCAAGACCGACCAACGGCGTTTTTGACCACTTAGCCTGCGCCGGATCGAGCAACTACAATCGCTGGATTTCGCTCGACGATTACTATGCGGGCGCCGCCTACGATTTCTTCGAGCAGGGCTCGGGCGCGGCCGGATCGGGTAATTTCACCGATTACACCGGTGCACCCAACCAGAAGTTTAACTACGGTCCTCTGAACTACCTCCAGCGCCCAGACACCCGTTACACGGGTGGCTTCTTCGCGCATTACGAGGTAGCCCCGCAGCTCGACCTCTATTCCCAGTTCATGTTCACGGACGACCACTCGGTGGCGCAGATCGCCCAGGGCGGCTCGTTCTTGGGCACTTATTTCACGATGAACTGCGACAACCCGCTGATGACCGATCAGGAGCGGACGGCCCTTTGCAGCAACAACGCCCAAGGCGCCGGTTGTACGCCCATCGGTAACACCGGTAACTGCAATATCAACCCCGGCTTGGCATTTATCTCCGTTGGACGCCGCGACATCGAAGGTGGGTTCCGCACCACCGACTTGCGTCATACCGCCTACCGGATGGTGATCGGCGCGAAGGGCGATCTGGGCAGCGGCTGGAGCTACGACATCTATGCCCAGTACGGCACCACCGTCTTCGACCAGATTCAGCGGGGCAACTGGTCCCAGCAACGGCTCCAGAATGCACTGAATGTGGATCCGGCAACGGGTCAGTGCTTCGTGGCCGAAAACGGCATGGACCCGACGTGTGTGCCGCTGGATATCTTCAACGGCTTCGGCTCTGTCACCCCGAAGATGCTCGACTACGTCCAGGCGACGTCGTTGATCACGGGCTACACCGAAGAGCAGGTGGTGAGCGGCTCGCTCGCCGGCGATCTTGGTTCGTGGGGTCTCCAGTCCCCCTGGGCGAAGAACCCCGTTGGCGTTGCGCTCGGTGGCGAGTACCGTGCCGAATACCTGCAATTGGATCCGAGCCACGATCTCATCATTGGCGACATCGCCGGCAATGGCGGCAAGACCCTGCCCGTGCCGCGGTCCGGCTTCAACGTGTCCGAAGGCTTCGGCGAGGTCCGGGTGCCGCTCGTGCAAGGTATGCCGTTCGTCGAAGATTTGTCGGTGAATGCCGGTTACCGGTATTCGTCCTACGATGTCGCGGGCTCTGTGACCTCCTACAAGTATGGCGCGGAATGGCAGCCCATAGACGACTTCCGTCTGCGCGCGAGCTATCAGCGCGCGGTGCGTGCGCCGAACGTGCTGGAGCTGTTTGCTCCGAACAACGAGGTGCTGTTCGGTGGACAGGATCCATGTGCGGCGACCGGTGGCGACCCGACTGTGATCCACAACTGCCTCACGGCAGGTGGCATCGCCCACGCTCAGGTTCCCAATCCGGACGCCGGAATCCTGACCTGTCCGGCGGCGCAGTGTAACAACGTGGTCGGTGGTAACATCAGCCTCGTGCCGGAAGTTTCGGACACACGTTCGGTCGGTCTGGTATTAACGCCGACGTTCCTCTCCGGCTTCACCGCCACAATCGACTACTTCTCCATCAAGGTCGCTGGTTACATGCCGGCGAACGGTGAAACGGGCCTTCCCTCGAACGTCATCCTGGCTGCTTGCTATGGTGACGCGGCGACTCCGGCCAGCCAGTCCATTGCCTGCCCGCTGGTGTTCCGCGATCCGGGGAACCACTCGATCCACACGCTCAACGGCTTTGTCCAGGATGTGGCGACCAATGCAGGCGCCATGCGGACGAGCGGCTTCGATTTCGAGGCCAACTATCAGGTGGATCTCGGCGACTGGGTCGGCCCGTATGGCAGCTTGTCGGCAAACTTTGTGGGCACGAAGCTCGACAAGCTTCAGTTCACGCCTATCCCGGGGTACCTCTCGTATGACTGCGCCGGGTTGTTCGGCGTGACCTGCGGAACGCCATCTCCGGAATGGCGTCATAAGCTGCGCGTGACCTGGACGTCGCCTTGGGACTTCGACTTCTCGGTCAACTGGCGTCACCTGAGCAGTGTGAGCCTTGATCAGAATAGCAGTCAGGCTCTTCTTGCTGGCCCGCAGGATCTGGTGGACGGCAATATCGGATCGTTCGACTACTTCGATCTGGCCGTGAACTGGAATGTACGCGAAGGAGTTTCGCTGCATGCCGGCGTCAACAACGTGTTCGACAAGGATCCGCCGGTGGTGGACAGCAACACCTTCGGCATCTCGGCACCTCCGTTCGGAAACGGCAACACCTATCCGGGTGTGTACGACTCCCTCGGCCGCACGATCTTCGTCGGCGCGACAATCAAGTACTAATCTCGGATGACCTTTGGGAAACGGCGGCCGCTTGGCCGCCGTTTCTTTTTGGGAGACCCTTGAGCCGATGTTCGGGCGACTGTACTAGACCCGGCGGCGGCATAGGCTGCCTTCTACGAGGACCCGGATGGCTATCGGTCCAGTGCAGTCTCCAACGATCGACGCCCAGCTCATCGACAGCATCGGATCCGCCGTTAGCTCCGGCGACCTTCGGCGTGCGTTTCATCTGGCAAATATGGCCCTGCAACGCGGCGTCATGCACCGAGTGGTGTTCAATGCAAAGGGGCTGGCATTCCAAGCATCTGGGGAGCACGAAAGGGCTGTCGAGGAATTCCGCCGAGCACTTGCGCTTACGCCGCGCGATCCCACGTTGCTCAATGCTATTGCGCTTTCTCTCATAACCCTTGAGCGCTACCCCGAGGCGCTGCAGATGCTGGATACAGCCATCGCCGTTGAGCCCGACCGCGCCTACTCCCACTACCGCCGAGGAATGGCATTCGCAGTCTCAGGGGATACTGCCGCAGCTCAAGCGGCTTACCATCGCGCTGTAGAACTCGATCCAAATCATGCCGCAGCGATCGCCAGCCTGGCCTCGATCGCTGCGAGAAAAAACGATGTGGTTACGGCGAGAAGCCTCGCCAACCGGGCCCTCGCGTTGGTCCGGGACGAGCCGACCGCTCTAACCGCTTTGGCCATTGCAGATTCCGTAGAAGGCAACTTCGCGGAGGCAGAACATCGGCTTCGAGGTTTGCTGACGTCCCGCGCCCTCAACCCGAGTGCCCGCGCCGGCATCCTGGCACTTCTCGGCGACGCGTTGGATGGCCAGCAGCGGTATGCAGAGGCGTTTGCAGTCTATAAGGCCGAAAATCAGGAATTGCGGCAGCGGCATGCGCACCGATTTACGGAGCAACGAGGCTCCGATGCGCTCCGCCACATCATCACGTACTTCGAATCCGTGCGGGGGGCGTGGGGTAGTTATGACGACGGTGGTGCCGTACCCGGCGGCCCCAAGGAACATGTCTTTCTGTTGGGCTTCATGCGTTCCGGCACGACGCTGCTGGAACAGGTGCTCGGCAGTAATCCTGAGGTGCTTGCCCTCGAAGAAAAGGGGACCCTCAACGAAATCGCCAGACCTTACATGACGAGCAATGAAGGATTGGACGAACTGTCCCGCCTGGACGGAGCGGCGCTGGACCGTGACCGGAAACGCTACTGGGACTTTGTCCTGAAGCACGAGCCGAACTTGAAGGGCAAAGTGTTTGTCGACAAGCAGCCGCTCAACACGATCAAACTTCCCGTCATCGCCAAGCTGTTCCCGCGGGCCAAAATTTTGTTCGCCCTTCGAGATCCGCGCGACGTGGTGTTCAGTTGTTTTCGCCGGCACTTCCGGGTGAATGTCACGATGTTCGAGTTCCTGGAGCTGCAGGACGCGGCCCAGTTCTATGCTTCGGTTATGCGGCTTGCCGAGCTATGTCGTGCGAAGCTTCCGCTCAACCTGCTCGAACACCGCTATGAGGCCATGGTCGAGGACTTCGACGGCCGCGTAAAGGCGGTCTGCGAGTTTATCGGCGTAGAGTGGGCGGACACCATGCGGGACTTCAACAAGATCGCTCCAGCGGTGGATCTGCGCTCGCCGAGTGCAACGCAGGTGCGCAAACCTCTTTATGGGGAAGCCATAGGGCAGTGGCGAAAGTACAAGGACCAGCTTGCCCCGATGATGCCAATCCTGCAGCGGTGGGTGGAAAAGTTCGGTTATCCGCCGAACTGAACAGGTGCATCTGCTCCGTAGTAGGATTGCAGACCGTTCAGGAGCGCAGAGATCACTTGGCGCTCCGCTGGCGATAATAAGGGGTTCCAGATATCGAACATGAGAATGACACGGGGCTCGTCGCTTCCGTTCCATGCCTCATGTTCGATCGTGTCGTCGAAGACCCAAGCTTTTCCCTCCTCCCACACCCGGGTTTCGTTGCCGACGCGGTAGGTACATCCGTCGGGAACAATCAGCGGCAGGTGCACGATTAGCCGGACGTTGGTGGAGCCCGTATGCGGCGGAATTCTGGTGCGCGGGGCCAACACCGAGAAGTTCGCGGTGGGCGCAAAATTCGGAATATGCGCCTGGGGCGCCGCCTCAACCGCCGCGGCCGTAACCGGGCAGCGGGCGCACGCCTCGTCCATCCGCTGGCCGTCTTTCCACAAAAAGAGCACGCTCCAGCGCGAAGAGCGATTCAGCTCCTGCCATTGATTGAGCGGCGCTCCTTCCGGATGATCCACATAAGGCACGAACGCGCCATTGTCCTTCCCATAGGCGTTCAGAAACTCAGCGCGGATAGCGTCGGTGCAGGCTTCCAGGGCCAGCAACCAATCGAACATCTCACGGTCGTAGAACTGGATGGCCGGCAGCTCCGGGAAGTGGAGCATGCTGGGCTGCTGGACATACACCTTGCGCCGGCCGAGGATCACATCCTTGCACATCTCCGCACGGCGCACTCCGGACACGGTTTGCTGGCTTCGGAATCCTTCGATACGAGCTTCTAGATGCCTATCAAGTTGCTCGGCATCCTCTGCAACGTTCTTGCGGGCCAACTCCAACTGTTTGCGCATCTCTGGGACCAGCTGATCGTCTGGCGGCGCAATGGTCAGCGCGGCCTTATAGACCTGTGCCGCAAGCTTGCGCCGGCCGGCGCGGTTAAGTGCTGTCCCCTTGGCAAGCAGTGCCGGAAAAAAATACGGATCGATGGCCAGCGCGCGGTCCAAGGCTGCGATCTCTGCCGCCGTATTCCCAGATGCCCGGTAGACGAAGGCGACGTTCAGAGGAATTGCGGGAGCGGCCGGGTCTGCCTTGGCTGCACGCTCGAGCAGGTCGAGCGCCGCAGCCTGGTCCTTTTGCATAAGCTTGTGTTGGCCGAGATGAAACAGGGCCTGCGGATGTTCCGGAGCCGCAGCCAGAACCTGCGACCAAAGGCGTGCCGCATCCTCGAGCCGGCCACTCTGCATGGCCTGCTGAGCAGAATAAACAAGCTGCTGAACCTGCAATCTGGTTAGCCCCGGGACTTGGGCGTAGCATAGCGCCGCTGTGCTGCCTGTGTCGCGGGGGCGTGTGGCCGCAATCAGTTGATAGGCAGGCCTTCCGCTTTCATCTGAACCCCCGATTGGCGGGCGTCCGCCACCGCCCCCAGCACTGCCCTGGCAAGCGGCAACTGCTCGAACGCGGCAAGCCCCTGCATCGCATGGATGCCCGCTGCGGTGCCAGTGAAGGCGGAGGCCAGCGCCGCGAAGAAGGTTGCCCGCCTCGGATAAATTCTGAATGCAGTCTCCTCCTGGGGGGCGATGCCACTCAGCTTTTTGGCATCTGCGACCGCCGTCCAGAAACCACCCAGTTCATCGACCAGTCCTCGTCTTTTCGCATCCGCGCCCGTCCACACCCGGCCCCTGGCGATCTGCTGGACTTGGGTCAAGGGAAGTTTGCGGCCAGTCGCAACCTTGTTGAGGAAGTCGGCATAAATGACATCCGCCTGATGGTTTAGATTGGCCCACTGGTCCGGCGTATAGGGGCTGATGGCAGAATCCATCAGGGCATTCTTGCCGACGCCTATCTGGTCCACTCCCACACCGATCAAGCCAGCCGTCTTGCCGAACGAAACCTTGCCCGTCAGCACGCCGATGGAGCCGGTGAGCGTCCCTGGTTCAGCCACGATGCGGTCGGCGAAACAGGAGATGTAATAGCCCCCAGACGCCGCGAGCGTGCCCATACTCACCACCACCGGCTTTCCCGCACGGCGCGCCTTCTGCAGTGCATTCAGTATCTGATCGGAGGCTGAGACCGAGCCCCCCGGAGAATCAACGCGCAATACGATGGCTCTGATCGAACTATCCTTGGCCGCCTCACGAATCGCGCCGGCATAATCGTCCGATGCGATGCCGCTCGAGCTGTCAAGTTGACTCTCACGGCTGCCACCTTCGTGGATTTCTCCGGCAGCCTCTATGACCGCGATCTTCGGACGGCCCGTGCCTGACGGGACCGCATTGCGCTCATACTTCCGAACGCTGACGGCCTTCGCGCCGCTGCCGGCGCGCGCGACAGCCGCATCTTTGGCGTCGTCGTCGTAACCTATGCGATCGATAAGACGGTTGTGCAGAGCATCTTCGGCGAACTGGGGGCTCTCCTCGAAGGATGCGGTGACTGCCTTGAGCGGAAGGTGCCGCGCCGCAGCCGCGCCGCTCGCCGCAGTATCGTACCAGGACTGCAAGAACGCCGTGGTCTGCTCTCGATCGGGCCCCGTGTAGTCCTTTTCCATGAAGAGATCCGCAGCGCTCTTGTATTCAGCGCGCTTGACCATCTGCGGCTGGGCCTGAATCTTGTCGAACAGACCGCGCAAGAAGATCGTGCCAGCGCCCGCGCCTGACGCACCGAAGGGCGACTTCGGTTGCATCCACAATTCGGAAGCGTGCGCTGCCGCAAGGTAGTCGCCGAGCCCGCCGGAGTCGAAGCCCTGCGAGTGCGCAATAACGAACCGGCCGCTATTGCGGAAGCGTTTCAGGGCGGCACCGATCTCTTGGGCCTGCGGAACGGGAATTCCACCGTCCCCGACTCGCACATACAGACCCTTCACGCGGTCATCGTGTGAAGCCCGATCCAGCGTGAGAACCAGATCCATCACGGTGAGTGAATGGCCGAGATCGAACGCGCTGGGACGATTGGAATCGGACATTGGTGTTCGCAAGTCGGCTGTCAGCACCATCTTGTCGGGCAATCCGTCGCCGCGGAACATCCCAATGAGGATGAGCACGGCCAGCACAAGCGCCACCAGGACAAAAGCCTTGGCAATGGCGTTCAATGTGCCGAGCGCGAGCGACTTGGACCAATTCAGGAAGGCAACCATTCAACGATCCTAGAGACGGGTCACGGCCAGATAGCCAGCCATTATATGGGTGAGCTGTTAACGGGAACCAATAGGAGCGAGCGGGCCACCCAGATTGGGTTCACCTTGGCGCTGGAGCGGGTGAAGGGAATCGAACCCTCGTCATCAGCTTGGAAGGCTGTTGCTCTACCATTGAGCTACACCCGCACACCAGGAACCTTGACAACAGGACCACGCTCGTTTGTGGCGTCTACTTACTTGAGGGGGTGGCCATGTGCTGGTGGGGGAGGTTGGACTCGAACCAACGAAGCGTAACGCAGCGGATTTACAGTCCGCCCCCTTTGCCACTCGGGACACTCCCCCAGTTCAGGGCGCGCGCATATCGGGCATTTGACCGCTGTGTGTCAACTCAGACGACATGTTCAAGGGCCAGGAGCTGACGGAGAAGAAGTCTCCCTGAACCTATATGACCGAGCGCAGCACACGGGTTACAGGGGTGTCCGTGCAGCCGCAGTGCTCTGCGAAGCGGCGCAGAATGAACGGCCATCCCGTCTCCGAGCCCATGCGTGCGCAATACTCCGCGCCGGCCTGGCCATGCTTCGCGAACCCGCGGTGTTCTACCTCGATTCGCGTTCCGCCAGCGCCATCCGCCACGAAGCGAATCTCCACCTCGCTGGCGCGCTGTGGGTCCGGCTCCGGACGATGGGAGGGGGAAATATGCCAGCGCAGGATCATCTTGTCCGGCGGCACCCAACGCATGACGCGAGCCAAATCACAGCGGAAGCCTTCCGGTCCCCGTTCCCAGAAGATGCCGCCTTTGCGGCCTTCCAGGAAAAGGTCTTCCATACTCGTACCGGAATAGGTGTATTCGCGGGGCCACCAGCGGGCGATATCGTGCCGGAATTTCTCCAATGCTGCCGCGGGGGAGAGGTTTACCGATACGCGCGCTTGCGCCACCTCTTCACGTGGAAGCAGTTCGAGGGCGCGGCTATGGACTGTCATGGGAACAACCTCGTTGCACCGTGGAAACTCGGAACGAGCGCCATTTGTTCCGACAACCGCCGGCAAGCCGGGTATGGTTTCGATCAGACTCATGACTAGACGCTCACCTTCTCTTCGATCTGCGGCCGGCGGCCACTGGCTGTACGGTCTTCATGCCGTCCGCGCAGCGCTCGCCAATCCGATGCGCAAGCGCCACCGAGCCGTGTTGACCAAAAACGCAATGGCCGCCATCGGCCAATCCTTGCTCGACACGGTCCGGCATGAGCTTGCCGCCAGCGAATCTGTCGCACGTCTCGTGCCAGCGGGCGCCGTGCATCAAGGGGTTGCGCTCCTCTGCGAGGCTTTGCCAAACCGGGCGCTTGAGGCAGTCCTCGATGAGGCTAGCGGGGGGCCCAGGGTTCTGGTCGTCCTGGATCAGATATCCGACCCGCACAACGTAGGGGCCATCCTGCGTTCCGCTGCGGTTTTTGGCGCCTCCGGCGTCATCGTGCAGGATCGTCATGGCCCAGCCGAGTCCGGGGTCTTGGCCAAAGCAGCCTCGGGCGCGCTCGACCTCATTCCCTACATTCACGTCGTCAACATCTCCCGTGCGCTGCAGCAGCTTGCACGCCTCGGGTTCTGGCGTCTCGCTTTGAGCGGCGACGGGGAGCAGCCGCTGGCCACAGCTGTGCCGGACGGAGACACCGCTATTGTGCTCGGTTCGGAAGGAGCGGGGATTCGGCGGCTGGTGCGGGAACACTGCGATGTGGCTGCATTCATTCCTGCCAAAGGAGCAATTCAGAGCTTGAATGTCTCGAATGCGGCCGCCATAGCGTTGTACGCTTGGCGCAGCGGGGCTAGAGGATCTGGCCGGAACTGATGCGCCTCTTTTGACATTATATCGGCGCACGCGCAGAGGTGGCTCCATGCGATCTTGTCTGCTGTACCTGATCGGCGTCCCCATTCCGATCATTATCCTGCTATGGTTAATCACCGGTCACGCGTAAGAAACTGCCCCTGCGACATTTGTGCAGGAAGCAGGCGAATCACCCTCTGGCCTTGATACTTACGCAGACTCCGGCGTCCTGCCAGCACTCGACTCGATAAGAACCAGCACTCGCAGGCCCGGGATAAAGGAGGGCCTTCCCGCTTCGTCCCGGAGAAGCACGCCTGCGACATTCGTTCGCCGCCCCCCTTCTTCCGCAGCGAAAGCGGGCACGAGCCCCTCCTCATCCCGCCGAATGCGGCGGAACAGGAGTTGTGCCTCCTTCACCGGCAGCCGGATGCAGCCGCCAGAGGCGCGGTGGCCAAGGTGGCTTTCGTGGCCCGGGGCAGCATGCAGCGCCACCCCAGTAGCCCGCCCGTCGATCGTGTATTTGAGAAACATTGCCCAAGGCATCGGCGCCCCGTCCCACTCCCGAGAGTAATGAACGCGCTCCAAGCGCGCCGGATCGAGCTGAAACAGGCCGGAAGGTGTATCGGTGAAATATCGCTCCTGCTGTTCCCGGCCTGTCGACACAGGAATCGAACGCTCATAGACCAGCCGGCCATGTTCGTCTTCGTGGAAGATGAACATGTGCTGCGCCAACCGCCCGCGCGCCGCCTTGCTCACGTAGAGATATAGGTCGAAATAGCGAAATAGCTCCACCGGAATGGCGCTGCGCAAGCGCTGCGCTGCAAGACGGCCTTTCCCAAAGGCGATGTCCATTGTCTGCCGGTGGGTGTGGGGCAACACCGATACAGATTCCTCTTGCGGGATCGCCGGTTTGGCAATTGGTGGTAGGCGTGCCTGCCCGTGGCGGTCCGGGAATAGCGTAGCGAGGTCTAAGGACACACTCGGCGAAGCTTGGTTTCTGTACGGATCAACAAAGGGGGCCGCCAAGAGCGATGTTACGGCGGCCGGGCGCAATACACCAAAGGCGAACAGAGCGACAGCAATCGCTGCCCCCCCGACAGTTACAAGCCGTCGGTCCATCTATTCTCCTGCTGGGTGGGCCGGTCTACCCAAATGGACCCGCCGGGAGCACACCGGCAACTTGCGCTGTTTCGTATGCCGCTTTGGGCCGGCAGCCGGCCATCGGAGGCAACGCTAGAACAGCCAGGACGGCGATGCATCTAACCCCATGCCTTAAGATCGAAAATGGCGGCATCCAGTGCCTCTTAAGCTGTCCCGCATCATCGTTTTTCGCACGCATTTGACAGCTTGCCAATGTAATCCTCCGCAACATTGCATCTGAACTTGAGGAGGCGCAAACCTCTGTGCTTTGCACCTTCGCGCCGCCTATGGCTGGCTGGCAGCCAGTATGCGCACACCTGTTCCTTTTGCCGGCAGCTGCGCAATCAGTTCTTCCACCGGGGCTCCGGAAATGGGATGGTGCCAATCCGGCGCAATCATCGAAAGTGGAACCAGAACGAAAGGCCGTTCGTGTAGGCGCGGATGCGGCAGTTCGAGGCAACCTCGCACCACCCTGCCCTCATAGTCCAACAGATCGAGGTCGAGAGTCCGCGGAGCGTTTGGAGTACGACGTACACGCCCGAAAGACTGCTCGATTACGTGTAACCGATCCAGCAACTCCCGCGGTGAGAACGCGGTCTGCACGGAAGCAACGGCATTGACGAACGGTGGCGCATTCGGATCCGGCCAGGCTTCACTCATGACAAAGGGCGAGACCTTCAGAGGTGCTATTCCATCCGCCCTCATGACTTTGAGTGCCGCTGTCAGCGTCTCGCCTGACGTGCCCGCCGGCGAGGAAAGATTAGAGCCGAGCGCGATCAAGATCATGCGATATGAGTACCCTCTCCTCTTCGTCCACTTGCTTTCAATCGCGAATATTCTAGAACCGGGGCGGCCGTCGGGGTGATTTGCCGAAGGGTCATTGATCTTATTCTGTTCATTTCGGAGGCTCGCACATGCTGTTTTATCCGCAAGAAAAGCTCGCATTGTTTATCGACGGCGCGAACCTCTATGGAGCCGCAAAGGGGCTAGGGTTCGACATCGACTATAAGCGCTTGTTGGAACTGTTTGCCCGCAAGGGCGTACTCGTGCGCGCCTTCTATTACACCGCAGTCGCCGAAGACCAGGAGTTCTCTCCGCTACGTCCCCTGGTCGACTGGCTCGATTACAACGGCTTTGCAGTCGTAACAAAGCCACTGAAGGAGTTTACCGATAGTCAGGGCCGGCGGCGTGTAAAGGGGAACATGGACATCGAATTGGCCATCGACGTCATGGAATTGGCCGAGGTGGTTGATCACATCGTGATCTTCTCCGGGGACGGTGATTTCCGCCGCCTTGTGGAAGCTGTCCAAAAAAAGGGCCGCCGCGTCAGCGTTGTTTCAACCATCAGGAGCCAGCCGCCGATGGTCGCAGACGAATTGCGGCGGCAAGCCGATAATTTCATCGAGCTGGAGGATCTTCGGCCGATGATCATGCGCGAAGGCGGGCCGCGCTCGGCAAACCATCATCAGCAACAGCAAGCGCCCGTTCAGCCGCAATACGCGCAGAGTGCGTGAGCCGCCTCCGGATTGCGGGCTCTGTCCCCGGCTCCATGCCTACCGGCATGAAAACCGCGACCGCTTCACCAGATACTTCAATGCCCCCGTTCCGGCGTTTGGCCCCCAGGACGCGAGACTGCTCATCGTGGGGCTTGCGCCCGGATTGCGCGGGGCCAACCGCACCGGCCGTCCGTTCACCGGCGACCATGCCGGGATATTGCTCTACGGCACGCTGCAAAAGCTCGGCCTCACGCATGGCGCATACGACGCCCGCGCAGATGACGGCCTAGAGCTGATCGATTGCGCCATCACAAACGCCGTGCGCTGTGTTCCGCCGGGAAACCGGCCACTGCCTGCCGAAGTGAATACCTGCCGCGCGTTCCTCGCCGCCACCATCCGCGGTATGAGCAATCTTAGATCGGTCCTGGCCTTAGGCAAGATCGCCCACGACAGCGTGTGCACGGCCCTATGCATTTCCAAAAAGGATCATGCCTTTGCCCACGGTGCAGCTTACGCGCTGGGTGGCGTCACTCTCGTCTCCAGCTATCACTGCTCGCGGCTCAATACGAACACGGGCGTGCTGACAAAACAGATGTTCGAAGAAGTGATGCTTCGGGCCCGCGCCGCAGCACAGGCGGATGCGACGTAAACTGAAACAATGCCCTAAACCGAGTGCGTTCTAGGGCTCGGTTTGCGTTTGCATCCGAACCCCTTATCATCGCGCCGTTCCTCGCCGTCGAAGGTTGGTCATGCTTCAGGAAATGCGGAAGTATACAAAGTCGTGGGTCGCCTCTTTGTTTTTGGGGCTGCTGGCACTCAGCTTCGGCGTATGGGGGATCGCCGACATTTTCCGGGGCAACAGCGACACCACCGTCGCCACAGTCGGAGGCGAGAAGATCCCGGCAGAGCTGTTCCAGCGAGACTATCGCAACGCCACCCGCAGGGCGGCGCAGCAAGGGCTACTTAAGCCCGCGCAGGCAAAGGCGTATGCCAAACAGGTCCTTGATGGGCTGGTCAATGAAGCGGCGCTAGACGGCTACATCAACCGGTACGGCGTGACCGCAACCGACGACACCGTTTCGACCCGCATCCGCGCCATACCTGCTTTTACGGGGCCGCTAGGGACCTTCGACCACAACCGATTTCTGCGGATTATCGATCAGGCTGGATTCAATGAGCAGAGCTTCATTGACTATATTCGCAGTACGCTAGCTCGCGATCAGTTCATCGGAGCAGCGAGCGCTGGTCTGGAGCTGCCGCTGGGCTATGCCCGCGTCTTCTTCAACTACCTGAACGAGGCGCGCGCTGCCGATTACATCATAGTGCCTGCTGCTGCTGCGGGCACGCTGCCGGCGCCGAGCGATGCTGCACTTCAAGAGTATTTGAAGGCACATCCGAACCACTTTAGTACGCCGGAATATCGCGAGGTAACGTTCGCGTGGATTTCGCCGCAAGACCTCGCAGCAGAGATAAAAGTCACCGATGCGCAATTGCGACAGCAGTATCAAGCGCAGATCACCCAATATAACATTCCGGAAAAGCGACAGCTGGAGCAGATCACTTTCCCCGATATGGCAACTGCTGAAGCCGCCCGGGCGAAAATCGGCTCGGGCACCAGCTTCAGCGAAATCGCAAGGCAGCGGGGCCTGAATTCCTCCGATATTCAAATTGGAGAGCTGACGAAGCAAGACTTGGGGGATCGCGCCGCCGCCGTCTTCGCCTTGCCAAAGGATGGCGTAACGCAACCGCTAAAAGCCCCGATCGGTTTTGCGCTCGTGCACGTGGTGAGTATCACGCCCGGGCTCAACCGTTCCTTCGAGGACGTAAAGGCAGATTTGCGCAAGCAGGTTTCCGCGCAACTTGCGGCCTCGAAAATCGCCGATATCGCCAATCAGTATATCGACGAGAATAGTCGGGGCCAACCTTTGAGCAAAGCGGCCTCCAAGCTCGGCATGCATGTCGGCCACGTGACCGCCATCGATACTCGCGGCAACACGCCGGATGGCACCAAGGCGCAAATTCCGTCCGATCCGGAATTGCTCGCGCAAATGTTCAAGGCAGAGGTGGGGGAGGAGGGTGATCCGTTCTCTGCGAAGTCTGGCACAAGCTTCGTTCTGAAGGTCGATGGCGTGCGCCCGCCAAAGCTCAAGCCGCTCGACCAAGTCCGTTTACAGGCAATTGCGGCGTTTCAAAAAGAGCAAATGGCAAGGCGGCTTGAGCAGAAAGCCAAGGAACTGGCCGAGCACGCTTCGCACCGGCATAGCTTGACTGCTGTTGCGGCAACGGTTGGAACCAAAATCGAATCCCTAAGCCCCTTGAAACGGCCCAGAGCGGACGCGCCGAACAAGGGTCCGTTGCCTCCTGCACTTCTCAACAAGATTTTCGGCGTGCCGGCCGGAACGGCTGTGTACGGACCGACGGCAGACAGCACGAGCTACATCGTTGCCTTGGTGACTGGCGTCGAGCATCCGCCGGCTGTGATGGTGCGCGATAACCTGCTTCGGCGGTTCGGCGGACAAATCGGCCAGCAAGCGGGACAAGACTTGGCTAGCGGTATAGAGGGTGCGGCCCGCGCCAAAGCCGGCGTTTCCATCAATCACGAAACTGTGGATCGGATGACGGGAGAAAGCTCCTAAGCATGCCTGCCGAGCCGGCGTTCGCTCCATTCGCGGAGCTTTATGATGCCGGCCATGCACAGGCGGTCTACAGCCGGCTGCCCGGCGATCTCGATACGCCCGTGTCTCTGTTCCTCAAGCTCGGGGATGGCCGGGACAACAGCTTCCTTTTCGAGAGCGTGCGTGGCGGCGAGATCCGCGGCCGGTATTCCATCATCGCGCTCAAGCCCGATCTGATTTGGCGTTGCCGCCAAGGCAGGGCCGAGGTGAACACGAATGGCGGTGGCTTCCGTGTTATCGAGGAACCGCCGCTGCAATCGCTGAGAGGACTGGTGAAGGCCACGCGGATGCCGCTTCCGGACGGCCTCCCGCCGATGGCTGCTGGCCTCTTCGGGTATCTCGGCTACGACATGGTGCGGCTGATCGAGCGCCTTGATGCGCCGCCGCCCGACGCCCTCGGCCTACCGGATGCGGTGCTTGTCCGGCCGACCATCACCGCCGTGTTCGACACTATCCGCGACGAGATCACGGTGGTAACGCCGGTCTGGCCGCAGGCGGGAGTCGATGCCCGGACGGCCTACACGCGCGCCTGCGAACGGCTGCGCGAGGTCACCCAGGAGATCGGTCGGCCGGTACCGCAGAGTGGCGCAAGGCACGATGGAACGGAGAGCGCCATCGAATCCAACACCAGCAAGGCGGACTATCTCGCCATGGTGGAACGCGCGAAGGAATACATCCGCGCCGGCGATGTCTTCCAGGTCGTTCCGAGCCAGCGCTTCAGCCGCGCTTTCGACCTGCCGCCGTTCTCGCTTTACCGGGCACTGCGCCGCCTGAACCCCTCGCCCTTCCTGTATCACCTTGCCTTTCCGGGCTTCACGATTGTGGGCTCCAGCCCCGAGATCCTGGTGCGCCTGAGAGACGGCACCGTCACCATTCGCCCGATTGCGGGCACCCGGCCCCGCGGCAAGACCCCTGCGGAAGACGCGGCCTTGGCGGAGGACCTCGTCAACGACGCGAAGGAGCGGGCCGAGCATCTGATGCTGCTCGATCTGGGGCGCAACGATGTCGGGCGCGTGGCCAAGACCGGCAGCGTGAAGGTGACGGAAAGCTTCGCCATCGAGCTTTATTCGCATGTGATGCATATCGTTTCCAATGTCGAGGGCGAACTTGATGCGCAGCACGACGCGCTGGATGCGCTGTTCGCCGGCTTCCCCGCCGGCACGGTTTCGGGTGCCCCGAAAGTGCGGGCGATGCAGATTATCGACGAGCTGGAAGTGGCGCGGCG
>JAFAVP010000159.1 GCA_019242395.1 Alphaproteobacteria bacterium | reverse complement strand
GCCGTCCATACGCAATGTGGCGGCGGAATACCGGGTCAATCCGCTGACCGTTCTGAAAGCCTATCAGCAGCTCGCCGACGATGGCGTGGTGGAAAAGCGGCGGGGGCTTGGCATGTTCGTCAATGCCGGCGCGCGGGCGCTCTTGATGCGCGCCGAGCGCGAGCGGTTTCTCTCCGAGCAGTGGCCCCCCATCCGCGACACCATCGAGCGCCTCGGCCTTGAGTTGAACGAGCTGCTCTATTCCACGAATACGAAGGAGCCTTCATGAGCACGATAGAAGCGCGCGGGCTCCGCAAGAGCTTCGGCAGCACGATCGCGCTGGACAGCATCGATCTGCGCATCGAAGAAGGGCGCATCCTGGGCCTGATCGGCCCCAACGGCGCGGGCAAAAGCACGCTGCTCAATTGTGTGCTGGGTCTTATTCCTTACGAAGGCGATCTGAACGTGATCGGGCTGAACCCGTGGCGCGCGCGCGAGCGGCTGATGCAGGAGGTTTGCTTCATTGCCGACGTGGCGGTGCTGCCGCGCTGGCTTCGCGTCTCGCAGGCCATCGACTACGTAGAAGGCGTGCATCCACGCTTCGATCGCGCCAAGGCGGAAAGCTTCCTCGCCCGCACCCAGATCAAGCGCAACAGCCGGGTGCGGGAATTGTCGAAGGGGATGGTCACGCAATTGCATCTGGCGCTGGTGATGGCGATCGATGCCAAGCTGCTCGTGCTGGACGAGCCGACCTTGGGCCTAGATCTCCTTTTCCGCAAGCAATTCTACGACACCCTGCTGAACGACTATTTCGATCGCACCCGCACCATCGTGGTGACGACACATCAGGTGGAAGAGATCCAGCAGATACTTACCGACATGATGTTCATCAACCACGGGCGCATCGCCCTTTCGTGCAGCATGGAGGATTTCGAGACCCGCTATACGGAACTGGCGCCGCGCGCCGACTCATTGGCCGAGGCGCGCGCGCTGAAGCCGATGTACGAGCGGCAGATTCTCGGCCGCTCGATCTTGCTGTTCGACGGCGCCAATCGTGCGCGGCTGGCGCCGCTCGGCGAAGTGCGCACCCCCAGCATCGCTGACCTGTTCGTGGCCGTGATGGGCGAACAGGCAAAAGGAGCCGCGGCATGAGCAGCGTGTCCGATACGTCTTCGTTAAACGTGCCTGCCGCGCGCACAGACGCGCACGCGCGGACGCGCCCCTTCATCTGGTCGGTGCGGCGCGAGCTTTGGGAACACCGCTCCGTCTATTTGGCGCCGCTGATCGTGGCCGGCCTTGTGCTGTTCGGCTTCCTCATTCGCCTCGCACGCCTGCCGCACATTGTGCAGAGCGCCGAGTCGTTGCCGTGGTGGAAGCAGTATCTCGAGCTGGCGCTGCCGTTCGCCATTGCGACGCTCTCGGTTCTCGTTACTGGCGAAATCGTTGCGGTGTTCTACTGCCTCGGCGCGCTGAACAACGAGCGGCGCGACCGCAGCATCCTGTTCTGGAAATCGCTTCCGGTGTCGGACCTCGCCGCGGTTTTTTCGAAAGCCACCGTGCCCCTGCTTGTGCTGCCAGTTGTCGTGCTGGTAATCGCCTTCCTCTTGCAGTTGTTGATGCTGCTGTTCGGCAGCGCGGTTCTGCTGAAAACCTCCGCTGGCCCGGGCGCGCTCTGGACGCATTGGCCGCTGGCGCAGATGTCGCTGACCCTCGCTTATCTGGCCGTGATTGCGACCTTGTGGCTCGCCCCTGTGTACGGCTGGCTGCTCATGGTTTCCGCCTGGGCGAAGCGGTTGACATTCCTATGGGCCGTGCTGGTGCCGATCGGATTGTCCGTGGTCGAGAAGATCGCGCTGGACACGAACTATGTGGGCTCGCTCATTCAGTACCGGCTGAAGGGATTTCTCGCGCTCGCGTTCAACCAGCCGCCCAAGAACCCGACCAGCATCGATCCGGTCGCGCTGATGACGCCGCTCCGCTACTTCACCAGCCCCGGATTGTGGGTTGGACTCGTGGTGGCGGTCGCATTCCTGGCGGCAGCCGTCTGGCTGCGGCGCGACCGGGAACCGGTTTAGTCGAAGGCTACGAGATCGGCTCTCTTGCGTCTTATCGGCGCCGTTATTCTACGAAGCGGAATCCAGCCACGGCGAAATGGTGATCGAACGCGTAGGCGGTACGAATGCCGGCACGCTCCATAATGACAAAGCTCGTCGCATCGACCGCGGACAATTTGTGGAAATCGTTGCTCTGGAAGTAGGCCCATGACCGCTCCAGGTCGCGCAATTCGCAGGTGACGATTTTCACCATACCGGGCGCGTACAGCGAATCTTTCCAAGCTACCGCAACGTCACGATTTACGTTGCGCTGCAGGAACGTAAACGTCTCGATGACGACGGGAATCGAGGTGTATAGCCTTGCACCCGCCTCGCGCAGGGTCGTCCATTGCGCCCGCGCCTCTTCGTGCAATGGATCGCGCGAAAGAGCCAGTGCGATCCAGGCTCCGCTATCGGCGAAGATAGCTTCACCACGTCGCATCAGCGCTCGTCGTAGATACTGTCGTGCTCGCGTGAGGTCCGCCTCGGCTCGCCATCCCAAATGGCGACCGGACCGGTCAGGTCGGGCTTGAGCACAACCTTCCTGATCGCATCCCGGATCAGATCGGCCATGCTGCGGCCGCTCCGTGCTGCTGCCTTGCGGAGGGCCGCAATCTCATCGGCCCGAAGATAAACCTGGGTCTTCTCCATGTGTGTCACTCTAAATGAAAGGTGACACATGTCAACCTGGCGTGACGGGACCAATCTTCCGCTAGCCCGTTCCCACCGCCGATTCCGGAGGGCCGCCGCGAGCGACGAAAAATTGATTGGCGAATTTCTCTTCCACCTTGCCGTAGGTGAAGGGCCGTCCGTCTATCGTGGTGATCTCGCCGCCCGCAGCCGCGAGCACCGCATGTCCGGCCGCGATATCCCACTCCATCGTGCGGCCGAGGCGCGGATAAATATCTGCTTCGCCCGCCGCCACCAGACACAACTTCAGTGAGGAACCGGCGGCGGCAAAATCCTTGATCGGAAACTTCTTCAGGTATTCGTCGGTGTTGTAGTCGCGATGGCTGCGGCTCGCGACCGCCACCAGTCCGTCCTCCGGCGCCGGCCGCACGTGAATGGCTTTCAGCTGTGCGAAATCCGGCTGCACCCCCGCTTGCGTTGCCATCGCAAAGGCGCCGCCGGGCGTCTCCCCCACGAACAGCCGTTCTTTCGCGGGCAGGTATACCACGCCGCGCACCGGCCTGCCGTTCTCGATCTCAGCGATGTTGACCGTGAACTCGCCGTTGCCGCTGATGAACTCCTTTGTGCCGTCCAGCGGGTCGACGAGAAAGAATCGCGTGCCGATCTCCTGCACCTTCCCCGCCGCCACTTCTTCTTCGGCGATCACCGGCATTTCCGGCCACTTCGCGCGCAGCTGCTGAAGGATATAGCGTTCTGCCTCTTCATCCGCTGCCGTGACGGGAGACTGGTCTTGCTTGCGCCGCGCCTCCACGCCCGCTGCGTAGTGCGAAAGGATGATCTCGCCGGCCTGCCAGGCAATCCGGGCAAGCTCAATGAGAAAGGCGGAGGGCGTGCTCATGCGCATGTCCAAAGCTGTTAGGTTGCTGGGAACGGGCTTGCGAATCGGAATGCTTAAGCCTTCCTTAACGGGCGCTTCGCACAGTTAAGAAAGAAACGCCATAGGTGCGCCGTGAACGATCTGGAATTTGCCGCGCTGTTGGTTTCGCGGGTCTGCCATGACCTGGTGAGCCCGGTGAGCGCCGTGATGAATGGGCTCGAAGTCCTGGAGGACGAACGCGACGCCGCGATGCGCGCCGACGCGCTCAAGCTGGTGACCTCCAGCGCCGAACAAGCCGCCGCACGGCTACAGTTTGCCCGCATCGCCTTCGGTGCCGCGGGTTCCGCCGGCGCCCAACTGGACCTCAACGAAGTCGGCCGCATGACAAAGGGGCTCTTAAAGGGCGGCAAGGTGGAAATGGAGTGGGGCGCGGCCAGCCTCAACTGGCCGAAGGATTGGGCGAAACTGCTGATGAACGCCGCGCTCATGGCAGCCGACAGCCTGCCACGCGGTGGCAAGGTTCAGGTCCATACGTCCAATGACCCGTCCGCACCCAGTTTCACGGTGCGCGCCACAGGTCCGGGCGCGAGGGTGCTGGAGGAGGTCGAGAAGGCAGCGCGCGGGGAACCCAACGGGCCGGTGGACGGCCGGAGCATCCAGCCTTTCCTGACGCACAAATTGGCCCGCTCCCTGAATGCCGGGCTCACCCTCACTTTCCGCGACAATGAAGTAGAGCTGGCGGCAGGTTGATCGAGCTGCGGAATCGTTCAGCAGCCGTTTACCACTTTTGTTTACCGTCCTCCGGTTCCTGCGGAGCCCGACACCGTGAACCGTTGCCTCGTGATCGACGACAGCCGCACCATGCGCAAGATCGCCCGCAGCATCTTGGAAGAGGTGCATTTCGATACGGCAGAAGCCGAAGATGGCGAAGCGGCGCTCGAATACTGCCGCGTCGAGATGCCCGACCTGATCATCCTGGACTTCGACCTACCCGGAAATCGCGGACTTGAGTTCCTCCGGCGGCTCCGCCTGATCGCCGACGGCAAGGAGCCGGTTATTGTGTTCTGCGCCACCGAACACGATGTCGGGCAGATCGCCGAAGCCTTGAAAGCCGGCGCCCGCGAGTTCGTGCAGAAGCCGTTCGAACGCAAGGAATTGCTCACCAAAGTCCTTGCGACCGGGCTGTTGCAGCGCCCCGCGGCCTCACGGCCCGCGGCCTAATACACCACGCGAATTCCGCCATACGCCGCCCGGCCGGGCGCGCCGTAGCCGAACACCGGTTCGTACTGGACATCGAACAGATTCTCCACGCGCGCATAAATTTCCAGCCAGTCGTTTAGCCGATGGGAGGCGAAGAGATTCACCACCGCATCGGCAGCCAGCGGATGGACTTCGCCCGCACTGTCGAAACGGCGCCCGGCAAAGACGAGCGTTGCGCCAGCCGACCAATCCTCCACCGGTGTCCAGGTAATAGCGCTGCTGGCGGTGAGATGCGGCCGCCGCGCGAGATCAAGGCCGGTAGTAAGATCGGTCGCGCGCATGTCCGTGACGGCTGCATCCAGGGTGAGTCTGTCGGAAAGCCGCGTTGTTGCTTCGATCTCAACCCCTTTCGCTTCGGTCCGAGCGATGTTGTCGTAATAGCCGAACGGGCGCGTTCTGCAGACGTCCGGCGGCGGATTGCTAAAACAGTCAGGCACGAAGAAATCGATCTGATTGTCGGTGCGCCGTTCGAAGTAAGTTGCGCTCCCCACAACCGTGCCGCTGAACAGCCGCTGAGTCAGGCCTGCTTCCCAGCCATGCGCCACTTCCGGCAGCAGCGCATGCAGCGGGTTTGAGAATTCCGAAAACTGCTCGAACAAGGTCGGCGCCTTGAAGCCATCTCCATAGTTCGCATGCAGAACCGTGCTGCCCTCGTCCAAGGACCACGCGCCTGCGAGTTTCATCGAATAGTGGCCGCCGAACTCACGATCGTCGTCGCGGCGCAAACCGGCCGTGAGCGTAAGGCGGTCCCACAACGTGACCTGGTTCTGGGCATAAAGGCTCGCCACGTTCGAGCTGCCGGTGTCTTTCGCTGCCGGCGCAAAGCTGCTGAAGGTTTTCCCTTCAAAGCCAATCCGCTGATACTCGGCGCCAATGGTCAGCTCATCGGCCGAAAAAGGGCGCACAGTGCCCTGATACTCGAAACGATCCGCCGTGCCGTTGTCGCTGCTGTTCTTGTGCAAGGTATCGAAGGCGGAATTGTAGAATGACCGGTGACTGTCTGAACCGGCGAAAGCAAAGCGGTTGCTGAAAGCGCCATCCAAGAGATCGAGATTAAGACCTGCATAACCCGCGGCCAGCGTATTCCGTCCGTACGCCGCGGAATCCGCGACACGGAAAGCGGCCGGCGGCACGAAGACGAAATTGTCATCGAAATCGTCACGTGCATTCGTGTAGTAGCTGCGCAGGTCGACGCTTACCGCGTCGCTGAGATGCACCCGCACATTTCCGGTCACCCCGGAGTTCGTGTAGCCATCGGTTTCAGGATTGCCGCTTCTTGCGTCCGCAGCCGATATGCCATTGCTGTGAACAAAATTCGCAGCCGCACCGTATTCGGTATCGGAGAGGTTTCCGCTGGCCCCGGCATTCAGGCGATAGGTGCCGAACGAACCCCCCTCGCCGCTGGCGCGAAGCGCAAACGGCGCGTCGCCGCCGCGGCGAGTGAGAACATCGATTACACCGCCGATCGCATCGCTGCCGTAGAGGGTGCTTTGCGGTCCCCGGAGGATCTCGACGCGATCGGTATTGTTGACCAGCAGATCGCCGAGAAGCGCCTGATTGTCGACCGTGCTGGGATCGTTGATGCGGACGCCGTCAATCAGGACCAGCGTCTGCCCGGCTTCGGCGCCGCGAATACTGGCGGTCGCGTTCTGGCCCAAGCCACCGTTGCGCACGATGCTGACGCCGGGAAGCTCCTGTAACACATCCGTGAGGGCAAGGATTTGTTGTGTCTCCAGTTGCTGGGACGAGATGATGGAGACGGATTCTCCTGTTTTGTACGCGGGCTGCGGAGTGCGGGTCGCGGTGACCACGATTGATTCCGTCGCGTCGTCGGCCTGCGCCGATGTTCCGGTTAAGGCTCCCGCCAGCATGGCGGCGAAAAAAAGAGATGCGCGCATAATTGCCTCCTGGTTCGAGTTCCAGGAGCCGGCACACCGGGATTCTAGATACAGACATCAACAAAGACCCGCCGCGACGACTCCTGACTTGTCGCCGCGTGCGGTCACCCGCAGCGCCCGGCACACCCCGGCCGAACGCAGGACGAGCTCGCGAGGCAGGTCTCCTGGCTCCCGGGTCTTTGCTTCCGTCCGCCTTCCCAAGGCAGGTGCCTCAGTGGCTCAACTGGACGATCGCTCGCCGGTTACAGTTGCGGGGGCAGCCGCGGTTCACACCCGCGTTCCCTTTCATCCCTTGCGGGAACCTCGCGCTGAATTGAACGCTAATGGACTTAACCAATGACGGTCAATCGGCAGGTCAAAAGGGAGGGAAACATGCGGCAAAAACAGCTCAAGACCGCTTCGATCTTTGGCCGCCGGCGAACGCCGGACGACATCGTGGACCCTGAACCGTGCCGCTCCAGTCTGCTGGAATGGTGCGATTCGCCGCATTGGTGAAATGATGGAATGGTGATGAAAGTCGCGGCATTACAGGAGCTTAGCAAAGGGCTTGGGAAAATGGGCCTAGGTTCGCAGACGACGCTGAAGGGCCCCTTGCCAGGTCACGGGCCGACCTTATCCCATCGGACCTTGGGCCGGGCCCGGGCCGGATTACCGCACAATCGAGGCGCTGGACCAAGGCCGGAAGACGTGGTTACGATGCATCAAAAGAGAGCAATAGACGCGCCGCGACAGCGGCCTTCGGATGGGGGTTATTGCGTGAGCGTGGTCTTCAACAACCAGTCCCGGCACGGGAGCGCCGGGTTAAGTCCTGTATCCAGGTAAGCCATGGAACAGCCAACACACGATCTCAGACCCTTCCAGTCAACCGCTGTGCAATCCACCGAGCGCCGCGCCATCAGCGTCGCGGTGGTCGCCGGCATTCATGTCCTTGCGATCTACGCGCTGGCCACGGGCCTCGCATCGCAGCTGGTGCAAAAAGGCCTGGAGGAGATCAAGGCTGAGGTGGTCCAGGAAAAACCGCCGGATATGCCCAAGACTCCTCCGCCTCCGCCGCCAGAATTGCAGAAGCCGCCGCCACCATTTGTGCCGCCGCCCGACATCAATCTGCAAACGCAGTCCACGGCACCGGCTATCACGCAGGTGACGACGACGATCACCCCACCGCCGCCGCCAGCTCCGCCGGCCGCAAAGCCAGCACCGGTCATCACTACGCCGGTGTCGGTGGGCAAGGCGCACGAATGCCAATCCAAATATCCGCCACTGGCCATGCGACTGGCGCACGAGGGCACGGTAGTGCTCGGCATGACCGTTAACGTCGATGGCAGCGTGAGCAATGTTCACGTCGTGCAGTCCAGCGGGCATGACGAGTTGGATCAAGGTGCGGTGGGTTGCGCATCCAGTTGGCACTACAAGCCGGCAACCGAAGGCAACCAGCCGATCACCCATGAGTGGCAGGCTTCGGTGAAGTACAAACTGACGGGCTGAGCCGGCGGTCGTTCGAACATCTCAAATTCATGGAGCGTTGAAACAATGATCTCGAAGAAACTGGCGATCGCCGCGGCGATCTTCTTCTTGTCCGGCGCCAGTGCCGGCCAGACCTTCGCGCAGACGGGT
>JAFAVP010000169.1 GCA_019242395.1 Alphaproteobacteria bacterium | reverse complement strand
CAACATTCTGCGTCAGCTGGCGGGGCACGGCGCCGACATTGTCGTGCTGCCGTGCAACGCAACCTACGACGACGTGATGCGGCATTCGCCGCACGGCGTGCTGTTGTCGAATGGTCCCGGGGATCCGGCAGCAACGGGCGAGTATGCTATTCCCACCATTCGCGGACTTGTGGATTCAAACGTGTCGCTGTTCGGCATTTGCCTGGGCCACCAGATGCTGGGGCTCGCGCTCGGCGGCACGACACACAAGATGGCGCAAGGGCACCACGGCGCCAATCATCCGGTGAAGGACCTCGAAACCGGCAAAGTCGAAGTCGTGTCAATGAACCACGGCTTCACGGTGGATGCCGACACGCTGCCGAAACCTGTGAAGCAGACTCACGTCTCGCTGTTCGACGGCACCAATTGTGGGCTGCGCCTGGAAGGCAAAGACGTCTTCAGCGTGCAATACCATCCCGAAGCTTCACCGGGCCCAATGGACTCGCACTACCTCTTCGACCGCTTCGCAAAGGCGGCGCGGGCACGCGCCTAGCGCAGGTGTTTGCGGACGACAGGGGCGTTAATGGTGAGCACCGTGTGATCGGGCTTGAGGCCACGCTTTTGGGCGAGCGGCGTTTCCGAGTAGCCGGCCATCAATCCGGTAGCCGCCAGGGTGGAAAGCGGCGCATCTCACCGGCATGATAGAGGCACAGCTTCACGCCGGCGGGATCGGTGAGCCATGCTTCCCGCCATAGCCAACTTTGATCGGTTGGCTCGTTGTCGAAGGCGATGCCCTTCGCCTTCAACTCAGCCACGCGCGTATCGAGATCGTCGCATTCGAAATAGACATGCGGACCGTTCGCGGCACCGCTCACATCGTGTGCAAGGTGAAGCGAAAACGTATCGCTGCCATCGCCCACTTCGAAACGCGCGTAATGCGGGCTCTTGACGATCAGCTTGAGACCAAGAGTCCGATAGAAAGAGATCGAACGCTCCAGATCGAACGCCGGCACGGTAACCTGATTGAGACGCATGCGCCCTAGATTAGCGCCGCAGCTCCATCACATCATAGACAGATTCCTGCCCCGGGAATGGGAATTCCAGGCGCGCGCGGCCGCGGCCAGCGGCCGAAAGCAATGCCACCGCATCGTCCGGTGACGATTTCGCGCCCGCAGAAGGACCGTTGCCGGAATAGAGGTGCATCGGCTCGCCCTTAACCGACCAGCCACCGAGCAGCACGTAGCCGCCGGATTCATGCGGATAGAGATATCCGGCCAGCCGTTGCGTGCCGTTGAGTTTCTGGAAGAACAGGTGCCCGCCATGTTCGCTCACCCGGCAGTGAAACCAGCCGTAGCCGATGGCCGGAAGGATGCCGCCGGCCTTCGCCGTGCGGCAGTGCCAGTTCCCGATCAACTGCGCGCTCGAAATGGCATGGGTTCCGCCCTCGAACGCCGCATGCACAGCACCGCGGTCCCGTTCGATAACGCCACTCCGCGCCGCATCCATGCCTTCGGCGCGCGCTTCGTCGAGACGTTCGAGGCGGTGCACGTCGTAAGACGAGGCGAGATCTTCCCAGCTTGCCTGCGCAGCAGCGGTCAAACCCAGAAGCGAAAGCGAGAATACAGAAAGCCTCAGCGCGGCTTTGGTGCTCATTCGTTGTCCTCCGGACCGAGCCAGCCCTTGAGCTGGCTCGAGGGCGGAGTCCCGATGATATTGTATCCCGCGTCAACGTAATGAATTTCGCCAGTGACGCCCAAGGACATATCGCTGAGAAGGTAAAGAGCGGCGTTGCCGACGTGATCGAGGCTGACGGTGCGCTTGAGCGGACTGTGCGCCTTGTTCCATTTGAAGACAGTTCGCGATTCGCTGACCACGGAACCGGCGAGCGTGCGCATCGGCCCTGCCGAAATAGCGTTAACCCGGATGTTCTCCTGGCCGAGATCTGCGGCGAGATAGCGGACGCTCGATTCCAGCGCCGCCTTGGCCACACCCATGACATTGTAGTTTGGCGTGACGCGATGGGCACCCAGATAGCTGAGCGTCAGCAGTGCACCGCCGTGCCCCTTCATTAACGGCAGCGAACGGCGCGCGATGTCGGTGAAGGAGAAGCAGGAGATGGCGAGCGAACGTCCAAAGTTTTCGCGTGTGGTTTCGACATAGCGGCGCTTTAGTTCCTCGCGGTCGGAGAAGGCAATCGCGTGCACGACGAAGTCGAGCCGGCCCCATTCGCGTGTAAGAGTGTCGAAGGCGGCGGCAAGCTCACCATCATTTTCGACATCCGCCTGCAGCAGAATGCGGGAGCCGATGGAATCGGCGAGTGGCTTGAGGCGCTTGGCCTGCGCCTCGCCCTGATAGGTGAAGGCGATCTCCGCGCTATGCGCGTGCAACATGCGCGCGATGCCCCAGGCGATGGAGTGATCGTTCGCCACACCCATCACCAGCCCGCGCCGGCCCTGCATCAGCGCCTCGGGCATGATCAGGCGTCGTAACGCTGGAACACCAGCGTGGCATTGGTGCCACCGAAACCGAAGGAGTTGGACAGCACGCGCTCAAGTTTCGCGCCATCGATGCGCGAGCGCACAATGGGGGCATCCGCGATTTCGGGATCCAGTTCGTCGATGTTGGCGCTTTCGGCGATGAACGCGTTCTTCATCTGCAGAATCGAGAAAATCGCTTCCCACACACCGGCACCGCCAAGTGAATGGCCGCTGAGCGATTTGGTGGAATTCACCGGCGGCATACGCTCCCCGAACACTTCGCGCATCGCCCTGATTTCCGTCACATCGCCGACTGGGGTGGCGGTGCCGTGCGCGTTCACATAATCGATGGGGCCGTTCACGGTGGAGATCGCCTGCTTCATGCAGCGGATTGCGCCTTCGCCCGAGGGAGCCACCATGTCATGGCCGTCGCTTGTGGCGCCGTAGCCGGCCAATTCGGCATAAATCTTGGCGCCGCGGGCTTTCGCATGCTCAAGTTCTTCCAGAACCACAATGCCTCCACCGCCGGCGATGACGAAGCCGTCGCGGTTCTTGTCGAAGGCGCGCGACGCGCGCTCCGGCCTCTCGTTGAATTTAGAGGACATGGCGCCCATCGCGTCGAACAGCGCGGACAACTCCCAATCCAGCTGTTCGGCGCCCCCGGCGAACATCACATCCTGTTTGCCATGCTGGATCATCTCCGCCGCATTGCCGATGCAATGCGCGCTCGTCGCGCAAGCCGAGCTGATGGAATAGTTCACGCCCTTGATTTTGAACCAGGTGGAGAGCACCGCGGAGCAGGTGGACGACATCGCCTTCGGCACCGCGAACGGACCGATGCGCTTGGGACTGTGGTTCTCGCGCGTGGTGTCCGCCGCTTTCACAATGACGTCCACGGAAGGACCGCCCGAACCCACGATCAGCCCCGTGCGCTCGTTCACCACATCCTTCTCTTCCAGGCCGGAATCCTGCAGCGCCTGCTGCATGGAAAGATAGGCATATGCGGCCGTGTCTCCCATGAAGCGCTTGGCGCGCCGGTCGATCATGGCATCCAGATCGATCATCGGCTTGCCCTGCACCTGGCTGCGGAAGCCGTATTCCTTCATCTCTGGCCCCGCGCTGATGCCGGACTTCGCTTCGCGCAGAGAGGCGAGCACCTCCTGGGTGTTGTTGCCGATGGACGACACGATGCCCATGCCGGTGACGGCCACGCGCCTCATGGCATTCTCCTTCTTGTGCGCCGGCGATCAGGCCGGCTGTGGCGACGGCGTACCATCGAGGAACAGGCCGACACGGAGATCTTTCGCTTCGTAAATCGTTTTGCCATCTACCTGCATGATGCCGTCGCCGATGCCGACGACAAGCCGCCGCATGATGACGCGCTTCAGATCGATGTAGTAGCTGACGAGCCTGGCGCTCGGCAGCACCATGCCGGAGAATTTCACTTCACCGACCCCTAACGCGCGGCCACGGCCGAGCCCGCCAAGCCAGGCGAGGAAGAAGCCAATCAACTGCCACATAGCGTCCACGCCCAGGCAGCCGGGCATCACCGGATCGTCCTTGAAATGGCATTTGAAAAACCAGAGGTCGGGCTTGATCTCGAACTCCGCGGCGATCTCGCCCTTGTCCGCCGAGCCACCTTTCTCGGAAATTTTGGTGATCCGGTCGAACATCAGCATCGGCGGCAGCGGCAGCTTGGCGTTGCCTTCGCCGAACAATTCGCCGCGCGCGCAGGCGAGGAGGCCCTGAAGATCGAAACTCGATTGGCGTCCCAACATGTTCCTGTTTCTATCCCTTTAGCCCGGAACGCCCTTGACTTCGGATCGTTCAGAGCGGATTTCTATTCTTAGAGACATTCTAAGGAATGCCGCCGGAGCACAGGTTAGCAGAGTTCGGCCACAAGCGTCAGATACCTTCCCTATGCTCAGGTAGCGTGTCGAGTTGCCATGAAAGTATCGCGAAAGCGGAAAACATTGGGGGCGGAAGAGGCCGTTGAGCGGCTGAGGGCGGCAGGCTTGCGTCCTACCCGCCAGCGTGTGGCGCTGGCCCAGCTTCTGGGCGACGCGCACCGCCATATTTCGGCTGAGGGGCTGCACCGCGAAGCCGGAAAGGCGGGCATGCCGGTGGCGCTGGCGACCATCTACAACACCTTGCACCAGTTCACGGAAGCCAAACTGTTGCGCGAGGTGGTGGTCGGCTCCGGCCGCTCCTACTTCGATACCAACACTGGCGATCACCAGCACTTCTATTGTGAGGACGATGGTACCCTGATCGATATCGAAGGCAATGCTATCGAAGTCGCTGGGGTACCCACCCCGCCGAAAGGTATGGCGGTGGACCGCGTGGATGTGGTGGTGCGGGTGAAGCGCTCCTAAACCTACCAGAATTTTAGTTTGGAACGATTCCAAACTGTTGACAAGTGGGGAAGGGGCAAGTAAGGCTTCAGACCCGGACAGGAACGCTCGGACGATCAAAGGAGGACCTATGCCTGACCTGAAAACCTCGAAGACTGCTCAGAATCTAAAGGACGCGTTCGCCGGCGAGAGCCAGGCGAACCGCCGCTATCTGTATTTCGCGCAGAAAGCCGATGTGGAAGGCTACAATGACGTTTCTGCCGTGTTCCGTTCGACGGCGGAAGGCGAAACGGGCCATGCGCACGGTCATCTCGAATTCCTCGAGGCAGTGGGCGACCCAGCCACCGGCGAGCCGATCGGCGGTACCGATCTGAACCTCAAAGCCGCCATTGCCGGCGAGACGCATGAATACACTGACATGTATCCCGGCATGGCGCGCACAGCCCGCGAGGAAGGCTTCGACGAAATCGCCGACTGGTTCGAGACGCTCGCGAAGGCGGAGAAAAGCCACGCCGGCCGCTTCCAGCGCGCGCTGGATTCGTTGGGTCAATAATGCGCTGTAATCCGGCCGGGCTCGCGTGCGCGAGCATGCGGCCCGAGGGAGGTGTGCCTGGCTGGTGATGACGACCGCCATATCAACAGGCGCGTACGTGTCGTTGCGAACCTGCGACAGCCCTCGCAATGCTGACGCAGTGCCCGGCCGGGGATAATAAGGAATTGGTATGTCCCGAGAAGGCAGCCTCGATGCGCCGACACGCGAGCCGATCGCGTGGCAAACGCGCGAGTTCTACGATGACCATGACCTCGACGCCGAGATGCGGCGCATTTTCGATGTGTGCCACGGCTGCCGCCGCTGCTTTAACCTGTGCGATTCATTCCCGCGCTTGTTCGATCTGATCGACAATGGCCCTACCGGTGAGGTGGACGGGCTGAAGAGCGAAGATTTCCCCAGCATCGTCGAAGCCTGCACGCTTTGTGACATGTGCTTCATGACGAAGTGCCCGTACGTGCCGCCACATCCCTTCAATGTTGATTTCCCCCACTTGTTGCTGCGGCACCGCGCGGTGGAGGTAAAGAAGGGCAACAAGGACTTCACGCAACGGCAGCTCGCGGAAATGGACCGCAATGGCCGCCTCGCCGTGCCAATTGCGCCACTGGTGAATTGGGGTGCGGAGAAGGGCAACAAGCTCACGCGCCCGCTAATGGAGAAGACGCTAGGCATTGACCGGCACGCCTCGTTGCCAAAGTTCGCGTCGCAGACCTTCCTGCGCGCCGACGAGAAAAACCCGGTTGCGCCGAACCGCAACGCACCCGCCTTCGGCAAACGGAAAGCAGCCCTCTACGCCACCTGCTTCGTGAACTACAACAAGCCAGAAACCGGCATGGCGGCACGCGCGGTGCTCAATCATCTGGGCGTGGAAACCCGTGCCGCCTATCCCGGCTGCTGCGGCATGCCGTTATTGGAGCAGGCGGAAATTTCCCGCGTGGCCGATCAAGCCGCTAAAGTTTCGAAAGAATTGGTGAAGCTGATCGATGAGGGGCACGACATCGTCACCCTCACCGCCTCCTGCGGCTTGATGCTGAAATTCGAGTGGCCGCTGATCGTGCCCGACGACGCGGACGTGAGGCGACTCTCCGAGGCCGTGTTCGACATCAATGAGTACGTGGTTGACGTCTCGAAGAAAGATGGACTGCCAGCCGGCATGAAGCCCCTGCCGGAAGGCGTCACGGTGCATCTCCCGTGTCACGCGCGCGCGCAGAACATGGGCCCGAAAGCAGCGGAAATGCTGCGCCTCATTCCGGACACCCCCGTGGACGTGATCGAGCGCTGTTCCGGGCATGGCGGCACCTTCGGCGTGGTGACGAAGACGCACAAGGTGGCGGAGAAGGTTGGCCGCCCGGTGTTTCGCGCCGCCGCGCAACAGGGGCGCGGGCACATCGCCTCGGATTGTCCGCTGGCTGCGCAGCATATCGTGCAGAATGTGCGGGAGATGGCAAGCAAGAACGGCAAGGAAGCGCGCGTGAAGGAGCCGGAACATCCGATCCAGATCATGGCGCGCGCGTTTGGCTTGATGGAGGCCTGAATGCCAGCAACAGAACGCAAAATTGTCCCGGCCGATATCATTGCCTACCAGAAGTACGCCGCGGAGCGCAGCGAGTTCCGCAAGAACATCGTGGCCATGAAGAAGAACCGGCGGGTGGAGGTCGGACCATTCGTTACATTCTACTTCGAGAACTACGACACGATGTGGCTGCAGGTGCAGGAGATGTTGCACATCGAAAAGGGCGGCGAGGCGCAGCTGCCGGATGAACTGCAAGCGTATAACCCGCTCATTCCGCAAGGTAGCGAGCTGATCGCCACCCTGATGATCGAGATAGACGATCCCCAGCGCCGCGATCGCGAGCTTTACCGGCTGGCCGGCATCGAAGAGTCCACCTACATCGCACTGAACCAGGAGCGCATTCCCGGCATCCCGACTGAATATGACGAGCGCACCACGCCGGACGGCAAAACCTCATCGGTGCATTGGGTGCGGTTTAAATTCATTCCCGAGCAGCTGCAGAAATTCAAAACGACGGCCGTGGAAATTGTTCTCGGCTTGGCGCATCCGGCCTACAGCCACATGGCTGTCATTATGCCGGATGTGCGCAACGAACTGGCCAAGGATTTTGCGCCTTGACCACCCGCATCGCGCATTGCGCCTGCCGGCAGCTGCAGGTGGAAACCGAAGACGAGCCGCTGATCGTCTCGATGTGCCACTGCACGGAATGCCAGCGGCGCACCGGCTCGCCATTCGGCTTAGGTGCCTGGTATCCGACGGGAAAGGTGAAGGTGCGCGGCGAGACAAGAAACTTCGTGCGCCCCATTGAGGGTAGGACGGTCACCAATCACTTCTGCCCCCATTGCGGTGGTACAGTAATGTGGGAAGCCTCAAAGCGCGAGGGTTTGGTCGCGGTTGCGGTGGGCATGTTTGCTGACCCGGAGTTTCCACCTCCTGCACGCTCGATTTTCGAAGAGATGAAGCACCCGTGGGTAGAATTTAGAGGGAAGATGGATCATTTGCGCTAACCAGCGCACCGGCGGGCATTCCTTCGTTCCCAAGGGCTGACTAAAACCGCTCCATGGAGTCAATGGAGTTACAACTCGCCCGCCTCTCTTCCTCCTGCGCCACCTCTGCCCAGCGCCGCGGCATGAAATGGCCTGCAGCGAGCACCAGATTCGGCATGCCATCGTCGGAAAGCAGCGGCGCCTCAAAATACTCCGCAACGAGGTAGTCTCTGGATATCAGTTGCCCCACGAATCGGACGGGCCTGCCGGCCGCGAACGCCACGTCCAGCGCAGCTTTCCATCGCGCAACCTGTTCTGGCGCCACCGCTTCGTCGATGAACCGGCCGCTGAGATCGCCCATTGCTTCGGCGAACGCGGTCCCCATCAGCCGGACCCGGTAGCGGATGGTCCCATTCACCACGCGCTCGTACAGCGCCATCGCCCGTAAAACATGCTTCAGCTTTTTCAGGTCAATCTCGCGCCGCATGGGCAAACGGCCCTTCGCCGCGGCCTGCCGCCAGATTTCCACCAGCGGGTCAAACTCCGGGTAGTGAAAAGACAGCGTTGGATCGCAGAGAGAAGCCCAACCGCCGACCTTCGCCGCGGAATTGAATGCCTTGCTCGCGTGGACGGCGCATGCCGAATTCATTGGATGGTTCTATTCGGGGGATGTCGAGATTTCGTTAATAGAACGTTCCCAGTTGGAGGCACGCCGGCTCCGCGGCTTGGGAGAGAGATTTGGATCGCGCAACTGAAGAAACTCAACGGATTTCAGCGGAAGCCCCCTGTGGACGCCTCTTGGGGACCCGCAGCGGCGAGGTGCTGGTATTCCGGGGCATCCCATTTGCCAAACCTCCGATCGGCCCCCTGCGCTGGCGGATGCCCGAAGCGGCGGAGCCATGGCCAGGTGTTCGCGAGGCCATACAGTTCGGGCCGATTTGCCCCCAAGCACCCAGCCAGATCGAAGCGGTCCTCGGCGGGACGCTCGGTGAACAATCGGAAGATTGCCTTTATCTGAACATCTGGACCCCGGCCTGCGACGGGGCGAAGCGTCCGGTGATGGTTTGGATCCACGGTGGCGCGTTCGTGATCGGCGCGGGCAGCCAAGGCCTCTATAACGGGCGGCAATTGGCTGCGCGCGATTGCGTGGTCGTCACGCTCAACTACCGGCTGGGCAGCCTTGGCTTTCTCAATCTGCGGGACGTGACGAGCGGCGTTGTCCCAGCGACCGGCGCCGAAGGCATCGCCGACCAACTGCTGGCGCTCCATTGGGTCAGGCAGAACATCGAAAACTTCGGCGGGGATCCCGGCAATGTGACGATTTTCGGCGAGTCTGCTGGCGCAATGAGCGTCGCAGCGCTGCTCTCCATGCCAGCGGCCCGTGGGCTGTTCCACCGGGGCATCGCGGAATCCGGGGCCGCTCACATCGGCTACTCGCGCGAGCGCTCGGCGCGGGTGGCCCATGCCTTCCTGGATGAGCTCGGCGTTAGCGATGCTGCCCGCCTCAAGGATATTCCTTATCCCGTACTCATACGGGCGCAGATCGCCTTGCTGGCGGATCTGCGGCAAAGCCGCGATGGCCGGAAGCTCGGCACCGTAGCGTTTCAACCCACCATTGACGGTGACTTGATTCCGGAACGGCCCATCGAGGCGATCCGCTCAGGGGAAGCTGAGCGCATTCCGCTGCTAACCGGTACGACCAAGGATGAGTGGCGTCTTTTCTCGGCAATCAATCCCCGTTTGCGGCTGATGTCGCGGGGTGCGTTCGAGCAGCGGGTGCGGAAGGTTGCGGGACCGGCAACACCGGAGATGTTGAGCGCTTATGGCGAGGGCACCACGTTTGACCGGTTCAACGCCTTCATGAGCGATCGTGTCTTCGCGATTCCGGCCATCCGGCTGCTGGAAGCGCAAGGCTCGCATGCGCCTGTTTACGCCTATCGCTTCGATTGGTCCTCGCGCCTGCTGGGTGGGATCATGGGTTCGTGTCATGCGATCGAGCTTGGCTTTGTGTTCGGAACGTATAATCAGAAGTTGGCGGGCGCGTTTTTCGGCACCGGAAGGGCCGCCGACACTCTCGCGACGGACATGATGGACGCGTGGACCAATTTTGCCCGCAGCGGCGATCCTTCTACGGCGTCGGTGCCGTGGCCGCGCTATGAGGCGCAGGATCGGAACACGGTGATCTTCGGAGACGGCGCGCCGCACACGATCGGTGATCCGAACCAGGCCCGAAGGCTTGCGTGGGAGAAAGCCGGCGAGCAGAAGATCGGGCCCTAAACGAAAGGGCCAACGTGAGCGGCCTCCTTTATGAAAGCGCAAGAGAAATGTTGGCGCAATTGGCGGCCAAACAGCTTTCCGCGCGCGAGCTGCTGAACGCTCATGTGGTGCAGCATGAGCGCCTGGCGCGGAAGATCAATGCGGTGGTCACGAGCGACCTGGATCGCGCCTACCGCGATGCGGATGCCGTCGACAATGCCCGGACGAAGGGGGTGGTCCTCGGCGCCTTGGCGGGCCTACCCCTGACCATAAAGGACGGCTTCGATGTCGAAAACATGCCCGCCGTGGCAGGCAATCCCACCTTGCGCGCGCGAGCGAAGCAGTGTCCGGACGCCGAACTGGTAAAACGAGCGCGTGCGCAAGGGGCGGTGATCTGGGGCAAGACCAACGTGCCTTACATGCTGGGGGACTGGCAGAGTTACAACGCGGTCTACGGCACCACCAACAATCCTTACGATACATCGCGCGTGCCTGGTGGATCGTCGGGAGGAGCGGCAGCGGCTCTTGCCTGCGGCATCACCCCACTTGAGATCGGCTCTGATATCGGAGGCTCACTCCGCACGCCCGCAAGTTTTTGCGGTGTGTATTCGCTTAAGCCCACTTGGGGTGTGCTGCCCATGCGCGGACACGTGCCGCCTCTGCCCGAACACTACTATGAATGCGACTTGGGCGTCGGCGGGCCGATGGCGCGCGATCCAGAGGACCTGCGGCTGTTCTGGAGAGTGCTGAGCGGCAAGGACTCTACTCGAAAGGATGTTCGTGGCTTGCGCGTGGCCGTCTGGGATAGCGATCCGGAATTTCCGCTGGCGAACGATGTGCGAGCGGGCGTTGCGCGTGCCGGGCGCGCTCTCGAGCAGCAAGGCGTAGCCGTGACCCCCGTTGTGTCTCCTCTAAACACCCGGGAGCTGCTGGTAACCTACCGCTGGATACTTGCGCCGATACTCGGGGCAGGGCTGCCACAGAGTGTGCTCGAAGAGATGGAAGGAACGCGCCAAACAGATAAGGAGGAAGTAGGCGGAAACCCGGATCCTTGGAGCCTCGCCTTCAACCGGCTGTGCTGGACAGCGCGCTTCCACGAAGTCGCCAGCGCGTTTGCCATGCGCCAGCGGATGAAAGACCGCATGGCGGAGTTCTTTGGGGATTGCGACGCTGTCCTAATGCCTATCGCGCCGGTGGTTGCCTTTCCGCACGATCAGTCCGATCCGTTCTTTGCACGCAAGCTGGATG
>JAFAVP010000061.1 GCA_019242395.1 Alphaproteobacteria bacterium | reverse complement strand
GTGAAGGTTGCGCCGGTTCAGCGCGCGCCGGACGCTTCTCCTGCAGCGATTCTTCAGACCGACCCGGCGCCGCATTCACGTCCGGCTGTGGCGGCCTTAACGGCGCGGTGCTTTCGCCGCCGATGACCATTTCTGCGATAGGCTGGTTGACCTTCACGCCCTCGGAGCCTTCCGGCACCAGAATCTTACCGATGCGGCCTTCGTCCACCGCCTCGAATTCCATCGTTGCCTTATCAGTTTCGATTTCGGCAAGGATGTCGCCGGAGCGAACCTCGTCCCCCTCCTTGACCAGCCTCTTGGCGAGCTTGCCTTCCTCCATTGTGGGCGACAGCGCCGGCATGAGAATGGTCGTGGCCATCTACGCGTAAACATCCGTGTAGAGTTCTTCCGATAACGGCTCCGGGCTTTCCGTCGCAAATTCAGCGGCGGTGTTCACAATTCCGCGGATTTCCTTGTCCAGCGCTTTCATCTCGTCCTCCCGAAGGGAACCCCGCTGCATCAGCCGCGCACCATAGTGCTCGATAGGGTCGCGCTTCTCGCGTACCTCCTGCACCTCCTCACGCGTGCGATACTTCGCCGGGTCGCTCATCGAGTGCCCCCGATAGCGGTAGGTCTTCAACTCGAGAATGAATGGCCCTTTGCCCGAGCGGACGTACTCCGTGGCCCGCAAGCCCGCCTCGTACACCGCTTCCACATCCATGCCATCTACCGGCTCGCCGGGGATGTCGAACGATGCACCACGCTTATAAAGTTCGCGGGTGGCGCTGGAGCGCTCGATGCTGGTGCCCATGGCGTATTGGTTGTTCTCGATCACATAGACGACCGGCAGCTTCCACAGTTCCGCCATGTTGAAGCTTTCGTACACCTGCCCCTGATTTGCGGCGCCGTCCCCGAAATAGGTGAGGCATACCGCGCCGTTCTTCTTGTATTTGTTTGAGAAGGCGAGTCCGGTGCCGATCGGCACCTGCGCCCCGACAATGCCGTGGCCCCCATAGAAGTGCTGCTCGACAGAGAACATGTGCATCGAGCCCCCCTTGCCCTTGGAGTAGCCGGTGGCGCGCCCGGTAAGTTCCGCCATGACGCCTTTTGGGTCCATGCCCGTGGCCAGCATGTGGCCATGGTCGCGGTAGGCGGTGATCACCTGATCCCCCGGCTGTAGCGCGGCCTGCATGCCGACCACCACCGCTTCCTGCCCAATATAGAGGTGGCAAAAGCCGCCGATCAGTCCCATGCCGTAAAGCTGCCCCGCCTTCTCCTCAAAGCGCCGGATGAGCAGCATGTCGCGATAGAATTTCTTCGCCAGCGCAGGATCGAGGCCCTGGTCGGGCTCCTCTCGTCGGGCCGGTTCGGACATGCATAGGCTCCTAAGGCACTGGGCTCAGCCCCTTTGGCCGTTTTGGCAAGGCACTGGTTTTTTGGCAAGCGGCGGCCGGTCCGCCCACCCGATCAGGGCTTCCGCGGAACAAAGATCTCGCCGTTCTCGGCGCCTAGCATCTGCTCGCGCCGAACCTCTTGTACCGTGTCGGCGTCCCCACGACGCAGCAGCCGTATCTGGCGCTCCAGCCGTTCGCGCGCACCCCGAAGGCTCGCATATTCTTGCTGCTCAGCCGCAAGCTTCGCTTGCGCAGCCGCGAGCGCCATGAGCCCGCGCCCGCCCCAGATCGTGAAGTAGCCGAAATAAGCAATCGCCGCTGTACAGATGGCGGGCACAATGAGGGCACTCACAACCCGCGCAACACTTCGACGCATCACCATGAAGTCAAAGAATCACACCGTGATTCGCGGAGCAAGCGAAAACTGCGCCTATAGGTGGTTTTCCGTGCGCAGCACGGTGCGGCCCGCGTAAATCGCCTGGTCGGACAACTGTTCCTCGATCCGGAGCAGCTGGTTGTACTTGGCAAGCCGGTCGGAACGGGCGAGCGAACCCGTCTTGATCTGCCCGCAATTCGTCGCCACAGCAAGGTCGGCGATGGTCGTATCCTCCGTTTCGCCCGACCGATGAGACATGACGGCCCGATACGCGGCGCGATGGGCGGTCTCCACGGTCTCAAGCGTCTCGCTCAGAGTGCCGATCTGGTTGACTTTGATGAGAATGGCGTTGGCGACACCCTTTCCAATGCCTTCCTTTAGTCGCGCCGCGTTGGTGACAAACAAGTCGTCGCCCACCAGTTGCACCTTGTTGCCGAGCGCATAGGTGATCTCCGCCCAGCCGTCCCAGTCGTCTTCCGCCATTCCATCCTCGATCGAAACGATGGGATAGCGATCGCACAGCGCCTGGTACACTTTCACCATTCCAGCCGAATCCAGTGTCTTACCTTCCCCTTCCAGCACGTATCTACCGTCCTTGAAGAACTCACTGGACGCCGGATCGAGCGCCAGCATCAGATCCTCCCCCGGCGTGTAGCCCGCTTTTTCGATGGCCTTGCAGATGAACGACAGGGCCTCATCGGCGCTCTTCAGGTTCGGCGCGAAGCCGCCTTCGTCACCGACATTCGTGTTGTGACCGGCGTCGTGCAGCGCCTTTTTCAGCGTGTGGAACACTTCCGCGCCCATCCGCAAAGCCTCCCGGAAGGAGGATGCGCCGACCGGCATGATCATGAATTCCTGAAAGTCGATAGGATTGTCCGCATGAACTCCGCCATTGACGATGTTCATCAGCGGCACGGGAAGAGCGCGGGCGCCCGGTCCCCCGAGATAGCGGTATAGCGGCAACTGCGAAGCCAAGGCGGCCGCCTTGGCAATGGCCAATGACACGCCAAGAATGGCATTGGCGCCAAGGCGGCTCTTGTTCGGCGTGCCGTCCAGCGTGCACATCATCGAATCGATGCGCGTTTGCTCCTCAGCGTCCATGCCGCCGATGGCATCAAAAATCTCGCCGTTCACCGCGGCGACAGCCTGTTCCACCCCCTTGCCGCCATACCGCTCGCCACCGTCCCGCAGCTCAACGGCTTCGTGTTTGCCGGTGGAAGCACCCGACGGCACAGCGGCGCGGCCGAAGGAGCCATCTTCCAGCCGCACATCCACTTCGACCGCCGGATTGCCGCGTGAGTCCAATATCTCGCGGCCGGTGATGTCCACTATGGCAGTCATTGAAGCGAATCCTTGCAACGAAGCGGAAAGCAGCGCGCAGCCTTCTACGAGAGGGGCTATGCTCCATCAAGCAGGCCCGCCGCTGTGAAAGGAGCCGCAGATGAAGATCGCCGCCATCGCCCTCATGCTGGCGTTCATTGTTCCTGCCGCCTACGGCTATTCGGCCCCGCTAAGGGGCGGCGGCCGGCTCACGCCGGAGGAACGGTTTCTGTACAATAAGGAGCAGCATGGCGCGGACTGGCGCCGCCTCAGCACTTCTCAGCGTTGCGAGCGCTTCAGAAACTACGGCAGGAGCGCCGAGCCATGACGGCTGCAGATCGGGCTAGATTGAAGCAGCGGCTGGATGAGGAGTGGAACAGCTTGTCAGCGGCCGAGAAGAAGCGCATTCAACAGCGCATGGCCAAGTACGAGGCGCGGAAGGCGGAAGGCCACGCAACGCCGCATCGGCGGCGCTGCGCAACCTAGATTCCGCCGACTGATCGATCCCACCTAATCCGCTATACTTCGATTCTCCAGGTTTCAACGAAGGGGAAGGAATATGCCGATCACTTACGAAACAGTCTGCAGCGCCCTCGTCACAATTCTGGTGCTGATCCTCTACGTTGCCATGGGAGCGCGCGTAGGGCGGATGCGCGGCAAGCATAATGTTGCGGCCCCAGCAACGGCCGGTCATCCGGAATTCGAGCGTGCCTTTCGGGTGCACATGAACACGCTCGAGCAGCTCATTATCTTCCTGCCGCTGCTCTGGCTAGCCACATTCTTCTACCGCGGGATCGCCTGGCTGCCCGCGGTTCTGGGTCTCCTCTTTCTATTCGGGCGCCTGATCTTCATGCAGCGCTACATGGCGGATCCGAAAACGCGCGGGCCAGGCATTCTGCTCGGCGTGGTTAGCTATGTGGGGCTGCTCATTCTGACGATCATTGGCATCGTGCAGGACTGGACGGTGTTCAGCGCCTAGTTGCCGTTCGGTTGTACATCGGCTGTGCGGAGCAGCTGCTGGAACGCCGGCAGCTGCCGTAATGACGTGAAGAGTGGATCGATATTGAGCGACACCGCGTCGGGTTCATGGCGCGCCAGGCTGACGCTCAGGTGTTGCAGCGCATGTGCGCGGTCACCGAGACCGGCATAGGTTTGCGCCAACACGTAGGCCGGGCTTTCCAAGCCGGAGAAATGTTGCCGCTGCACCTGCAGCATCGCGGTCAGCATTCCACGGTGCCCGCCTTGCCGCAGCCCGTTTGCGGCAGCGGCGGCAACAGCGGCGTCGGCCAGATGCCGCCGCTTTTCGGCGGAGATGGAGAGTTCACGAACGAATTCCAAATCATCGCCCCGTGCCCGGTGCATCACAGCCAGATACCGATGCGGCGAGGACAGTGATGGCGCGGTCTGCTCCAACTGATGCAGCAGGACGGCCGCCTCGCCCGTGCGACCGGAATACAACAGAATCGCGCCCTTGTCCGCCAGGATGGAACTGGATTCCGCGTCCAGCTGCTGCGCCTCTTCAATTTCCGTCAGCGCCAGCGGGAATTCGCGCAGATTAAGGAGAAAGGTCGCGTACCAGTGATGCGCCTGCGCATTGCGGGGCGCCAGCGCGATGGCACGCTGAAATTCGTGCCGAGCGCCGGCGGTGTTGTGCAGCCAATAGAAATCCACAAAGGCGAGCGCGGTGTGCGCGTCCGGCAGTGAGGGATCGAGCGCAATGGCCCGCTCGGCTGCGGCCTTGGCGCGCGGAAAGGCATAGTCCGGCGGCATGGCGGTGTATTCGCGCAGCAAGTTGTAACAGGTCGCCAGGCCGGCATACGCCTCGGCGTACTGCGGATCGCGTACAATAGCCTGCGTGAAATCGTCGACGGCTTGAGTAAGCCCCGCGGGCGTCCGGCTCTGCCAGCCATAGAGACCCGCCTGGTAGAACCGCTCCGCGTCAGGCGTCGGCCTGTGGCGGCCCAGACCTGTCCCGTTCTGTGCAGAGACGAACCAAAGCGCTCCGGCAGCTCCGGCCAACGTCAAAGCCAGCACTGCAAAGAGCCAACGTGCAGCGAGCCTCCTGACCAACCACGAACGGCCCGATTCCATCTCTCCCGCCGCGCCGATAGTGCGACCGGGATCGGTGCCTGGCGGCTGCTCTTTGTTCAGCCAAGCCCGCAGCTCACTCTCATACGCGAAAACCGCCGAGCGGGCGCTGTTGGGAACGCGCCGCACGGGGAGCTCACGCGTCTCCTCCCAGCGCCTGACGGTCCGCTCATCGCAGCCGAAGAAGGACGCAATTTCTTTCCAGGTTTTCAGCCGCCGCCCATTTTGCCCGATCGGTTCGGCATTCATGCCCGCAAACGCCCACTCTTGCCCGTAGATGTCCGTTAGGGCAGCGGCCCCTCAAGGCGAGGATAGCACGGCACAAGCCAGCCAGGAAAACAGGTTTCCGACGGCTTTTATGCCGTGCGGCATCGAGGGGAAAAGCCATGAAGAGTATTGGGTTATTTGCAAGCGCAACCGTGCTGATGGCTACCATCCTGTTTTCCGGTGCGGCGACTGCGACCTCCCAGAATTGGCCCCAGAGTTTCTTTAACGCTGACCACACCGGGAACAATCCCTACGAATCCACTCTCGCGACGGCCAACGTTTCGCAGCTGCAGCTGAAGTGGGGACAGAATGTGCCCTCTGGGGTCGTCGCGTACGCCCTCTACGGCGGCACCGTGTACCTACAGACCCAGATGGCAGGCGACGGCCAGCGCCACCTGGTCGCTCTGGATGCGGCTACCGGCGCAGTGTTGTGGGACACCGGCACGGGCAACGATCTGGTTGGGGACATTTATCGCGCCATAGCTGTCACCAAAGGCTTCGTCTACGCGCCTTGCGGGTTCGCCGGTAGCCAGACCCAATACCCGGGCGGCGGCATCTGTGCCTATCGCCGGGCGAACGGCCAGCAGGCGTGGTCATTTTCCGATGTGACCGATGAAGGCCTCGGATATCTCATCTCCGGCCCCGTCTATTCCGCCGGCACCGTGTATTTGGCGGCAATTCGGGTCTACAACGGCAATCAGAGCGACGTCGACGATGTTGTCGCGCTCAATGCGAAAACTGGCACGGTGCGCTGGTCGCAGCAGATGCCCTCGTTCCACTCAGGCATCGATGGCGCGCCGATGGCCGTCGACGCCGACCATGTTTACGTCCCCATTTCGTGCTTCTATCCCGATGAACCGGGTTGTCCCGTTGAACGTTACTTCGGTGGTGTTTTCGCGCTTTCGACAACCGACGGGGCACACGTTTGGTCTGCAAACCTCGCGTCCAGTTCTACCGCGTTTAGCCGGGGGAAGACGGCTCTGTACGCCAATACAAACCAGCGATGTGGATATACCGGCGGCGACGATATGATGCATGAAACCGCCATCGATCCCGCAAACGGCCAATTGCTATGGGATGTCCCTCTCTCAGGGGCGGCCGGCGGCTGCAATCGCTCGCTTAGCCCGATCGTCGGCAGTTTTGTCTACGGTGCAGGCACCGACGGCCTGCATGCGCTCAACACGGGTACCGGCGCGCAGAAATGGCTGGCCCCAACGTACGGGACTCCCGGTGCGGGAGCCTCCGCCGCCAATGGTCTGGTTTACACTTGGGCTTACAACGGCGGCGGCGACAAGATCAGCGCGCTGAACGCCAAAAAAGGCACCGTGCTGTGGACGCTGGAAACGCCTCGCGCCCTCGATATCGCGCCGATCATTGCCGATGGCGTGCTGTACGTCGCGGGCTCTGACTGCGGCAGCATCTGCGCCTACGGTCTGCCCTGACGCACCACGTAGGAGAGAGCAATGAAACCGACAATTCTGCCATCGCCTGCTTTGTCCTGGTCAAGGTTTACCCGAACACGAACTATCCACTGACCTTTTGGGGCACGACCCTGGTCAACACAGACTCGGGGAAATGCGCCTGCCCTCCAGGCTTACATCAACGGAACGGCTGTCGGTATCCCGCTCCAGCTTACCGACACCTATGACGGCATATGGCGCGCGGCGGTAATCGATTGGAATTTTGGCAGGAGATAGTGATCCTCCTTGCATGACCGGCCTGGCACGACCCGCCTCGACGATTGGGCAGATTCGGAGTACTATAAAGGGCGCTCAGGAGTGTGGACGATGGCAGCCCGGATCATCCCTCTGGCATTGGCGCTGTCAGCTTCCCTTGCCACCATACCGGCCAATGCCCGCCCCTTGGTCACCAACGGCTCGTTCGAGCAGCCCGTGGTTCCGGATGGCACATACCAGCTGTTCAATACCGGCGACAGTTTCAAAGGTTGGACCGTGATTGGCGATCCGGGAAACGTCGCGATCGTCAGCGGCGATTTCTCCTATTGCGTTCCGCTTCCGGCCAAAAAAGGCAAGCAGTTTCTCGACCTAACCGGCACCAGCGACACTGCCACAGGCGTGCAGACGAGCATCAACACACAACCTGGGGCGACCTATAGGATCACATTCTTCGTCGGCAATATTGTCGGCAGCGGAAACTGCGGCACAACCACCACCGTGAATCTGCTGATCGATGGTGTGCCAGCAGGAAGTTTCACGAACCGCCGAGGCGGCGACACGCTGAACTGGAAGAAATTCTCCACCGAGTTCACGGCCCAGAACGCAACAACCACAATTGCGTTTGTGAACGGGGATCCCCCAGACGACACAGGCGATGGACTGGATGCTGTTTCGGTAAGACTGGTGACCGCGCCGTAAGAACCCGTTCAGCGGCTGTTTCGCCACTTCTTCGCAACGGCATCGAGCTCGACCAGATCGCTGAGGATCGCTGGCAGGTCTTTGAGCCGGATCATGTTCGGGCCGTCGGAGGGGGCGCTGTCAGGGTTTTGGTGGGTTTCCATGAAGACGGCCGCAACGCCAACTGCAACCGCAGCGCGGGCGATGTAGGGGGCCATCTCCCGATTGCCGCCCGATGAGGTGCCATGCCCACCCGGTTTCTGCACCGCATGCGTGGCGTCGATTACGACCGGCGCGCCGAACTTCGCCATCTCCGGCAAGCCCGTCATGTCCACCACCAGCGTGTTGTAGCCGAAGCTGGTGCCGCGCTCGGTGATGAGCACATTCGGATTGCCCGCGCCGATGATCTTCTCGATCACGTTCTTCATGTCCCACGGCGCCAGGAACTGTCCCTTCTTCACGTTCACGACCTTGCCGGTTTGCGCCGCTGCAAGGAGGAGGTCCGTCTGCCGGCAAAGAAAGGCGGGAATCTGCAGCACATCCACCGCTTCGGCGACCGCCGCGCAGTGCTCGCGCTCATGCACATCGGTGAGCACCGGTACGCCAAGGCTCTTGCGGATTTCGGCGAACACCGGCAGCGAGGCGGCGAGGCCAGCGCCGCGCTGGCCTGAGCCGCTGGTGCGGTTCGCCTTGTCGAAACTCGTCTTGTAGATGAGCCCGACCCCCGCTTTCAACGCGATCTCCTTCAGCGCCGAGGCCATTTCGAGCGCATGAACCCGGCTTTCCAGCTGGCAGGGCCCAGCGATCAGGGTCACTTTGCAGTCGTTCCCAACCTCAACCGGACCGATTTTCACGACCGGATTGGGCGTCACTGGGCAAATCTCCTGCCTCGGAGCACTTCATTCAAAACTGTAGGATAGCCGTTCATTCCATTGTTAAACCTTTCGATTTTGTCGGCGCAACTCTGGCACGATGGCTCCAATCCAGTTTCCCGGCGTTGACAGGGCGGAATCTGCGAGGCCAGTGTCCGCGCCCCGAACGGGCCGGCTGCCCCTGAGTCGGACCTCTTTCAACTGCGCCGAGCCGCCCTATTTGAAGCGCCCATGAACGTACTCATCGTTGAATCCCCAGCCAAGGCCAAGACCATCAACAAATATCTCGGGCCAGGATACCGGGTGCTGGCGAGCTTCGGCCATGTCCGCGATCTGCCGCCCAAGGATGGCTCAGTCCGCCCAGATGAAGATTTCTCCATGTCCTGGGAGGTGGACCCCAAGGCGCAAAAGCGGATCAAGGAAATCGCCGACGCGGTGAAGGGGGCCGACAGGCTGATCCTGGCCACCGACCCGGACCGCGAGGGCGAAGCGATCTCGTGGCACGTGCTGGAGCTGCTGAAGCAGCGCCGGGCGCTGGGCAAGGCGGACGTGCAACGCGTGGTGTTCAACGCCATCACCAAGAATGCGGTGCTGGAGGCGATGAAGCATCCCCGCGGCATTAACGAAGAGCTGGTGGATGCCTATCTCGCCCGCCGCGCCCTCGATTACCTCGTGGGTTTCAGCTTATCACCTGTGCTGTGGCGTAAGTTGCCGGGCGCGCGCTCCGCGGGACGCGTGCAGTCCGTGGCGTTGCGACTGATTGTAGAACGCGAAGCCGAGATCGAAGCGTTCCGTGCGCAGGAATACTGGACCGTCGATGCCGAGGTGGAGGCTGGCGCAGGTGGCTTCGCGGCGCGGCTGACGCATCTCGAAGGGAAGAAGCTCGACAAGCTGTCGCTCGGCAACGAAACGGAAGCCAACCGCGCGGTGGACGCCATCCGCGCGCAGGCGTTCCGGATCGGCAGTGTGGAAAGCAAGCCGGTCAAGCGCCACCCTGCCCCGCCCTTCATCACCTCCACTTTGCAGATGGAGGCGTCACGCAAACTCGGCTTCAACGCCAAGCACACCATGCGGGTCGCGCAAGCGCTGTACGAAGGCGTGGACATTGGCGGCGACACCGTGGGGCTCATTACTTATATGCGAACGGATGGTCTCGATGTGGGGCCGGAAGCCATTTCCGAAGCGCGTCATGTCATCGATGAACAGTACGGGAAGCGCTACTTGCCCGGTGCGCCGCGCCGATACACGAGCAAGGTGAAGAATGCACAGG
>JAFAVP010000044.1 GCA_019242395.1 Alphaproteobacteria bacterium | reverse complement strand
GGAGGCGTAATGTTGGTATTGGGTGGGATGGCTGAAGGAGTCCGGGAGGAAGGATCCGCCTCGTTGGCCCGGCCCCAAAAAGGCCTCTTGGGGCATGATGACGTCATAGCCTTGCGCTGCATAATTTCCGATTTCGGTCGTAAGTCCTTCCCCCCAGGATATGCACTCGCCTTCGCTCATCAACGGTTGTTGGCGCCACGGCGTGGTGCCGTCCTGATCCGGGCAATCGGTGTTGTCCGCGCCGTGGCCGGGGTCGTTGACCAAGTAGCCTTCCGTTTTCACCAGTCCAGCGGCGGCGGACGCAGTGGTTGAATTGAATTCATAGAATCGTTGAGGGCCAAGCCCGCGCGGGTTTTGGTGTGAACCGGAAGGATCTGCCGGAGGATTGTTGGCCCACTCGAAACGGGTCGCTGTCGAGGCCGGGTCAACCACATCGGCAAGCTGGGTGCTGACGCTGCCCTCCAGTGCGGCCGCTGCGGCTGCGAACGAATGGAGCGCGCCCCGCCGGTCGGCGGCGTTTGCGCTTTTGCTCGTTGCGCTGACGCCCCCGTCCACGTCTATGCGGTCAAAGCTGCTGGCGATGTTTTCATCGGACGGGTACCCAGGATAGCGCTGGACAGCTAGGAGGTCGTTATCGGCGTAGACGAAGCCGATGGCGTGATGAAGTTGAATCACCGAATGGGCGAGAGACGCATTGAGTTGGGCAGCTCTGGTGTATTGTGACAGCCAATCGGCATTGGTCTTTTCCCGGTCAAAGTTGCCGGTTGGGAATCCGCGTAGCCAGGCGCACAGCTCGCCAAAACAGTCGATCGGCTTTGGCAAGCGATCGTTTCGGCTTTCGGAAGACCACTTCGTGAAAAGTTCAGGACTGACGTCACCCCAGCCATGCACGATGGAGAGCGAGGTGATAAGCACGACGGGCTTATCCACGGTTGCATCCATATAGTCGCCGTGCGTCGTCGGGGTTCCGTCAGCAGAGGCCGCGTAAGGATGGGACACAAAGAGCTGGATATGCGCCGGTAGCCCGCGCGTCGATTTGAAACAGTCATTCGCGTAGTTTGTATACGGAGGAAGGTTCGCTGGATTTGCGCCATCAAGCATCAGGGTCACGATGGTGTTGCTTTCGGCGTACCCCGGATCGCCGGCATCGTTGATCCCGATGAAGGTGAAGTCCGTCGCGACCGAGAGCCGCCGCCCATAGATTTCGTCCACGTAAAATGTCGGGTCGAACATCAGGGCATCGCTGGGGTTGCAGCCATGTTCAAGGTCCGAATAGTGCGTCATGAACCCCTTGGTCTCGAAGGTGGTGCGGTACTGATCCGGGATCGCATTGTACCGTGATGACGGTGTCCAGACATGAACCGGATATGGCGGCGACGGATCGGCGTAAGGCAACGAAGCCTGCCGGACGGAGGTGGTGACCGGCGTGATGACGCCTCCGCCGATGAGATCCTCCATCTGCATGCCTTGCAGATGCTGGCTTTGAATGCTGGAGAGCAAAGCGGCTGCATACGATTGCAGCTTGGCATTCAGCCCTCCTGTACCGCTGGCATTCAAAGTGCTGGCCCACGGCGCGCCCGAGACGTCCGTCCCGCTCTTGTAGTTCGCCCAGCTGGTCGCAGCCTGGTAAGAATCGCCGCTCACGAAGCCCATGGCACTTGCGAGATCGATTCCCGGCTTCCAGTTGTAGCTCTTATAACTTGGATCGAAGACGCAAACATCACCAGACGAACACCCACTGCTGTGGCTCCCGGAGATTGTCGCCTGAACCCAAATGTGAGCCATTCTCACCGCCGACACCGTGTCGGTGGATGAAAAAGCGGAGCATGCGGAGTTGTTGATGCCGTTGATCGTGGCAGGAATGCCACCACCGGAGAGCAGCTGACATGCCGCCAAAGCGCTGGTGATACCGGTCCAGTTATAGAACCCTGTCTGGTCCAGTTTGATAGTGCCTGCCACGTAACTTGCCGTGATATTTGCCTGCCCCAGCAGTGCGACCATAAGTTCGGCCTGGTCGAAGGGAGTTCCGGATTTGTCAATCTCCGCGCCCAGCGCTCCTTTTTGGAGGCCGTACATCCAGACCGTCTGAACGTTGTTCTCGACGTACTGGTAAATAAGGTCGGGATCGTTTTTGAGCGCTCGCGCCAGTTCAACGATTTCCGGTGCCGTAGGCGTATCGACACCGGTATAGGTCTTCAGCTTATCGGTCGAAGTGTCACCCCATTGGCCATAGTATGCATCGGCGGAGTTCGGAGATACCAACGCCGCCGTCCCGATACGAATAGATGGCAGGTAGGTCGTGGCCGAACAGGGATCTGCACCCAATGCCGCCAGAATGCCTGCCGCCAGAATGCCTGCCGCCAGCAGCGCCACACCCAAACGGAAACCGGTCCGGGAGTTATCGCTCACTTGCGCTCTCCGGCCCACAAAATGGTTATTGCATACATGAAGCATTCCCTCCTTCAGGCAGCACTCGACGATCACGGAATCCTATGGACTCCGGGTGCTCTCACGTTTGAAGGAAGGAGACAGACGCACCCTGTGCGTCCACACCGACACCACGCCCCACCCCTTCTACATGAAGGACGCTAAACCTGAGATTGAGCACTTGTCAAATCGATGGTAGATACATATGGCGCTGAGCGAATGCGGTCACAGTTTGCGCGCGCAAAAGACGTCCGCATGGAGACGGAGAGCCCTCATGAAACCTGCATCGTTCCTTCTGGGATTGTTTCTCGTATCGATAGGTGCTGCACCGCTTTCCGCGGCAACAACATACACCTACGACGATCTCGGACGCCTCTCGAAGGTCTGCTACGACAACGGCAAGCAGATCGCGTATTCTTACGATGCCGCAGGCAATCGCACGCAAGTGGTTACTCAGGGGACCTGCAGCTAATTGGGGGCCGCGATTGAGGTATAATCCAATCGCATAAAAGGATGACTGATATGAAAAACAGGAAGAGGGCGATGATAGGTGCGCTGGTGGCACTCGCCGGTGCTGCCGGGCTGGCCGTTGCCGGAAACGCGGGCAATCGTGCCGTTCCGGGCCTTCTCGACTGTACGTCTTCCTCTATAGCCGCTTCCAGTGCGGCGGAGCTCTTCGTTCCGGCACTGGACGGAAGCGAGCTTGTTTTGTCGCGGCTTCGCACAACCGGGCCGGCGCCTGTGGTTGAGGAGAAAACCACCGTCGCGCGCAGCGTGAGCACTATCGCCGATTTCAACCCGCTCAGCGGCCAGTATCTCTTTCAGACGCATGATTCGAGCAGCCTTGAGGGGTCCGAGGGCATCGTGACTTGGCTCGGCGACAGCAGCGGGCGCGCCGCTCCACTCTATCGCGGGGCCGGCTACGCCCAACTATCGCCCAACGGAAAGTGCATTGCCGTGGTGGACGACCGCGACATGCTGAAGATCGTCCGCTCCGATGGGGCGGCGCTTGCCAGCTTCGGGCAAGGTGCCGGTGCCATCTTTTCCAGCGATGGAAGCAAGATCGCTTATTTGAGAGCAGCGCCGGATGGGGCGGGCGAAAATCACGGCATTGAGGTTGACGATTTGCGGTCGGGAGAAATGATCGCCCGTTACAACCCCAATGGCGATGAATACTACCCGCTCGTCTTCTCGGCGGATGGCAAGACGCTGTTCTTCGTCGCCAATCGCTTCAAACCCACCGAAAGGTCGGATCCCCACAACCTCAACCGCGTCAATGTTCTCGCGCTGTCTCTTGAACGCCCTGGGGCTTCACCGCGGTTGGTCACGGCCGGCGACACGAGACTTCCGTTCATCGCATATGCCCGCGCCCTGTACCTTCCGTCTGGGCTCCTTGCGCTATCCGCCGGAAATGCGCTTTGGGTCGTCAACAGCCAGTCGGGCAAAACGGCCTCGATCGCCAACCGGGACGCTCCCGTCTGGACAGGAGCTGGCGACACCCTCCTTGTTCGCGACACGGCCAACGCCGCCTCGTCGTGGCAGCTGCTCAACGCGGCAACCTTGAACGGTCTTTGAAAGGAATTAGGGATGCTGCACCGATCCTCCCTCGCACTCTCCTGCCTGCTTGTGTTTTCTGGCGTAGAGGCTCAGGCAACAACCTACCATCGCCTGCCGCTGCCTTATATCCCATGGCCTATCAGTGCCTGGATGGATCACAGCGCCGGACATACCCTGACCGGTATTGTCATAGACGGCGTGGACATCCGCTACGATGGAACGTACATCTCCAGCGGCTCTAGCTACTTTCACGATGGCCATCGCGGGACCGACTTCGCTCTTCCCGAGGGAAATGTCGTCTACGCATCGGCATCGGGAACCGTGGTGTACACAAACACGAGCTGTCCCGATAAGATCCAACCGAGCTGCGGCGGAGGACTCGGGAACTGGGTCGCGATCCGTCATCCCGACGGGAAGGTAAGCATTTACGGTCACCTCGTGCGGGTCGACGTCTCTGTGGGCCAGGTTATTACCTGCGTAAACGGGCCCTCTGGATTTCAAGTCGGCCTTTCCGGGATTTCCGGCAATTCTACCGGCCCGCACTTGCACTTCGAACTTCGGTCTGGGACGCGAGGAGGCGATGTGAGCTATGACCCCTTTGCTGGACCGTACAGCCAATCGCTGGAGTATTGGTACCGGTATGCGCTGGTGAACGACCCGCTGCATCCTGGGCAGAAGATGCACTATCCGGCCGCGACCTGCCAGTGAATGCCGGGAAGCGAACTGGCTCCAAATCCCTCTTGAGGTGGTAAAATCTGCCGGGCACAAGATGCAGGCGATCGGGCCCTTCATGCGGAGAACCCAAGCACTGGGTCCGTGAGGGATGCACGTCAGAGTCACAGGGACTGCGGTTCAGGATAGACCCGTCCCGCTGGCGAGCCGTAGTCTCGTGTTCTAACAGGTCCAGACAGCGGACATAGATCAGATGCAGTGAAGCAGGAGAGTGGCGACGTCAGCCGATCTGAGAAGGAACGAGGCGTCGCCGCATCGCATCCAACGAGGCGGTAGCGTAAGCTTGAAGTGCGGGGTCTGAACGTAATGCATTCTTATACTCTGCCTCGACGCGCACGCCGATCGTCTTCAACATCTCACGGCGCTCCTGATAGGTGCGTTCTGTACTCGGGTCGATCCCGCTTATAGGAATTTGCAAGCCATTCACGCAGACAACCAAACCATCATGCGTGCGCTTCGGCAGGCCGGATCGCGCCGAAAGGCCGCCCCGATGATGAACCGTGACATGGGCAGCCGCAGCTTCAGATACCAAAAGCCAGCCACTTACATAACCTGCAACGCTGCGGCGGAGCCTCCATTCGCCTTCATCGACATGTTCCAGATGGTCATCAGACAGTCGTTGATCCTCCTTTCGGGCGCCAGCCCTCAGGGAAAAAAGCGTGTCGCACTTGTTCTGGCGAAGCAGCCTCATCACCTCTTTGTTGGCAACCCGGTCATGATGGTTATCTGTCCTCACTCGATGTCCATAACTTTCCACCAGTAAGATATTGGACCAATTGTCCGCCTCGAAATCCATCGCGTGCCGAGCGGTACCACCGAACGAGCGGTAGTTCGCAAGGTTGATTTTGTGATGAACGGTGTGAACGTAGTTATGCCACAGGTTCCTGACGAAGTAGTTCGTGCAGCACAGCTCAAGCAGTGCCGGGTACCCAAGGTTGGCCGGATTGATTTGTTCCGGAGTGTAGTCCGGCAGCACGAGCCCTTTGTAGCCGTGGGTCAGGAAACTCTCGGTGACTGTCCACTTGAGACGGGTGTGTGTAACGCCCGGCGCACGCCCAACCTCTAATGAGCCATAAAAAAAATTGGTTGCGAGGTCATATGGATGAAGTGTGTCTGAAAGATCATCTACCGAACCCGTGCAAAAAAAATTTATGAACGTCCCCTGCCCCAGTTTTGACTCCTCCAGGCGCTTGAGAAGCGCGCCATCATCTAGTGAAAGCTCGTCCCGTGTTGCGAAGGTCGATGGTGCAGAATGGTTGACGTAGGCAGCCACGCGGCAAAGGGATCGTTTCAGACATTCCACGAATTCCAACGGAACCATATATGGGCTTTGCAGCACACCTTTCTCGATTAGCTTTTTCGTCTCGCGAATCCACGAATCGAATCCGCCTTGAGACACAAGGCGCCCCTCTCGTAGCTCTGACTTTCTGCGTGCCATCTCCGCCCCTTTTATAAAACAAAAGGGCGAAACCTAATTGGTCTCGCCCCTTACCTAAGGTTGAGCTTGGGATATGTTTGGCTAGGCAAAGGCCTCCTCGTCAACCAGAATTTTCTTTTTCTCGATGTGCGTCCAGAGCTTCTTCTGCATCTCACTTAGCGTGAGACGGGAAGTACCAAACACCTCCTTCAGAGTGGTATCGTCATGTGCGAAGTCTAGCCGAAGTGCCTCGGCTTGCTCGGGCAATTTCTTTACAGCCATAAGGTTCTCCTCTGGTGGTCTCATACGATTCTATAACGGCCGGGAGCGGCCGGAGTGCTGCTCTGGAAGAGGTGGGGATATGCCGATTGCGTGAGCTGTCGCGTGCATGGACGCCCGTGCCTCCCCGGATTGGCAGCCATTCAATTTGCCTTCGCACGTTCGATGTCTCTCGGCGGGTTTCCCGTGAGGGGACGCACTGCCGATAAGCAATGTCTCCAGCCACGATACCCGAGTTGAGGAGAGGCGCACAATGCGTATTGGCAAGTTCCGGTGGATGATTCTGTTCTACAGAGGAATCGATTTGTGACTCCGCGTCAACATCTCGCTTAACTCTCGCCTGAGCCCCAGGGCTTCTCGTCGGGGACAGATTTTCAATATTGACACTCAATCTTAGCTGTGCTGGCCACGGGAAGAGCCTTCTGACCGCGATCAGTTTGGGCGTCATGTCTCACAATGCTTGGCAGTTCCAAGCTGGCGGCTGAAAAAGAAAAGACCAGCACGGGAACGTGCTGGCCAAAAGTTTACGATAATCCGATAGCAGGAGCCGGTTGGCGCAGCGGGAGCGGTAGCCAGCCGCTGCCGGCCAGGAGTTTTTCTGCCTCCTTGGCCATGCGCTCCTTCTTGAGGGAAGCGAGCCGCCAGGATGCCTGCTGCGAGACGCCTTCCGACACCGCAGCAAGGATCTCGTTCTTGGTGAGGCGGCGGAAGAAGTCCTTCTGCGTAGGCTGCCACCAGTCACGCATGTCCAAACCCAGAGCGGCTGCAAGTGTCGAGACACAATCCTGATCGCCGCCTCCTTTGAGCGCGTCGATCGTCAGAGCCACGCAATGCGCAAGCAGGGTGTCCCGCTCCCCGGCTTCACGCTCGCGCAGCCAATCCCAGAGTTGAGCCCACTCTGGCAGCTTTGCTCGCCAGGCGCTGTGACGCGCAGCCAGCGCTTGAACCGCCTTGCTTTCAGCTATGGATTCCACCGCGCGATCGAGGTCAGTGTGGCTCGCGTGTATGCAGAGGCACCCCGCTGCGCCGGGATAGAACAAGCGGCTGACAAGCGCGTGGAGCAGGGCCAGCTTCGCGATCTCCGGCTGCTGGGCCATGAGCTCGCGCAACGCCGCGGTGCGGTGGGCCGAGAGGTCGAGCAGTACCGCATCGGGATACCTGCCCTTGCCGTTCCCGGCCTTCTTGGAACGCTTTGCAGCATCTTCCTGCAACCCTCCATTGCCGTGCTGGCCAGGCTTCAGAAGGCCACGGTGGATTTCAATCTCGCCAGAGTGGCCGAGAGTGACGATCACACCGGCTTGCGCCTTTGCTTCGGCAGACCAACTGACGGTCCTGCCTTCAAGCGCTGCCATTTCTTCGCTGAGGCGATCGATCTCAGCACCATGCGTATCATCGCCCTCTTCAAGTGCCGCGACCAGTTCGTCGTAGCGCTCGGCAAGCTTGGACAGCTGCGACTGTTCTGCTTCGCTCATTTCAGTCTGAACGGTCTCCGCGCGGCCGAAGCGGGAAAGCAGGCTCAGATCGGCATCGGCAAGGATTTCCATCCACTGCCAGCCTTCCTGCAGGACGTCTTTTGATTCCTGGGCCAGCTTCTCATGCACCAGGCGGTCGAGCAGCTGACTGTCCGAGAAATAGCCATCGTCTTCCGCATCGAAGAGATCGCGGACGACAATGCCACCGGCAGCCTCGTAGGCCTTGGCGCCGACAAAGCGGGCGCGCGGATCGGAACCAGGTACCTGCGTGCTGGTCAGAAGCCGGCGGATCGCGTGTGCCGGCATTTCTGGAAAGCCGCGCTCGAACCAGATTTCTTCCTGGAGCGGGTGGCTGTCGGAGAGCGTGAAGGCGGTCAGCTGGTCGAGCGTCGTGGCGCCGGCCCGGTATTCCGCAATGAGACGCGGCGACACGGAGGCGAGCTTCAGACGCTGGGCCACGAAGGTCTCGCTGATGCCGAAGCGGCCTGCGATGTCAGGGATCGATAGCTTCTGGCGGGCGAGTTCGGCGAAGGCTTCGAACTGATCGGCGGGGTGCGGTGGCACCCGGATGAAATTCTCCGATAGCGAAATCTCCGTGGCTGAAGCCCCATTGCTCTTGATAAGGCAGGGAACGGGAGTGTCCCGATCGATGCGGTTGCGCTTCGCGAGCAACTTGAGCGCGGCAAGGCGCCGTCCGCCGGCGACCACGTCGTAGACGGGATGCTCCCGGCCGTTCGCCTGCACCGGCTGAACAACCAAATTTTCCAGCAGTCCGTTGGCCTGGATGTTCGCGGCAAGCTGCTCGATATCGGCGAGCCGGTCTGTCTTGCGAACGTTCTGCTTGGAACGGCGCAATTGGCAAAGCGGGATCATCTTGGGTTTGCTGGTCATATCGAATCTCCTCTTGGGTTCGGTTGGGAAGCGCTGAAGCTTCGCGTCCTGCGGACGCGCGGCACAGGGCTTCCAGATCTCAAGGAACAGGATCCGTAACGAATGATCGGCTCGAGGAGGTGTTGGGAATAGGTGCGGAGATATCGGCCGAAGCGATGAAGAGTGGCGATGATGTTGGTGAGACAGCGTCCGTTATCGAGGCAGGTGGTCGAAGGCGATGGCATCGGCACTGAACGGCACGGACGGCGCGCCATCGATCATCAGCTTCAGATAAAGCGAGCGGTTCGGCAGCCGCAGCAGATCGGTGATGTCGAACTTCGGCTGAAACTCGTCGGCGAGAAGCGTGGCATCTTCCGGACCCACGCGGAAGGAGATGATGGTTCCGGCATTGCCAAACACAGCGTGCCTGATCTCAGGTTCCAACTGGTTCAGATACTGGTGCGCGAGGACCAGCCCCAATCCGTATTTGCGCAACTCGCTCATCATGCTCGCGAGCATGAGCGTGGTGAAATTGTGGAATTCGTCGAGGTACAGAAAGTAAGGGCGCCGCTCCTCGGGTTCCGTTTCGGCGCGGCTGAAGGCGGCAAGGCCGATCGTGGACACGAGAAGACTGCCAAGCAGCAGCGCGCTTTCTTCCCCGAGACGCCCCTTGGAAACATTGACCAGCAGGATCATGCCCTCGTCCATGATCTTCCGGAAATGCAGGTCGATGGTCGGCTGCACCAGAATACGGTGCAGGGTGGGATCGGAGAGCAGCGCGCCAAGCTTGTTCTGAATGGGCGCGCAGGCTTCCGCCCTCAGCCGCACGGGATAGTTCTCGAATTCGTCCTGCCAGAAGCGCCTGACCACCTCGTTACGGACACGGCCGGCGATTTCCTTGCGGAAGTCATCGTCGTTGTAGAGCGCGAGAACGTCGGGGAGCTTGGAGCCCTCCCGTTCCAGGAGCGCATAGAGGGAGTTCCGCAGCACATGCTCCATGCGCACGCCCCAGGCATCGGGCCAGAGCTTCTTGAGCGTCTCCAGCATTCCAGACACGGCCAGGGGGATCTTGTGGGCGCGCACTCTGCGCAGGGGATTGTACCCATAGGGCTGCCATGAATTGCAGGCGTCGAGATAGACGAGCCGCTCCGGCGCTGCCGCCGCAATGCGCTCGGCCAGTCGCTCCACCAGATCGCCGTGCGGGTCGACCAGCGCAAATCCGCGACCCGCAAGCATGTCCTGCAGGGCGAGAGTCTCAAGCATCGTCGATTTGCCGACGCCGGTCTGTCCCACAATGTACATGTGCGAAAGGCGATCGAGCTGACGGATGCCAAACGGCACCCGCTGGTTCCGGTGATTTGTTTGCGCAAAGTACGAAACATCTGGGGAAGGCATAAAGACATGGTCGTCTTAGAACGGCCGGCAGCGTAGGCGTCGCTTTATCGCCAGCAGCACCGATTTTCTAAACCTCTTGCCCCTGAGGCGGGCAGTTCAAGGCTTCCCCCTAAGCAGCATCGCAACGGGCGATACT
>JAFAVP010000257.1 GCA_019242395.1 Alphaproteobacteria bacterium | reverse complement strand
GCGCAGCGTGATGGCCCCCTCGCGCTTGATCCGTCGCATCACTTTGCGCATCTCGGCGGGCTTCACGGTTGCAAACCAGCGACCGGGCGAGCGGCGGAACGCCCGCATGGTCTCGATGAAGAAACGGTAGTCGGCCGACGGCACATAGGCGAGCGCGTGGGTCCAGTACTCGAACACGGTCTTGTCGATGCTCTGCGCCTGCGCGAGGTCACTTCGCTTGTAGTCGGGAATACGGTTGAACAGGATGTGGTGGTGGCAGCGCTCGATCACATTGATGGTGTCGATCTGCACATAGCCGAGGTGATTGACGGCATCGGCAACGGCGGATGCGCCCGACCCAAACGGTGCACGGGTGTCAAGCCGCTGCGCCCGGAGCCAGACGCGGCGGGCCTGCTTGGCGGCAACGTGAATCGGTTTGCTCGGCGGGCGCAGCATGGCGCCAGTGTAGCGGAATTTGAGTGCCGGAAAGAGTCAGTGGGGTCGTCATTCCGGGATGCGCCGCAGGCGCAGGCCCGGAATCCATACTCCCTGTCGTGGTTATGGATTCCGGGCTCGCCGCTTCGCGGCGCCCCGGAATGACAACTCACACCTTCAGCCGCGCTTTTTTCTCGGCGTCGTAGATCTCGACCCGCAGCACCGGGAAGCGCGCGTGCAGTTCGCTCGCGGCCTGCTTTGCACCTTTCAGCGTCTCGAACTGGTTCTTGAAATGGCCGTCGACCATCAGCGAAAAGCCGGAGGCCGGCGGAATGTCGGCGCGGGGCTGGACATTTGCGGCCGAAGGCGCAGGTCGCTGCGACGCGGTTGCGGGCTTCGGCGGATCGACCAGCGTGAGCCGCGCAGCCGGTTTCGCCGCGGCGGCGGCCGGCTTGACGATTGTCGCCGCGGGAGCTTGCGGCTTTGCGACCTCTGCCGGCTTCGCCGTCGTCATGCTCTTTGCCGACGGCATGATCTTGGCCGCCTTTACGACAGCGGCCTTTTTCGGCGCAGCGGCCTTGGTCGGCTTCACGGCTTTGCGCGCCGCAGGCTTCGCAGCCGGCGGCCTCGGCGCAGCTTTGCGCGCGGGAGCTTTCGCCGCCTTCACCTTCACAGCTGGTTTGGTCTTTGCCTTCGCCAAGGTTGCATTCTCTTTTTCAAGGCGCGCGTTCTATCACGCATAAACGCGGCTGCAACATGATCTCGGGCAAAATGTTTCGGGTGCAATCAGGAAATCTTCATGCATTTCGGCCGCGGAATTTGCTACATGGCGGCAGCAAGCGACCGTTTCGGAGCAAATCGGAGCCGCGGGCAGATCGATCAGGAGCTGGCAATGGACAAGAAGGCAATGAAGGAAGAGTCCGAGCGCCTGATCCGCGAGGCGCTGGAGCGCGGCAAGGTCACCGTCAAACAGGGCAAGACGCGGATCGAGACAAAGTGCGGCAAGTGCGGCGCGCCCAACCGCGTGATGGCCGACCCCGGCGAAACCCGCGTCGCTTTCACCTGCAAGGAATGCGGAACGAAGCAGCAGACGCTGTGAGCCTTTGCACCTGATGGGAGGAGCCATCCTAGGACTCGTCATTGCGAGGCGCGCAGCGCCGAAGCAATCCAGAGCCCAGTGTTGTGGCCTCTGGATTGCTCCCGCCTTCGCGCAAGTGCGCTTCGGCGGGCTGAGCCCAGGCCCGCCATAGCTCGCAGAGCGACGGCGGGTCGCTTCGCTCGCAATGACGAAGAATTTAAACGTGGCGCCGCAGCCCGTAGAGATAATCCGCCGGCAATCCCATTCGCCGGCACGCCTGCACCGCAGGGTTGGCGTTCAGCACGATGCGATCGGCCAAGGCGCCGGCCTGCCGCACCAACTCGGCCTCGAAGCCGCGCAAGCCAAAACCCTCGAGCCCGAGTTTTGTCTTAAGCCAGTGCGGCACCAGTTCGACTGCGGCGCGCACCAGCACATGCTGCAGCGGCCGTAACGGCAGCGGCAGCACCGGCGCAGTACGCATGATGCTCAAGAATTCGAAGATGATGGCGGAGCGCTCGAGCCGCTCCGCCATCGCGCCGAGCATCGCGTTGAGTTCGGCTTCCGAATGTGGCGCGCCGGTCGCGCCATAGAGCGAGGCTGCAGCAACGCCTTCCGCATAGAAACGATCGCACTCGGCGCGGGCGAGCGGCCGCGCGTAGGCGTGATAAGCCTTAAGGAAACCGAACGCCGCCGTGGCATGCACCCAGTTCAGCAGCACGGCATCGTTGGCGCGGTAAGCGTCACCCGCAGGTGTCACGCCTTCAACCTTGTCGTGCATGCGCCGCACACGCGCGATCATGTCTTCCGCCGCGCTGCGCGGGCCGTAGATCGTCATCATCGCCGCAAGCCCGGTGCGCCGCAGCCGCCGCACCGGATCGGTGCGGAACGTGGTGTGGTCCCACACACCCGACCGCACGCGCGGTTCGGCGAGTTCCATGATCACGGCAGTGACCCCGCCGATGAACACGCTGAGCGGATTCTTGAACACCCGCCACGACACCGAGTCCGACGCCAGCAGCGCGGCCTCACCGGCGGGCTGCGTGAAGTCGATTTTTTGTGCCTCCGCGCCTTCCGCAAGCAGCGCACGCAGGAGATCGTCGAGCCGGTCCTGCAGCGGCCAGGGCAGGGTGAGCGCGGTGGGGAGCAGGTTGAGCATCGCCGCATAGATAATGGCGACGTACCATCCTGCTCAGGTCCGCTTCCC
>JAFAVP010000178.1 GCA_019242395.1 Alphaproteobacteria bacterium | reverse complement strand
GCGATGGTTTCCGCCAGATCCTCGTTGAGCCCAAGCACGCGCGCCAGGCTGCTGGCGATCTGCGCGACCTCGAGCGAATGCGTCAGCCGGGTGCGGTAGTAGTCCCCCTCGTGCTGCACAAAGACCTGCGTTTTGTGCTTCAGGCGGAGGAAGGCAGTGGAATGGATGATGCGGTCGCGATCGCGCTGGAAACAGGTGCGGGTGGGGCTTTCCGGCTCCGGATAGAAACGTCCGCGGCTTTCGGCCGAGTTGGTGGCATATCCCGCGCGCCCGTCCGGCGGCTCGAACAAAGGACCGATCAGCTTTCCGGCAGGTGACAAGTCTTTGCCTCCAGGGCGTCGCGCATTACATAGCAGAGTCGGAAGAAAGGCCCATGGACGCTCCCACACCCCCGGTGACGGTTTCGGCCCGCGCTGCCAAGCGCATAGCCGAGATTCTGAAAGCGGAATCGGAAGCCACAATGCTGCGCGTCGCGGTGACCGGCGGCGGCTGCTCAGGCTTCCAATATAATTTCGCGCTGGACGAGGTGAAGGCAGACGACGATTTGGTGCTGGAGCGCGACGGAGCCGTGGTGCTGATCGATTCCATGTCGCTTGATTTCCTGCGCGGCGCGGAGATCGATTTTGTGGACGACCTGATCGGCGCCGCCTTCAAGATCAACAATCCGAACGCCCAATCCTCCTGCGGCTGCGGCACCAGCTTCTCGGTGTAAATACCGGTGGGAACCGGCTGGCTGCACCTAAAACACAAACCTTCTGGGTTCGCGGAAGCCGTGCAGAAAGGGCAAGGTAGAATCGAACGAGATCCATTGACCCATTCGTCCGCGCTCCCTCAGAAAACGGCATGCACGTCCTTGCGGTCCCTTCCGAACAACCGCCACCAGGCGGCCATCCTCGCCCAGCTGAGACCGGAGGCTGACCGGAACAAATTCAATCGACCCATTCAGGAAAATAACGTCGTAAGGTGCATTCGCCTGCCACCCCTCGGTCAAACTTCCCTGCACCACCTGAACGTTGCCTTGGGTTTCCCCCAACGTTGCCCTGGCGATTTCGACCAACGCATGGTCTTCCTCCAAGCCGATAACTTCTCCGGCCAACCGCGCTAACACGGCCGTGGAGTAGCCGGTGGCGCAGCCCACGTCGAGAATGCGGTCCGACGGCTTTATCTGGGCCACCTGCGCCAGCTTCGACAAGGTTCGCGGGTCGAGCAGAAATCTGCCGGGCGTGACTTCCACTGCTGCGTCGGCATAGGCCAGCGCCCGCTTCCCGGAGGGCACGAACCGCTCCCGTGGCACCACCTTCATGGCGTCTTGAATGCGCGTGTCCGTGACATCGTTCGTGCGAACCTGCGACTCGACCATATTCAGGCGCTGCGCAAAATAATCGGGCATGTTTTTTCTCAGCCGGCGGGCTGCCGCTCTTATAAGGCGACACGACAATCTGACAAGGAGCCTTGCAGCAACGCTGCCGTGCCATATTTCCAGAAATATTCCAGCCCAACCACCAGCTCCAATGGTTAGCTGCGCAGGCTGTAGGCGATGCTATTGGAAAAGAGGGGCGTTGGACTACGGAGAACATCGCAGCAAATCTCCCCTAGGTTCACTTTGACCGCCTCTATAAGAAGAATACAAGTCTCGCCGACCCTCCCGTCCATCGGCTGCTTGGCTTTTGATGGTGGCATCTGCTATAGCCGCGGCCCCTCACGGCCACGTGGCGGAGTGGTGACGCAGCGGTCTGCAAAACCGTTTACCCCGGTTCAATTCCGGGCGTGGCCTCCAACAATTCGACAAGAGATGTGGACAAGGCGCTAATTTTGGCGGGTGCCGTTAATCACTTGTTAACTGTAACAGGCGATGGTGGCAGCGTCTTCCCTTGAAGACACCCCACCATTACCCAACGCCTTGGGGCCGGGCTTATCACCCGGCCCCTTCTTTCTCTGACTTGCGCCGACCCCACCAGATCTCTGTCTTGCGGCGAATGCGCCGCATTTGGGCTGAATCGGCGGAGAGCACAAGCACGCCTGCAGGAAGCATCCAGAGTCCCAGAACTGGAAGAAACCACAGACTTCCGCCAAGAATCAGCGCCACGCCGGTCGCGATTCTGGCGCTACGTGATCTCGGCAGCGGAATCGAGAGCTTTCCCAAGTTTAACCGGTGCTGCTTTGGCCCGCTCGCTGCGTGCGAGGAGTTGACGTGTTCTGTCATCCAAGACTGTCCGAACCCCTAAAATTCATATGGCGTTTGGCCGCACGACACGTTAGAGAACCTTACCGTTCCCCGGTAGCTCAGTCGGTAGAGCAAGCGGCTGTTAACCGCTGGGTCGCTGGTTCGAGTCCGGCCCGGGGAGCCAATCTTCATTCGCCCGATACGGAACGCCTTCCCTGACGTGAGGTAAGCGGCTGGAGGTCACTTTCAATACGGTGGCTGTAATCAACGCTGCAAGCAGCGCCGGAATGCTGCCTATCGTGAGCCCGAAGAACTGCTCAGTCGTGGCTTGGGACACTGAAGGTAGGGACGGCTGATTTAATCCGATCACGCGGAAGTACGACGCCGTTGCGAACTGAGAAGCGATACTGGGCAGCGCAACGAGAGAGAAGAAGCGAAGGCAATACCTCTGAGCTCCTACCCTCAAACGTGTCGGCCTGATCAAACTTCACGCACCTGACATCAAACTGTCGCCGATCCTTCACAATTAGCTGCGACTTCGCCTTGTAAGGGGCAGCCCAAAGTCTTTCGGCGTTGGCGCTTGAGCCCACTCTATGGAGAAAACATGAGCGGGAAGACCATTCCTATTTGCGCGGCGGCCATGCTGCTGGCGGGCACCGCGCAGGCACAACCAGCAGCGACTGTCACAGTTCAGAAGCAGAGGCATCATCATCCCCGAGGTATGCACAACACCGTCATTCGTGCGCATACTGCTGCGGTGCCGGAAAGCGGCGGCGCCGCGACCGTGGAAACGCCGACCGGGGTGCCGGTGGCTGCGCCTGCCACGGCTGGCCCCTCACTGGAAGAGCGAGTACGACGGCTTGAGGAGCAACTTGATGCCCAGCGGGAAAAGGAGCAGGCCGAGCACACGCGGCTGACATCGCTGGAGCAATCGTTCAACGACACCCAGTGGAGCTTCGATAACGCGCGGCCCACCGTGAAGAGCGGCGATGGCCGCTTCACCATGAGCGTGCGCGTGCGCTTTCAGGCCGATCAGGCGAACTTCTTCCAGAAGGATCCGCACGACCCAAACAACACGGCGCAGTTCAAGGATCTTTCGAGCGGTGCGGTGGTGCGGCGGGCATTTTTCGGCGTCGAAGGCAAGGCCTTCAGCGATTTCTGGTACGAGCTTCGCTTCAATGCGGGCGGTTCCAATGGCGGTGGCGGAAGTCCGCCGGGCACGGAAGGCGATCCCGTCCTGAGCCTGGCGCGCGTCGCCTATCTGGGCATTCCCAACTTCGAACTGAACGCCGGCGTGATCGAGCCGGCCTTCATGCTGGAAGGCACCACGTCGTCCGGCCAGCTGCCGTTCCTGGAACGGCCGGAAATCGACAATATCGCCGCCGATTCGTTTGGCGCCGGCGATGCCCGCCGCGGCATCGAAGCGCGCTATCAAAAAACCGATACGTTCCTACCCGGGGACAATCTGGTGCTTGGGGTGGATCTCACAGGCGCGAAGACGGGTTCATCGGGTGGTCATGGCAACAATGGGGACGAGCAGACGCAGATTATGGCGCACGGCAGCTACCGTGTCTGGTCGGATGGAATATCGAACGTCAGCTTCGGCGGCGACTATTCGCGCGCCTACACCGGCGGCGGCATCGGCGCGATCAATCTGCAGGACCGGCCGGAGGTGCGCGTCAACGGCGACCGGCTCATCAGCACCGGCAGCATTTTCGCGAAGAATGCCGATATGTGGGCGGTGAACGGGGGCGCCAATTTCGAGAATTTTTATGCCGGCGGTGAATACGCGAATTTCTCCGTCGATCGCGAGGCTGCGTTCGGCGGCCACACGGTCGACAAGCCGGAATTCTCGGGATGGTATGTCGAGGGCACCTGGGTGCTCACTGGGGAGCCGAAAACCTACACGGTTTCCGCCACCAACAATGAGGTTGGAGGCTTCGGCGCCCCGAAGGTGGCCAGTCCCTTCTCTTGGTCAGGGAATTCCTGGGGTGCCTGGGAAGTGGCTGCCCGCTACAGCGACACGGACTTGAACTGGAACGAGCAGGCGGCGGTCCTTGCAGACGGATTGCCAGGGATTGCCGGCGGCCGAGAGCGGATCGTGATGCTCGGGCTGAATTGGTACCTCAACAATAATATCAAGCTCCAGCTCAACGACGGTTTCGTGCATGTGGACAAGCTGAACGCGCCCGGCGGGACAATCCAGTACGGCCAGAACTTCAACGAGCTGGCGCTGCGCCTGCAGTTTACGAACTAACGAAAGGACAAGAGATGAAACGTGGACAAGTGAGCAGTGCGCTTTCCGCACTGGCGTTCTGCGCCCTGGTGGCGCCTGTCTCGGCCGCAGAAATATCCGGGGCGGGCGCGACCTTCCCTTATCCGATCTATGCCAAGTGGGCGTCCGCGTATAAGGGCGTCAGCGGCACGAGCCTCAACTACCAGTCGATCGGGTCGGGCGGCGGCATCGCCCAAATCAAGGCCAAGACGGTGACGTTCGGCGCCTCCGACATGCCGCTCAAAGCCAAAGACCAGGAAGCGGCTGGACTTACAATGTTCCCCACGGTGATCGGCGCGGAGGTGATAATCTACAATGTTTCGGGAATCCCCTCGAACTCCATGGTGCTCGATGGCCCGACGATTGCAGACATCTATCTCGGCAAAATCTCGAAGTGGAACGATCCAGAGATCAAGAAGCTCAATCCGTCGCTGAACTTGCCAAGCATGCCAGTCACCGTGGTGCATCGCTCCGACGGTTCTGGCACGACATTTATCTTCGCCAATTACCTGTCGAAGGTGAGCAAAGAATGGGCCGATAAGGTGGGGGCGGGAACGGCCGTCGACTGGCCTGTCGGCATCGGCGCGAAGGGCAATGAAGGTGTCGCCGGCAACGTGGCGCAGACGGCAGGCTCCATAGGCTATGTCGAATATGCCTACGCCATGCAGAGTCATCTCCGCTACACGAAGCTCAAGAACCATGACGGGCAAATCGTCAGCCCGAGCATGGCAAGCTTCAAGGCGGCGGCGTCGCATGCCGATTGGGAACACGCGGATCATTTCTACATGATCCTGACCGACCAGCCGGGCGCCGAGTCATGGCCCATCGAAAACCCGACGTTCATTCTGATGCACAAGCAGCCGTCCGATCCCGCAGCTTCGGCGGAGGCCCTGAAGTTCTTCAAATGGGCGTACGAGAAGGGCGATCAGATGGCGGAAAGCTTGCTCTACATCCCGCTGCCGAACCCAGTGGTGCAGAAGATCGAAGCAAGCTGGAAAGAGATACAAGGCTCCGGTATGTGACAAGAGCATCTATGTCGGGCGAAGGGCGGGGCGGATGCCTCGCCCTTTTTTTGTGCACGGAATGATTTAGTTCTGCAGTGAGTAGCCCGCCGATCGTACCGTGCGGATCGGATCGGATTGATTGTCCGCCATCAGTGCCTTGCGCAGGCGCCCGACATGGACATCCACTGTACGCGTTTCGACATACACGTCGGAACCCCATACGGCGTCCAGCAGCTGCTCGCGGCTGAAGACGCGGCCTGGGTACTGCATCAGGTGTTCCAGCAACCGGTACTCCGTGGGCCCTAGATGTACTTCCCGCCCCTGCCGCACTACCCGGTGCGCCACACGGTCCAGAAGAATGTCCCCCTGCTTCAGCTCGTCCGCCGCCAAGCCAGGGCGGATTCTCCGGAGGACTGCGCGGATGCGCGCGATCAACTCCGCCATGGAAAAGGGTTTCACGATGTAATCGTCGGCCCCAGTCTCCAGGCCACGGAGGCGATCGGCTTCCTCGCCGCGCGCGGTGAGCATGATCACGGGAATGTTGCGGGTCTCCCGCTGGTTTCTTAGCCGCCGGCACACCTCCACGCCGGAGATCTTTGGTAGCATCCAATCGAGCAGCACAACGTCGGGCATGCGCTCGTCGACGGCAACCATCGCCTCTTCGCCGTCGCCTGCGAATGTTGCCTCAAAACCTTCCTTCTCGAGGTTGTAGCGAAGAAGCGTGGCGAGCGCGTCCTCGTCCTCGACGACCAAAATTGCCGGTTTCATTCGCTTGCTTCCGATGGCCGCGGTTCGACGCCGCTCCACTTTGGCCGCGGGTCGGCGAATTCCTCCCCTGCTATTTCGTACTGCACGATCTCGGCGACGCTCGTCGCATAGTCTCCAATCCGCTCGAGGTTCTTGGCGACGAACAGGAGATGAGCGCAGGCCGTGATCATGTGCGGATCGCCCATCATATAGGTCAGAAGCTCGCGGAAGAGACTGTTGTAATGCTCGTCGATATCCTCGTCGCGATTCCACACGCTTTTGGCGCTTTTCACATCGCCTGCGCTGTAGGCATCAAGGGCCTCCTTGAGACGGGAGGCCACCAATTCACCCATCCGCTGCACAGAGCGGGTCAAGGGAATCTCGGGATCCGATTGACCAATTACCAGCGCCCGCTTGGCGATGTTCTTGGCGTAATCTCCGGCGCGCTCCAGCACCAAGCTCAGCTTTAACGCGCCCACGGCGCGCCGCAGGTCGTGCGCCACCGGCTGGCGCAGCGCAATCAGGCGGATGGCGCAGCGCTCGATTTCGTGCTGGAGGGTGTCAAGCTGTTCGTCCATCACAACCACGGCTTCAGCAACGGCGACATCGCGTTCTGCAACGGCACGGACCGCCTCCACGACCTGCCTCTCCGCAAGGCCACCCATGCGGACGACATCTGCCTTCAGCTGCGAGAGCTCTTCTTCAAAAAACTTCAGCGTGTGTTCCGTCATCATCGGGGCGGCTCGCTTGGGTGACGCTCAACCTGCGTCGGCCATGTACGACCGGTATGATACTTTTACAAAGCTTTCGTGACACCCCGTACGGAGGTCTGCTCCGGCTCGTGCATGGGGAAGTAGACGCTGAACGCAGTGCCATGTCCCGGAGCGCTTTCTACGATCAGGGCACCGCGATGCCGGTTGACGATATGCTTGACGATGGCCAGACCCAGGCCGGTGCCCGGGATCTCGCCGCTCTTCTGGCCCGGAACGCGGTAGAACCGCTCCGTCAGGCGGGGCAGATGCTCTCGCGCGATGCCTCTGCCGTGGTCTGCCACCCGCAAGCGCACGTATCGATTTTCGTGGCCCCGCTCAGGCGACAACAAGGTGAGACGGCCCCCGCCGGAATCTCGCAAAGCCGCCACATCCGCTCCTGCGGCATCGGTGTCGAATGCTACGTCCGATTCGACTCTCATTGAGAGAGAGGCGCCGTCGGGCGAATATTTCACCGCATTGTCGAGAAGATTCTGGATCACCTGTGAAATCTGGTCCCGTTCGCCAAGCGCCAGCGCCTCACCGGGAGGCGGCGCGAGCAATTCGATTCGCGCAGTTTTCGCAGCGATTGTGGGCAATAGCCCATCGGCGGCCTCGCGCGCGGCCAGCGAAAGATCGCAAACGCCGGACGGCGGGACATGCTCATTGCGTTCTATGCGCGACAGCGAGAGCAGGTCGTCAATCAACCGGCTCATCCGTTTCGCCTGGCTCGACATGATGTCCAAGAAGCGATCGCGCGCCTCGGGATCTTCCTTTGCGTGGCCCTGCAGGGTTTCAATGAAACCCGAAAGCGAGGCGAGCGGGGTGCGGAGTTCGTGGCTGGCATTGGCGAGGAAATCGACCCGCATGCGCTCCACCCGGCGCGCCTCCGTTTCGTCGCGCAGAACGATCATTGCCGTCTGCGGCATAGGCAGAGAACGCACCCAAACCCGCAGCATTTGCGGGCGCAAGCCGCCGGAGTCGTACCTCAGCTCGTTTCCTTCGCCGGTGTTGAGCGTGTCCTCTACAGACCCAAGCACCTCTGGATGGCGCAATACGGAAACCAGCTGCTCTTCGTCGGCGCGGATGCGAAGCGTTTCGCGCGCCGCGACGTTGCTCGCGACGATCTTGGCAGGCGCAGTCCCTTCGCGGCGAACGACCAGCACCGCGTCCGGAATCGCCTCGAACACCGCAGCAAACATCGGGGAGTCGGCCTGCTCCACGCTGGGGGCGGGTTCGGATGGGAGTGGTGGCGCGGCACGCCGCCAGGGGAAGCTCAGAACGGGCATGTAGCGATGCTGCCCCAATTCCATGACACTTTTGCGACTTTAGGCCCAAAGCGCAGTTGCAGAGCCGTCATAAAACCGTGACACAGGGCCCGTAAACGGCATACCAGCAGCCTTAAGCAATCTGCCATGTCCGAGGCTTTGGCTTCACCCGCAGACCGGCCCTTCGTGCCCGTGCACGCGCGTGGCGAACGTCTTGAGCCTGCTTTCCACTATGCCTGCGCTGCGGCGGCCACGGCCCTGTTCGGCGCGATGATCGGCCTTTGCATCATGTTGGCGTGGGGTGGATGGCCTTCGATCTCCACCTTCGGCATCGGCTTTTTCACGTCCACCGTCTGGAACCCCGTCACCGACATATACGGGGGTGCCAGCCCGATCCTGGGAACTCTGATCACCTCGGCTATCGCGCTGGCGCTTGCATTGCCGCTGGCATTCTGCACGGCCGTGTTTCTGGTGGAATTCTGTCCCAATCCGCTGCGGCGCCCCATCGGCATTGCTGTGGAGTTGCTTGCCGGCATCCCTTCGATCGTTTACGGCATGTGGGGATTGTTCGTGTTCGCGCCCCTGTTCGCGCAGTATATTGAGACACCCCTGATGTCTTGGGCGCCGCCGGGCAGCATTTGGGAACGGCTGTTCACCGGAATCCCGAACGGCTCCGGCATTCTGACCGCCTCCATCATTCTCGCCATCATGATCCTGCCGTACATCGCGGCGACTTTGCGGGAACTCTTCCTGTCCATTCCAGTGCGCGTCCGGGAGAGCGCCTACGGGATCGGCTGCACGCCGCTGGAGGTTGTGTGGTCGGTGACGCTCCCTTACGTGCGGCGGAGCGCCATCGGCGCGGTCATGCTGGGGCTCGGCCGCGCTCTGGGAGAGACGATGGCGGTCACCTTCGTGATCGGCAACTCCCACCGCCTGCCGCGCGGGCTGTTCGATTCCGGTTCCACAATTTCGTCCATCATCGCCAATGAATTCGCCGAAGCCACCAGTCCCATGCACATGTCTGCACTGCTGGAACTCGGCTTCGTGCTCTTCCTGATCACCTTTGTCGTGCTGGCACTGGCACGGGCCCTGCTGGGCCATGGGCATTCCGCATGAGCGCCGCGACCGCCATCTTCGACCGGAGCGGACGCCGACGCGTCTACAATGGCGTATTCGTGCTCCTGTGCATGCTCGCGACCGCCATCGCGCTGGTGGCGCTCGCCGCGATTCTGTTTTCGCTCCTGCGCAATGGTTTTGGTGGATTCGGTTTGAGCGTGTTCACAGAGGATACGCCGCCGCCCGGCGCATCCGGCGGTTTGCGCAATGCGATTTTGGGTTCGGTCCTGCTCTGCTTCGCTGCCATGATCGCGGCGGTCATTCTGGGGATGCTCGCGGGAACATGGCTTGCCGAGTACAGTCGCGACGGCTGGTATTCGCGGACAGTGCGGTTCGTGAACGATGTGCTGCTGTCGGCCCCATCCATTCTCGTCGGCCTTTTCGTTTATGTGATTGCTGTGCGACCGCTGCATGGGTTTTCCGCCCTCGCGGGCGCGCTTGCACTGGCGCTTATCGCCGCTCCGATTGTGACGCGCGCGACCGAAGACGTGTTGCGGCTGCAACCCCGCACCTTGCGCGAATCCGGTGTCGGATTGGGGACGCCGTTCTGGATCATCATCTGGCGGATCTTGTGGAAGGCGGCGGCTGGCGGGATCATCACCGGCGCGCTGCTGGCGTTCGCGCGAATCTCCGGGGAGACAGCGCCGCTTCTGTTTACTGCTCTCAACAACCAGTTCTTTAGCGTCAACCTGCTGCGGCCGATCGCCAATCTGCCGGTCACGATCTTCAATTTCGCCCTGAGCCCTTATGAGGACTGGCAGAAACTCGCCTGGGCAGGCGCCCTGCTGATCGCCTTCGCGGTGCTCGCCATAAATGTACTCGTCCGAATTCTTGCTATGCGGGGCAAACACGTATGAATAACCTCGGTGCAATGCCCAGCCCTGAACGACGGATCCCGCCGATCCAAGCGCAAACTCCATCCACGGAGGCGCATGTGCCCGCCTCCGCAGAGGTGCAGACTCCGCCGTTGGATGAGCAGCCCCCCCCCCAGCAGTTCGTGGAACCCGTTCCGCAGGATGAGGTGAAGGTCAGCATCCGCAATCTCAATTTCTTCTATGGCCAGACGCACGCGCTTCTGGATGTAAGCATGGGGATTCCGAACAAGGCGGTGACGGCAATCGTCGGCCCTTCGGGATGTGGAAAATCGACCCTGCTCCGCGTGCTGAACCGCATCTACGGCCTTTATCCCGGCCAGCGCGCGGAGGGAGAGGTTCTGCTCGACGGCCAGAACATTCTCGACCGCAAGGTGCACCTGCCCTGGCTGCGCTCTCGGGTCGGCATGGTGTTTCAGCAATCCACGCCGTTCCCGATGTCGACCTTCGACAACGTCGCGTTCGGCGTGCGGCTCTACGAGAATTTGCGCAAGCCCGAACTGGCCGCGCGCGTGGAAGAGAGCCTCCGCTCAGCTGCGCTGTGGGAGGAAGTGAAGGACAAGCTGGACCGCTCGGCTCTAAGCTTGTCTGGCGGACAGCAGCAGCGGCTGTGCGTCGCGCGCAGCATGGCCGTGCGGCCCGAAGTCCTGCTGCTGGATGAACCCGCGTCCGCCCTCGACCCGATTTCCACCGCGAAGCTGGAAGACACCATAGTCAGTTTGAAGCGCGAGGTCGCCATCGTGATTGTGACGCACAATTTGCAGCAAGCCGCGCGCGTGTCCGACCGCACAGCCTTCATGTTTTTGGGCCGCCTGATCGAGTACGGCACCACTGAGCGGGTGTTCAACAATCCCCGCACGGCCCGTGCAGCTGACTATGTCACCGGTAGGTTCGGATAAGCGATCTTCGCTCTCGCCAAGTACGTGAACACTGAGTGCTCACTACCGGCTAGAGTAGCTCCACCGCCACAGCCGTGGCTTCACCGCCGCCGATGCAGAGCGAGGCCACGCCGCGCTTTAGCCCTCGCTTCTTCAGCGCGTTCAGCAACGTCACCAGCAACCGCGCGCCGGAGGCGCCGATCGGATGGCCAAGCGCGCAGGCGCCGCCGTTCACGTTCACCTTCTCGTGCGGCAGGCCCAACTCTTTCATCGCGATCATGGCGACATTGGCGAAGGCCTCATTGATCTCGAAGAGGTCGACGTCTTCCTTCTTCCAGTCGGCTTTCTTCAGCACCTTCTCGATGGCGCCGACGGGCGCGGCGGTGAACCAGCGCGGCTCGCGCGCGTGGCTCGCCTGCGCCACAATCCGGGCGATGGGCTTCAACCCCTTCTCCTTCGCCACGTCGGCGCGCGCCAGCACCAGGGCCGCAGCCCCATCGGAAATAGAGGAGGCATTGGCGGCTGTAACGGTCCCGTCTTTCGCAAAGGCCGGCTTCAAGGTGGGGATTTTCGCCGGGTCCGCCTTCTTCGGCTGCTCGTCTTCGGCGACTTCCACCTCACCCTTCCTGCTCGCGATCTTCACCGCGATGATCTCATCCGCAAACGAGCCGTCCGTTTGGGCTCGCTTGGCGCGGTTCAGCGACTCTGTTGCGTAGGCGTCCTGATCCTGACGGGAGAACTGGTAGTGCTTGGCTGCATCCTCGGCATACACGCCCATCGCCTTGTGCTCGTAGGCATCCTCCAGCCCATCAAGAAACATGTGGTCGAACATCTGCTGGTGGCCGATGCGGTAGCCGCCCCGCGCCTTCGCCAGTAGGTAGGGCGCATTGGTCATGCTCTCCATGCCGCCGGCGACGATAATGTCCGCCTCGCCAGTCTTGATCTGGTCGGCCGCCAGCATCACCGCCTTCATCCCCGAGCCGCAGACCTTGTTCACGGTCGTGGCGGAGACCTCATCCGGCAGGCCGGCCGTGCGGCTCGCCTGACGGGCCGGCGCTTGGCCGAGGCCGGCCGGCAGCACGCAGCCCATGATGGTTTCCTGCACATCGTCCGGCTCCACGCCCGCGCGGGAGATGGCCGCTTGAATAGCCGCCGAGCCCAGCTCGACCGCGGTTTTTGCGGCCAGTTCGCCCTGGAAGCCTCCCATCGGGGTGCGGGCGGCAGAAAGAATGACGACGTCAGTCATTTGACAGACCTTTCAGAGGTACCGGAAGTAAGCGTCATATGGTGCTTCAGGCTTGCTTCGTCAAACCGTCTCTTCGAAGAGTTCCCGGCCGATGAGCCAGCGGCGGATCTCGCTCGTGCCTGCGCCGATTTCGTAGAGCTTGGCATCTCGTAAGAGGCGCCCGGTTGGGAAATCGTTGATGTAGCCGTTGCCGCCCAGGCACTGGATCGCCTGCAGCGCCATCCACACCCCCTTCTCCGCCGCAAACAGGATGGCGCCGGCGGCATCCTTGCGCGTGGTCTGCCCCCGGTCGCATGCCTGCGCCACCGCATACACATAGGCGCGGGCGGCCGACAACGTCACATACATGTCGGCAACCTTACCCTGCATCAGCTGGAAGGAGCCGATAGGCTGGCCGAACTGCTTGCGGTCGTGAAGGTAGGGCATCACCGCGTCTATGCAGGCCTGCATGATGCCGATGCTTCCGGCCGCGAGCACCGCGCGCTCGTAATCGAGCCCGCTCATCAGCACGCGCGCGCCGTTGCCCTCGCCGCCCAGCACGTTTTCTTCCGGCACCTCGCAATCTTCGAAGATGAGTTCGCTGGTGTCTGAGCCGCGCATGCCGAGCTTGTCCAGCTTCTGGGCGGTTTTGAAACCCTTCATCCCTTTTTCGATGATGAAGGCGGTGATGCCGCGTTGCCCTGCCACCGGATCGGTCTTCGCATACACCACCAGGGTGTCTGCTTGCGGCCCGTTGGTGATCCACATCTTGGTGCCGTTCAGCATATAGCGGTCGCCCTGCTTCTTGGCACGCAAGCGCATAGAGACGACATCGGATCCAGCATTCGGCTCGCTCATCGCAAGCGCGCCGACATGTTCGCCGGAAATCAGCTTCGGCAGATAGTGGCGCTTCTGATCGTCGTTCCCATTGCGACGGATCTGGTTCACGCACAGATTGGAGTGGGCCCCATAGGAGAGCCCCACGGAAGCCGAGCCGCGGCTGATCTCCTCCATGGCGACGCAATGGGCGAGATAGCCAAGCCCCGCCCCGCCCCACTCTTCTTCCACCGTAATGCCGAGCAGCCCCAGCTCGCCCAACTGCGGCCAGAGCTGGCGTGGGAAAGTGTTGCTGCGGTCGATCTCGTCGGCCAGCGGCGCGATGTTGTCGGACGTGAAGCTGCGCACGGTGTCGCGCAGCAGATCGACGCTGTCGCCAAGGTCATAATCGAGTGTTGGGTAGCTGTTGGGGATCATGCCGGCCTGCAACGCATCATCATTTCATCAAATACACTGAGGCACCGATGGCGGCAATTCCATCCCTCTCTAGCGGCCCGTTGCGCCTCGCCTGCCGGCGTGATTTTAACCGGCTGAGGGATTCCGCTCTGGTCATGACAGCGCCGCCATCCGACCCCAAACCCGTTCGCCAATGTGACGGCTGCACGCTCTGCTGCAAGGTCATGAGCGTAGCCGCTGTCAGCAAGCCGATGGGAAAATGGTGCCCACACTGTACAATCGGTGCAGGGTGCAACATTCATGAAGACCGGCCCGGAGAATGCCGGGACTTCTACTGCGACTTCTTACTTGATCCTCGATTCGATGAACGCTGGCGGCCCGAAACGGCACACTTTGTTATGCGCACGAGCCATGCCTCACATTGGATCGGCATTCATATGGACCCACAGCGGCCGGACGCGTGGCGCCGCGAGCCCTATTATTCCAAGCTGAAGGAGCTTGCCCGCCAGTCCGCGCTTACGCAACTGGTGGTGTTGGTTTTCATCGGGGTGCGGGCATGGGCTATTTACCCGGATCGGGACGTCGATCTTGGCTTCGCCGCTCCCGGTGACAAGGCAGTCGCCAAATTGGTGATGACGCCGCGCGGACCACAGTATGAGATCGTTATTGGGCGGGCAGAAGCTCAGAATGTGTAAGGCTGCGGCTCCTCTGAAAATGGTGCGGTCGAGAAGACTCGAACTTCCACGGGTTGCCCCACTAGCACCTCAAGCTAGCGCGTCTACCGTTCCGCCACGACCGCAGGGAACCGGGACTTAGCAGAGGCTCCCCGGGATGTGAAGCACAGGCATTGACCCTCCGGCCCTGCAGAGTCCATCTGAATGCGATGGACCATTCCCTCCAACGAGGTCTCGCACACACGGTCCCTCGATGGGCCGTGCGCGCGGGGCTGTTAGCGTATCCGGAAGCCGTCGCCTTCATGGAGGAGCGTGCCAACGCCATTGCCGCTGCGCGGGCGCCCGAAATGGTCTGGCTGGTGGAACATCCGCCGATCTACACGGCCGGAACCAGCGCCGATTGGGCGGACCTGATCGAGACGCGCTTTCCCGTCTACAAGACGGGCCGGGGCGGCCAGTTCACGTACCACGGGCCCGGGCAGCGTGTCGTGTACGTGATGCTCGACCTCAAGCGTCGCACCCCGGATGTGCGCGCCTTCGTGCGCGACTTGGAGGAATGGCTGATCCGTGCACTCGCGCAGTTCGATGTCCAAGGAGAGAGACGCCCGGATCGCGTCGGCATTTGGATCTCACGGGACAATGGCCGGGAGGACAAAATTGCCGCCATCGGCGTCCGCGTGCGCCATTGGGTGACGTTTCACGGCGTCGCGCTGAACGTCACGCCGGACCTTTCCCACTTCAGCGGCATCGTCCCCTGCGGCGTGCGCGGGCACGGCGTCACAAGCCTCGCCGATCTCGGAATCGAAGTTTCGATGGCCGAGGTGGACGCTGCGCTCAAATCCTCCTTCGAAGAGGTCTTCGGGCCGGTCCACACTCTCGAAAACACTCCGGCGAACACGTAAAATCAACGTGGCGAGATTCGGAGGGTTCGATGCCACGCGTTTCCGCGGCTTTTTTCGTCACGGGCGGTCTTCTGCTGCTGGGCGGAATGATTCTAGGCGAGTACATGGGCGCGCATGAGAACTTCACGCTCTCGCCGCTGCATGCGCACATCAACCTGCTCGGTTGGGTAACACTCGCGCTTTACGGCACTTTCTACACTCTGACGAAGGATACCTATTCGCCACGCCTGGCATGGATTAATTTCGTACTCTCAAGCGTGGGTGTGCTGGCGATGATCCCGGTTCTGGCGCTGTTGCTTACGCAGCCCGATGGACCTGCCAAATACGGTCCGTTGGCGGGTGCTGCTGGCGGCATCGCGTTGCTGGGCCTCCTGGTCTTTCTGGTTTCCGCTTTCCGCGAGTTGGTGCGGAGGCGCACCTAAGCATTCGCCTTATCGCGTAGCTTTCCCGACTGGCTCCTCCGAGTTTCTGTCTCGGCGAGGCCGCCTGCCTGTGACTTTGAGGAGCTTCAGCATCCTAATGGATGGGCAGAAACGCCGCGCATTGCAGCCATGCGCAATTCAAGCATTGCCGCTAAGGGCTTGAACGCACGAACTAAACACAGAGTGACTAACGGGGGATGCGGGTGCAATCAGGGTTGCTGTTTGGGGTCTTCGCCGCCGGATTGCTGTGCCTCGGGACCGCCGCGGGTCAGCAATCCAACATTCTGACATACCCTGCCGAATTTTTCGCTCAAGCACGCCCCAACACGGCATACGATATGATCGGCCGCTTGCCCGGCTTTGTTTTCGACAACGGCAACACCGCCCGCGGCTTTGCTGGCACTGCAGGCAACGTCCTGATCGATGGCCAGCGGCCAACGTCCAAAACCGACGACCTGCAATCCATCCTGACGCGCATTCCAGCTTCCGACGTTGCGCAGATACAGATCGTCCGTGGCGGGGCGCCTGGCATCGACATGCAGGGCCAAACCGTCGTGGCCAACGTGGTTCGCAAGAAAGAGGCTTCCACTCAGGTCGTCACCAACTTCGAGGACTACATCTTCACCGGCGACGGTCATCATATTCCCATCGGCAGCCTCCAGGTGACGCACCATACCGGTGACAGCATCTACGAAGGCTCGATCAGCAGCCTCGGAAATTACGACGATTCCGTCGGCCACGGTACCCACCGGTTCATACTATTTGACCCAAACCATCTGCCGCAAATCACGAACCAGCCCGCACGCAGCACCGGCGAAGGCTTTGGCGGCGCGATCACGGGTGCGGCCACCATTCCGCTCTTCGGGGGACAGTTCAAAGCCAATCTCGCCTTTCAGGACAGTCCATTCGACTCATCCTTTGCCTACTACGGGCCCAACCAGCTGGTCCGCGATGTCAGTGGCAACGATAACGGCGAACTGGGTCTGCACTGGCAGGGCCCGCTGGGGGGACTAGAGCTCGAGGCGCTGGTGCTGCAGCGCCTCTCCCACCTGACCGACGCAAACTCCTCCGATACGTCCTTCGATCTGGTGACGCACCAACCTGAGCACGACCGGTTTACATCATCCAGCGACACCAGCGAGTCCATTGCCCGTGAGACGCTGCGCTACAGCCCGAGCGATAGGCTGACGTTCGAGGCCGGAGGCGAGATGGCGTTGAACACCCTCCATGGCCATACGCAGTTCACGCAGAATGGCACGAACATTCCACTCCCGACGCCCAATCCGCACGTGCAGGAGAGAAGGAGCGAAGTCTTCGGGCAGGAAACCTGGAAGATTGCCCCGCAATGGCTGCTGGAAGCCGGGGCCCGTTTTGAATTCTCCACGATCAGCGAAACAGGAGAGGTGAATCTTTCACGCACCTTCTTCTATCCCAAGCCGCGCCTGATGCTGACGTGGACTCCTGACGCCGACACGCAGGTGCGTGCACGGTATGAGAACGTGGTGGGTCAGTTGGACTTCAACAACTTCATTGCCACCAGCAATCTGAGCGGTACCGGGGTGACAGCAGGCAACACCGGCCTGCGACCGGATCAGCACCAGCAATACGAGATCTCCTATGAGCGCCACTTCTGGGATAAGGGCGCGGCCACGATCTCCTTCATGCACGAACAGATCTCTGACGTGGTCGATTTCGTGCCTGTGACGGATGCAAACGGAAATGTTTTCGATGCGCCCGGCAACATCGGCAGCGGCACCAACGAGAAACTGAGTTTCTCGCTCAATCTTCCGCTGGACTGGATCGGGCTGAAGAACGGCATTCTGAAAGCGGTGAACACGCTGCAATGGAGCCGCGTGCCCGACCCCACAACCGGCCAGGAGCGTGTCATATCCGGCCAGCGGCCCCAAGATATCGAGTTGCGGATCCGGCAGGATATTGAGAGCCTCAGCTCGACCTGGAGCATCTCATACTACAACTGCTGGGATGAATGGTATTACCGCCCCGACCAGCTGCGGCACCGCCGGGTCATTCCTCCGTATCTCACTGCCTATTGGGAGTGGAAGCCGGAGCCGTCGCTGAGTCTACACTTCGAGATCGATAACTTCGTACCCTTCGTCTACGACGACCAGTTCTTCAACGCCCGCACGACACGCGCCGATGTGGGGCTCGCGAGCTTCGAGGAGATATCGATACAATCTCAGCCGCACCTATATATCCAGATCAGGAAGACCTTCGGGTGAGCAGCATGTCTGGTTGGCGCCGTTCGCGGTGGATTATGTGGATTGTGGTGCCGCTGATCGTGCTCGCGGGGCTCGGCTACGGCGCTTTCCAACTGACAATGCTGCACTTCTACCCCGATCCGCCGGAAGCACACTACCCACCTCCCGCAAACGCGCTGGAGGCGCAGCGCCAGGATTTGGACTACTTCGTCAAGCTTCAGGAATTGGATCGATCCTATTCACCCGCTGCGCGGGCGCAGGCAAACCGAGTGATCGCCATAATGAAGGCGGCGAACAAGGCGCTGCCGCCACAGGCCTTGTTGGTGCGCCTGATGCAAATCACCGCGCTGGCGGACAACGGCCACACCCATATGCGCCTTCTGGGACCGGGGCGCTTCCCAAATCTGGTGCCGGTGCGCGTGACACGCTTTGGCAGCGACTTTTATGTCATGAGAGCGAAACCGCTCTACAAGGATTTGCTGGGCGGCCGTCTTATCAGCATCGATGGCATGCCGTTTACAGAGATCGCCAAGCGCCTCGATGGCTTGCGCGGCGGCTTGCCGGGTTTCCGGCGGCAAAATGGAACTCTGTACGTCTCTGTGCAGGACATACTTTTCGGCGCCGGTATTGCAAAAGCGCCAATGCGCTCGACCTGGACCGTGCAGCTGCCGTCGGGCGCGCTCGCCACCCGCACGCTCGCCGCCTATCGAATGCCGAAGTCAGGTGACGAACCGGACACCGGGTATCGCTGGAGTTCGCTTGCACCCCTCGCAAAGGGTTGGGTCGGCTACGCGCCGGCAGCCGGCACACTGCCGATTAGCCGGCAGAATCTCGATCGAGTCTTCGAGAACCTGGCCATAGCCGGAAGCTGCGCCCGCTATGTCCGTCTCCAGGACATCATCGATACCGACGGTCAGCGGATCGCACCGTTCCTTCAAAAAACCGAAGCCGAAATCGCGGCGCATCCCCCTTGCGCTGTGATACTGGATCTGCGCGGCAATGGCGGCGGCAACTACACCAACGCATGGCACTTCGCGCACACGTTGCCCAAGCTGACCAAACACACCTACATTCTCACCGATCCCGATACCTTCTCCGCAGCGATCACCACGACGGCCTTTTTCAAGGAGACCGGCGGCCGGAACGTCACGATCCTCGGTGAGCCGATTGGCGACAGGCTTGCCTTCTTCGCCGAAGGCAGCGGAGCGTGCCTACCCAACTCCAAGCTGTGCGACACGTACGCGACGGGCAAGCACGTCTACAATGGCCCGTGCACCGACTGGCACATTTGCTATTGGGTCAATTGGTTTTATCCGGTGCGGGTGAAGTCGCTGGCCCCGGATGAGTTGATCGTGGAGCGCTTCGCCGATTGGGACGCCGGGCACGATACACCGTATGAACGGGCGCTGGCGCTGGCCAACGCAAGAAACCGCTAGGCGAATTCGAGAATCACCTCGTCCAGCGCCACGCTGTCGCCCTTCTTCGCCTTGATCGTTGAAACCTTAGCGTCACGTTCGGCGGTGAGAACGTTCTCCATCTTCATGGCTTCGACGACGACCAAGGGCTCGCCCGCCTTCACGTCCTGGCCCTCACGCACATTCACCGAGACAACAAGTCCGGGCATGGGACTGAGCAGCGCTTTCGAACTGCCGGCCGCAGCTTTTTTCGGCATCAGCCCGGCAAGCGTCGCAGCTTCTGCCTTTCGCACGCTCAAGGCGAGGTTCGTGCCGCCGTGGCGCAATCGGTAGCCGCCAGGCATTCGCGCGGCCTGAAATACATATCTATGGCCATTGTCTTCCAGCGCCAGGAGCGTGTCGCCGGGCCGCCATTGCACCGTGGCGGCAAACGCTTCGCCCTCGATGATTGCAACCAAAGAGTCGTTGTTGAGTGACGCATCCGTGATTTCGAAAGTCTTTTCACCGATCGTAACGACGTAATTTCCATTCGGCTGGTGGGCGCCATTTAAGGTGCCGGAGATTTTGCTGGCGCGTTCTGTGCGCGCGAGCTTCATGGCGAGCGCCGCTGCCACAAGCCGTTGTGCCGAGCCAGGGTCCAGCGGCCAGCCGTGGAAGCCCTCGGGGTATTCTTCCCCAATGAAAGCCGTGGAAAGCCGCCCTTCGCGAAAACGCTCGCTGTGCATAATGGCGTTGAGGAAATCGATGTTGTGGTTGATGCCATCGATCCGGAATTCGTCCAGCGCGTTTGCCATAGCATCTATGGCCTGCGACCGCGTTGCCGCGTGGGTGCAAAGCTTTGCAATCATCGGATCGTAGAAGAGGGAAATCTCGCCGCCTTCGTAAACGCCGGTATCGTTCCGGACTGTGACACCATCGTGCTCGCCTTCCGGCGGAGGCCGGTAGCGCACCAGGCGGCCCGTTGAGGGCAGGAAGCCGCGATAAGGATCCTCGGCATAGATGCGCGCTTCCACCGCCCAGCCGTTCAGCCTCACATCCGATTGCTTGATCGGCAGCTTCTCTCCGGCCGCGACACGGATCATCAGCTCCACCAGATCAAGGCCGGTGATGAGTTCGGTCACCGGATGCTCCACCTGCAGCCGCGTGTTCATTTCGAGGAAGTAGAAGTTGCGCTCCTTGTCGACGATGAACTCGACCGTGCCCGCGCTGTCGTAACCCACAGCCTTCGCCAGTGCGACCGCCTGCTCCCCCATGGCGCGGCGCGTCGCCTCATCGAGAAAAGGCGACGGGGCTTCCTCTATGACCTTCTGATGGCGGCGCTGGATCGAGCACTCCCGCTCGCCCAGATAGACGACATGGCCGTGCTTGTCCCCAAGCACCTGAATTTCAATATGCCGCGGCTCGGTGACGAACTTCTCGATGAACAGCCGATCATCGCCGAAACTGGCGCGCGCCTCGTTCTGCGAAGACTGAATGGCTTGCGCGAGTTCTTTTTCCTCATGCACGATGCGCAGGCCCTTGCCGCCCCCCCCGGCCGAGGCCTTCACCATCACAGGATAGCCGATCTCCTTGGCGATTTTTTTCGCATGCGCGTCATCGCGAATCTCGCCGACAAATCCCGGTACCGTGTTTACCTTCGCGGCCAGCGCGAGCTTCTTGGATTCGATTTTGTCGCCCATCGCCGCAATGGCATGGTTGTTCGGGCCGATAAAGGTGACGCCGGCGTCTTTCAATACCTCGGCAAACGCTTCGCGCTCCGAGAGAAAGCCGTAGCCAGGATGAACGGCCTCGGCGCCGGTATCCTTGCAGGCCTGCACAATGCGTTCGATTTGCAGGTACGATTGCGCCGACGGGGGCGGCCCAATTCGCACCGCCTCGTCCGCCATCTCCACATGGAGCGCGTCGACGTCCGCGTCGGAGAACACCGCCACGGTTTCAATACCCATCTTGCGGCACGTCTTTATCACGCGGCAGGCGATCTCGCCCCGATTGGCAATGAGGATTTTGCTGAACACTACTTGCCCGCCATGCTCTTGTCGCGGGCGTGGCGGAATTCGTTGCCCTCATACCAGTTCGGCCAATCGTTGCTGTCGACGATGCGATTGCCCACCGCGTACAGCACCTGAATGTCCGACAACGGCCCGCTCAGATCCCAATTCGCCTGCCATTCGTCCGATGGCTGATGATAGTGCTTGGCGCGGTATTCGTCGCGCAGCGCCTGCCCTGCCGCCGTGCCGCCGTTCAACAGATCGTAGCCGCCGCCGGGATACAGCATCGGGACGCCAACCTTCGCCAGGTTCAAGTGATCGGAGCGGTAGAAGGCCCCCTTCTCCGGCTCGGGATCCGGCGAAATCACGCGCGCCTGTGTCTTCAATTCCTGCGCAAGCACATCTTCCAATTGCGACGCCCCGTTGCCCACCACCACCATGTCGTGCGCGCGCGGCTCCGGCAGGTTTGCATCGAGATTGATGCCGCCCACGATGTGGTTGAGCGGCCAGACCGGATGCTTGGCAAAATATTCCGATCCCAGCAGCCCCTGCTCTTCCATGGTCCAGGCGATGAACGCCACGGAGCGCTGCGGCGCCGGCTTGGTCTTCGCAAACTTCTCGGCGATCTCCAGAATGCTGGAGACGCCCATGCCGTTGTCCACCGCGCCGTTGTAGATTTTGTCCGGCCCGGCGACATCCGGCTTCACGCCGAGATGGTCCCAATGCGCCGTGTACAGAAAATATTCGTTCGGACGCGCGCGGCCGCGCACCACGCCCACCACGTTGCGCGTCATCATCTTGGAGACGGTGGAATGCGCGCGGGCCGTGAGTGTTTCGCCCGCCATCGGCACGGCCTTGAAGCCTGGCTTGTTCGCGGTAGCCTTCAGCTGGTCGTAATCGAGGCCAGCGCGGTGGAAGAGATCGCGCGCGGTATCCAGCGTGATCCAGCCCTGGATCGGCACCATGCCGACATCACCATCCGGCGCATCGAGCCACGATTTGTTGCCGGAGTTCGAGTTGCGCACCACCTGCCAGCCGTACGCGGCGGGAATGGTTTCATGCACGATGATGGCCGCCGCCGCGCCCTGCCGCGCCGCCTCCTCGTACTTGTACATCCAGCGGCCGTAATAGGTCTCCGCCTTGCCCTTGAAGAATTTGGGATCGGGATTGGCGTCTTCGTTGCCTGGGTCGTTGACCAAGATAACGACGGTTTTCCCCTTAACATCTACGCCGGCGTAGTCATTCCAGTTGTATTCGGGCGCCACCACGCCATAGCCCACGAACACCAGCGGCGCATTGGTGACGCTGACATCCGCAGTTTTGAATTGCGGCGTCCAGAACACCTGCTCATCCGGAAATTTTGGCGAGAGCGCGCCTTTGGGCGTGTTGAAGGTGAGCGAGGATTGCGCCGGATCGAGCGCGATGTTCACCGCCGGCACCGGCTGGAACCAGCTGCCATGATTGCCGGGCTGAAGCCCAATGCGCTTCATCTCGTCTGCGATCCACTGCGCCGCCGCTTCGCCGTTGGGCGTTCCGGGGCCGCGCCCTTGGAAGGTGTCATCCGCCAATGCTTTGTCTCGGGCCGAGAGATCGGCCGCGGTGAGTTCCGGCGACGTGACTGGATGCGCGGGAAAGGCGGCGCCCGTCGCCGCCACCAGCAGCAGGCCGGCGGCGCCACAACATATAGTGGCGAACCTCCGAGGACTCGTTTTCGTGGAATCCGTCCACCCCCCTCCCCCCCAACGCTTACTCCCTGAATCGACTGTGTTTTTCTGTTGTGGTGACATGGCGTTCTGGACCTGCATCGTTCTCGCGTGATCTGGTTCTGAAACTCATAATAAGGCCGGAATCCCGCTGGAGAACGAATATATTTTCACCCTAGTGCAATCAGGGGCTTAGCGAGTGTTCGGTGGAGAATCGAGGCGCCAAAAGCGCCTTGGCGGCAGCGCTTGAAGGCGCATTGTGGGTGGCCGGAGCAGTGGAGGCGAAGATGGAGTTCTATACCTCACCGGAAGCAAAGGCGGCCGGGCTGCCGTTCAGCCAGGCGGTGCGCGTGGGCGATGTCCTCTACCTCTCCGGGGCGCTGGGCAACATGCCGGGCAAGATGGAACTGGTGCCCGGTGGGGTGGAAGCCGAGACGCGGCAGACGATGGCGAACATTGGCGCGGTGCTGAAGGCGAACGGGCTTACCTTCGACGATGTGTTCAAATGCACGGTGATGCTGGCCGACATGAAGGAGTGGGCGGCGTTCAACAAGGTCTACGTCACCTACTTCAAGCCGGACCGCCTGCCCGCCCGCTCCGCCTTCGGCGCCTCGGGGCTCGCGCTCAACGCCCGCGTCGAACTCGAATGCTGGGCGCATGTGCGGTAGTTTTCCCCCCCCGTTTGCGGGGGAGGTGTCGAGCGGGGAACGCGCGAGACGGAGGGGGACAGATCCAGGATGGCGAACACTCCCGAGGCTTTGTGCTAGATCTTCGACTTCCCCCTTGGGAAGTTGCCATCCCCGCCTGATGCACTCTCCACACTTCCCAGTAGCGGCCGGAAAAAGGGACGGCCACGTTCACCGACTCGTCGGCTCCGCAGTCCGCCGCAGGATTTGTACTCAGTACCGAGGGCCATTTGGACGCTGCGCTTACATTCGCAGAGTGTCTTTACTTCAGCTGGTCTTGTCTCTTGAAAGAACACAAAATTCGAGTCATAAAGGTGCATAATACGTATTGGGGGGCGAAAATGCGGTTGTTACATCCTTTTCCGTTTCTACTTGCAATTGCTTCCACCGGATGTGCGACACAAACCCCGCCCATGGCGAGGGTTGGGGCAGAAGCACCACCACCTTCCACCGGCTGGGACAATGCTGCGATTCCAGACGACCTAAAGAACGCGCTTAACGCTGTCGACGCAAAGCGGGTTGAATATAAAGCAGAATATGACAAGAAGGTGGTAATCCAAACTTCGTTTGACAGCGGTTTATTGGCGCTGGCGGCAGCGGGGATTTCTGCAGCATTCTACGGTGCCGGGCGCGATCTAGTGGGAGGTTTCGGCTTGGGAAGCGGAGTGCTTTCCGCGTACCGCGGGTACTATGACCCAAGCAATGAAGCCGCAGCGTACTTGAAGGGATTTCAAAACCTCAGATGCATAGATGCCGCTGCGCAGATGATGCTTACAGCAAACCCAAAGCACCTACTTGACATGCGTGACAAACTGTACACGTCGCTTCAGAATTCCACTGTGCAAGAGAGTTCCCCGAGTTCTGTTCAGAGTGCCGGTAACTCGGCGCTGCAAGCGGTTGACGAGCAGCTGGCAGCATACAATCAGGCGCCGTTTACGGTACGTGCTGCATTGGATACTATCGAGGATCGCGTGGAACTGGCCAACCACAGAAATAGCCCTGCGGCTGCCGACATACAAAACACACTGAACGCGAGCCTTGCCTCGGCCTCTCAGGGTGCGGCAAGCGCCGCAGCAGCCCGCGCCAAGTGGGCGCAGGCTGTGCAGGACACTGCAGACCAACAAGCGGCGGCAAATGTTGCTTCCGATCAGGGATCGCGTGATGCTCCAGCAGCGCAAGGCGCCGCCGCGGCCTCCGCTCAAGTAACAACAAATTCGAACAATGCTTTAGAAGCCATTCCCATTCCACCGTACACGGATATTATGGCTCACGTGACCGCTTGTTCAGCGGGCTAACTACAACGGGATGTTGTCGTGCTTTTTCCAGATGTGCGGCACCTGTTTGTTGCGGAGCATGCGAAGGGCACGCGCAATGCGCCAACGGGTTGAATGCGGGCGGATAACATCATCGATGTAGCCGCGTGACGCCGCGACGAACGGATTGAGAAACCGGTCCTCGTATTCCTTCGTGCGCTCGGCGATGGCATCCGGATCGCCGCGCTCGTTACGGAAAATGATCTCCACCGCGCCCTTCGCCCCCATCACGGCGATCTGCGCGCTTGGCCAGGCATAATTCACATCCGCACGCATGTGCTTGGACGCCATCACGTCGTAGGCGCCGCCATAGGCCTTGCGGGTGATCACCGTCACCTTCGGGCAGGTGGCCTCGGTGAAGGCGAACAGCAGCTTGGCGCCGTGCTTGATGATGCCGCCATGCTCCTGCGCGATACCCGGCAGGAAACCCGGCACGTCCACAAACGTCACGATGGGGATGTTGAAGCAATCGCAGAAGCGCACGAAGCGCGCGCCTTTTCGCGAGGCGTCGCTGTCCAGCACACCCGCCAGCACCATGGGCTGGTTGGCGACGAATCCCACGGTCGAACCTTCGATGCGGCCGAAGCCGGTGATGATGTTGCGCGCGAAGGCTTCGCCGATCTCGAAGAAATCGCCCTCGTCCGCCACCTTCAGGATCAGCTCCTTCATGTCGTACGGCTTGTTGGCGTTCTCCGGCACCAACGTGTCGAGGCTCATCTCCATCCGCTGCGGATCGTCTGCCGTCGGCCAATGCGGCGGCTTCTCGCGGTTGTTGAGCGGCAGGAAATCATAGAGGCGCCGCATCTCCTCGATGGCGATGACGTCGTTGTCGTAGGCCCCGTCTGCCACGGCGGATTTCGACGTGTGCACCTTGGCGCCGCCGAGTTCTTCCGGCGTCACGTCTTCCTGCGTCACCGTCTTCACCACTTCCGGCCCGGTGATGAACATGTAGCTGGTGTCTCGCACCATGAAGATGAAGTCGGTCATCGCAGGCGAGTACACATCGCCGCCGGCGCAGGGGCCCATGATGACGCTGATCTGCGGCACCACGCCCGAAGCCAGCACGTTTTGCAGGAACACATCCGCATAGCCTGCCAGCGACGCCACACCTTCCTGAATACGCGCGCCACCGGAGTCATTGATGCCGATCACCGGCGCGCCCACCTGGACCGCCTTCTCCATGATCTTCAGGATCTTCTTGGCGTGGGATTCCGA
>JAFAVP010000122.1 GCA_019242395.1 Alphaproteobacteria bacterium | reverse complement strand
GCCGTTGGATGTTGATCCTCACGGGCCTGCAAGTGCAGGTGGGCGCCATATGTCCGGAACCACGGCTCCGGCCAGGGACAGCTCCCGGTGAGTACCATTAAGGCCCCTGGGCATCGTTATCCTGACGCGCGGGGCAGTACCCGTCCTGTTGAGAGACTTAGGCCGCTTCGAGCCGGGCGGCAATATCGTCGATGCGCTTGGTCGCGGTATCCAGCACCTGGGCGGCAACGTCTTCCGCCCGCGCCAGCCGCTCTTTCAATTCCTCGTTCGCCTGCGACAGATCGACCATGGCTTTTGCCTGGGCGTCCAGGCGCTGCGTGAGCCCGATATGCTCATCAGCAGTCAGGATCGCCGCCATCAGCAAGAGGCGCGTGTCGCCGATCTGGCCAAGCGACTCCGCAAGCGCAATCACTTTCTGATCCACGTGGGCGGCGAGCTCCCGCAGGTGCTCTTCTTCGCCCTTTTCGCAGGTCAGTCCGTAATTTCGTCCGTTGATGCTGACATCGACCAGTGGCAAAGCGTCCTCCCTAACGTCCCAGTGCCGCGCGGACTTCGCCGATGGCGCCGTCAAGACGTGTTTCAATGTCGTCATTCCTGCTGGCAAGCGCGCGGGCCCTCTCCTCGAGGGCAGTGAGCCGGCCAAGCAGCGTGTCCCGTTCCTTGATGAGTTCTTTCAGCTTGGCATTATGCGCGCTGGCGCTCCGTTCGGCCAAGGGGAGCGCCACCTGCTCAAGCCGCGACAGGGCCGCGTTGAGCCGATCGAGTGCCGCATCCAACTGTGACATGTGTTCGTGCCGAATCTTTCGTAAAAACAGTAGGCTTCCCGCGCAAAGCGGGTCAACGCCAACGGCCCTTGACGCACATATATCCGGACCCTTATCGCCAGTAACGCATTCGAGCCCCGGGCGAAGCTTCCCCCCCGCCCTGCGGGCCCGCACCTCTGGAGGCAGCAATGGCACTTCGCGTCGCGATCAATGGATTTGGCCGCATTGGCCGGCTGGTTCTCCGGGCCATAGTGGAATCGAAGCGCGACGACATTGTGGTTGCGGCAGTGAACGACCTGGGACCCGTTGAAACCAACGCGCACCTGCTGCGCTACGACTCAGTGCATGGCCGCTTCCCCGGGCAGGTGACGGTGGACGGCGACACCATGGTGGTCGACGGCCACAAGATCAAAGTCACTGCCATCAAGAATCCGGCCGAGCTGCCGCACAAGGATCTCGGGGTGGAGATCGCGCTCGAGTGCACCGGCATATTCACCTCCAAGCAGAAAGCAGCGGCGCATCTGGACGCGGCGGCCAAACGCGTTCTCATTTCCGCGCCGGCGGACGGCGTGGACAAGACGATCGTCTACGGCGTCAACGACAAGTCACTGACGAAGGACGACGTGGTGGTTTCCAACGCATCCTGCACCACCAACTGTCTCGCGCCTGTCGCCAAGGTGCTGCACGACACTGTGGGAATCGAAAAAGGCTTCATGACCACCATCCATGCCTATACCAACGACCAGCATATCCTCGACATGCTGCACAAGGATCTGCATCGCGCGCGAGCCGCGGCCATGTCCATGATCCCGACCTCCACCGGCGCCGCCAAGGCCGTGGGGCTGGTCTTACCGGAACTGAAAGGCAAGCTCGACGGCGTCGCCATGCGCGTGCCTACGCCGAATGTATCGGTGGTCGATTTGAAAGTGATGGCGAGCCGCAACACCACCGCGGAAGAGGTGAACGATGCGATGCGCCGCGCCGCTTCGGCCGAGATGAAGGGTGTGCTCGATATCGTCGCCGCGCCGCTGGTGTCGATCGACTTCAACCACAATCCGGCGTCCTCCAGTTTCTGCGTCGATCAGACGAAGATCATGGACGGAAACTTCGTGCGGGTGATGAGCTGGTACGACAACGAATGGGGCTTTTCCAACCGGATGGCGGACACCGCCGTGGCCATGGGGAAGCTGATCTGAATGCCAAAGTTCAAGACGCTTGACGGCCTGCAGGTGAAGGGTAAGCGCGTGCTGGTGCGCGCCGATCTCAACGTGCCGATGAAGAACGGCAAGGTGACCGACACCTCCCGCATCGACCGCCAGGCGCCCACTATCCGCGAGCTGTCGGACAAAGGCGCGAAGGTCATCGTGCTGTCGCACTTCGAGCGGCCCAAGGGGAAGGTGGTTCCTTCCATGTCGCTGAAGCCGATTGCGGCACCGCTGTCAAAAGCAGTGGGCAAACCGGTCGCATTTGCGGATGATTGCGTCGGCGATCATGCGAAAGCCGCCGTCAAGAAATTGAAGAACGGCGATGTTCTCCTGCTGGAGAACACGCGCTTTCACGCCGGCGAAGAGGCGAACGATCCGGACTTCGCCAAGCAGCTCGCCAGTTTGGGCGAAATTTATGTGAACGATGCGTTCTCTGCCGCCCATCGCGCGCATGCTTCCACCGAAGGTGTAGCGCATCTGCTGCCGTCCGCTGCTGGACGCTCCATGCAGGCGGAACTGGAGCATCTGCACGAGGCGCTGGGCGATCCCGTGCATCCGGTCATGGCGGTCGTTGGCGGCGCCAAGGTGTCCAGCAAGATCGAGTTGCTCACCAACCTGATCAGCAAGGTCGATGTGCTGGTGATCGGCGGCGCCATGGCGAACACGTTTCTGGCCGCTGAAGGCCGCAATGTCGGCAAGTCCTTGTACGAGGAGGGTGAACTCGATACGGCGCGCAACATCGTCTCTGCTGCCATCGCTGCGGGTACTGTTCTGATCCTACCGACCGATGTGGTGGTAGCCAAAGAGCTGAAGGAAAATGCGCGGACGAGAACCACGGATGTCTTCGGCGTGAAGGATGACGAGCGGATTCTCGACATCGGACCGGCGACGGTGGAGGAATTCTCGCGGCGGCTACTGACGACCACGACGCTGGTGTGGAACGGCCCGCTCGGCGCCTTCGAAACGCCGCCATTCGACAAGGGCACTGTGTCAGCTGCAAAAGCGGTGGGAGACCGTGCGAAGGATGGCCGGCTCACTGCGATCGCGGGGGGCGGGGACACGGTGGCTGCGCTCAACCATGCCGGCGTGACTGACAATTTTACCTACGTGTCCACGGCCGGTGGTGCCTTCCTCGAATGGCTGGAAGGCAAGGAACTGCCGGGCGTGGCCGCGCTCGAACAAGGGGACTGACGGATGGCGATGAATCTGGGTGAGCTGAACCGCGTTGCGTGCGCGATGGTACAGAAGGGCAAAGGCATTCTGGCTGCCGACGAAAGCTCCGGCACCATCAAGAAGCGCTTCGACAAGATCGGTGTGGACTCCACGGAAGAAAACCGCCGCGATTACCGCGAAATGCTGTTCCGCTCCGCCGATGGCATGAAGCACATTTCCGGCGTCATCCTTTACGATGAAACGATCCGCCAGAAGGCCAAGGACGGAACCCCGCTGGTGAAGCTGATCGAAAAGGCCGGCGCCATTCCAGGAATCAAGGTGGACAAAGGCACCAAGCCGCTGCCCTTCAGCAAGGACGAAACCATCACCGAAGGGTTGGATGGTTTGCGCGAGCGGCTGTCCGAGTACCACGGCTTGAGTGCGCGGTTCGCCAAATGGCGCGCCACCTACACGCCGACGCAAGGCCGCCCTTCTTACAACTGCATCAGCGCCAACGGCCACGCGCTGGCGCGCTACGCCGCGCTTTGCCAGGACGAAAACATCGTTCCCATAGTCGAGCCGGAAGTGTTGATGGATTTCGATAATAGCATCGATGATTGTGAGGCGGTAACGGAGTGGGTGCTGAAGGAAACCTTCGCGCAACTCTATTATGCGAACGTCGCGCTGGAAGGCATGGTGCTGAAGCCGAACATGGTGATCAGCGGCATGAAGGCGGAGAAGCGCGCGGGCGTGGAGGAGGTCGCAGAGCGCACTGTGAAGGTCCTGAAGCGCTGCGTGCCGTCTGCGGTGCCGGGTATTGCGTTTCTCTCCGGCGGGCAATCGGATGAAGAAGCCACCGCGCATTTGAATGCGATGAACGCCGCGCATCCAGATTTGCCGTGGGCGCTCACCTTCTCTTATGGCCGCGCATTGCAGGCCGCGCCACAGAAGGCGTGGAGCGGCAAGGCAGACAACGTGCCCGCTGCGCAGCGCGCCTTTGCCCATCGCGCGGCCATGAACGGCCTTGCCTCGAAAGGCGGCTGGAAGTCCGATCTGGAGAAACAGGCGGCGTGAGGATCTGCTATAGTTCTATCGCGTGGAGCACGGTTCTCAGATGAAGATGGAAGCATTGAGTGCGAAGGTGCGGGACCTGGTTGCGCGAAACATACCGTCGGTGCATGTCGTTCGCGTGAGCTCGGATCCAATTGTGGATAGCACCGGAGACGACAGCCTCGGCATCAGAGTCGTGCTCGATGCCCGGCCGGCAGATCAATCTTCGAAGTATGCCACCGTTGTCGACCAACTGCGCACTTGGCTCGCGGAGCAAGAGGATCAGCGGTTTCCGTACATCGATTTCATTACGGAGCAGGAAGAGCAAGAACTCCAACAGGCCGAGTGATGAATCCGGAACATCTCTTGGACCTGGCTGAACAAGAAGCCAATCCTGAAGCAGTGGGTGCACCGCGTCAGGCGGTGTTGAGGCGTGCTGTATCAACCGGCTATTATGCAGTGTTTCACAGGTTGCTGTGGACCACCGCAGAATCCTTCGTTCCGGCGCGATCGTCGCTGTGGAAGTCGGGCGTTCTTTTCTACCGGGCTCTTGATCACGGACGAACGCGCGAACGCTGCAAGCGGCTCGGAAGTAATCCTCTAGGCAGAGAGGAACAAGCGCTGTTCGGATTTGCCAGTTTTTCTGACGACCTGCGTTTGTTCGCCAACTATTTCGTGCGGCTGCAAGAACTGCGACACAGATGCGATTACGACCCCACCCTGAAAATATCCAAGCCGCAAGCGCGCCAAGCCGTTGAGGATGCGAAGAAAGCGGTCTCGATCTTCAATTCAGCTTTGCCAGATGATCGGACTCTGTTCATCTCATACCTCCTGTTCGGCATCCGCTCGCCGTGACCTGTCGCCTGTACCTCATCACTCCTCCGAAAATTGAGCTCGTGACATTTGCACAAGAGCTGGCACGCGCATTGGATGCGGGCGATGTCGCCACTCTGCAACTCCGGCTCAAAGACGTCAGGGATGACGAGGTGCGCCGGGCTGCGGAAGCGCTGATGCCTATTGCACAGGCGCGCGGGGTCGCGTTCCTCATCAACGACCGGCCGGACCTTGCAACCGAGCTTGGCGCCGATGGCGTTCACATCGGCCAGGAGGATGGGAGTTATGCACAGGCGCGCGCAACGGTCGGCCCGGACCGGATTGTCGGGCTCACCTGCCACAACTCTCGCCACCTCGCCATGGAAGCGGCCGAAGCGGGCGCGGATTACGTCGCCTTCGGCGCCTTCTATCCCACCCTAACCAAGCAGCCGAAAACAGTCGCCGATCCGGAAATCCTCTGTTGGTGGAGTGCGTTGATGGTGGTGCCTTGCGTTGCGATCGGCGGTATCACGGCCGAAAATGCCCGCCCGCTGATCGAGGCCGGGGCGGATTTCCTCGCCGTCTCCGCCGGAGTTTGGGAGCATCCGGCAGGGCCGGCGGCTGCGGTGCGGGCCTTCAATACCCTGTGCGCCTGACGCGGCCGAGTCGCCAGCGGCCCTTGTTTCTCCCCCCCAAATCAGTCTCCACTGTGGCCACAACTCTGCAGGGGAGAACCATGCCTCTAACCGCCAGAAACGTCGCCTTCGTGCTGGGCGTCGTGTTTCTCATCGTGGGTGTGCTGGGATTCGCGCCGAATCCCATCGTTGGCCCAACCGGATTTTTTGTGACCAACACCATGCACAATCTGGTGCACATCATCAGCGGCATCTTTCTGCTGCTGGGTGCCTATACGGCGCTGGGGCCCAGTACCGCCCTCAAAATTGTGGGCATTGTGTATGCGCTCGTGGCGGTCCTCGGTTTCGTCATGATGAAGGGCGGCGATGGAATGATGTTCGGCATCGCCATGAACATGATGGATCATTGGCTGCACGTCATTCTCGCCATCGTGATTTTGGCCGCTGGCTTCGGCATCGCAGCCGGTCCGCGCTCGGCGGCCTAGAATAGGCTCACACCTAGACCCTCGCCCGGATGACAATCCGGGCGAGGCTTGTTAGAAGGCGCGCCCTTTCCAATGGGCCGCGCGAACGGCCTTGCGCAGCGAAGCGGTAGGCCGAATCACCATGTCAAAAATTGCCGGAAACGAAATCCGCCCGGGCACCCTCGTCCAGCACGACGGCGGCCTGTGGATCGCGGTCAAGACGCAAGCGGTGAAGCCCGGCAAGGGCGGCGCCTACAACCAGGTCGAGTTCAAGAACATCATCAACGGAACCAAGCTGAACGAGCGTTTCCGCTCCGACCAGACGGTCGAGGAAATCTATCTGGAGAAGAAGGATTTCCAGTTCCTCTACGCGAGCGGCGACACCCTCACCTTCATGGACACCGATACGTACGACCAGATCGAGCTCAACGCCGAGTTCGTGGGCGATCAGGCGCAGTTCCTGCAGGACGGAATGAAGGTGCTGGTGCAGACCTACGAAGGCAAGCCCATCGGCATCAAGCTGCCGCTGCAGGTGACTTTGGAAGTCACCGAAGCCGATCCCGTGCTGAAAGGCGGCACGGCGGCGCCATCCTACAAGGGCGCGGTGCTGGAGAACGGCATGAAGATCCAGGTGCCGCCGTTCATCAATCCCGGCACGAAGATCATCGTGTCGACGGAAGATGGGACTTACGTCCGGAGAGCGGAGTGACCCTTCGTGGCGCCGCTGCAGCGGCGCACCTCAGGGTGACGGCATTATAGATTTAAGCGCGCGTCGTCCTGAGGCGCGAGCGAAGTGAGCCACGAAGGATGCCCTACCTTTCTCCCGCCTTGAATGTGATGACGTCCGCTGCGCGGAAGGCGGGGCGCAAGCTCATCCGCGATTTCGGGGAGGTAGAAAACCTGCAGATCTCGCTCAAGGGTCCCGCGGATTTCGTCAGCGTCGCCGACAAGCGAACCGAACGCATCCTGATCGAGGAATTGCAAAGGGCGCGCCCCGGCTACCCCGTCCTCAGTGAAGAGGCCGGCCTCGTGGAAGGGCCGGACAAATCCCACCGCTTCATCGTCGATCCGCTGGATGGCACCACCAACTTCCTGCACGGCATTCCCCACTTCGCCATCTCGATCGCGTTGGAGCGGGAAGGGCAGCTCGTCTCCGGCGTCATCTACAATCCCATCACCGACGATCTGTTCACCGCCGAGCGCAGCCACGGCGCCTATCTCAACGACAGGCGCCTGCGGGTCGCGGCACGCAAGCAGCTCAAGGATTGCCTCAGCGCCACCGGCATTCCGTTCATGGGGCGGGGCACGCCCGAGGAGCACGATCGCTTCTTCAACGAATTGCGCGCGGTGGTGGACAGCACGCCGGGCATCCGCCGCTTCGGATCGGCGGCGCTCGATCTCGCCTGGGTCGCGGCCGGCCGCTACGACGCCTTCTGGGAGCACGGCTTGAAGCCATGGGATATTGCCGCGGGCATGCTGATGGTTCGCGAGGCGCAAGGGGTGGTCACCGACCTCAAGGGCGGCGAACGAATGCTGCAATCGGGCGACATCCTCGCCGCCAACGAGCATCTTCATCCTCAGCTGCTGAAGCTGCTGAAGGCCGCCGGAAAGCTGTAGGGTTATCGCAGCGGATCGACCACTTCCAGAAACGGAAAGCGGCGGAAACCGGTGTCGCGGGTGCAGATGCGCCGGATATTGTCGAGGAGCATCTATTCTTCTTCCATGATCCGGTAGAGCTCATCGCGGTTGGCGGGATCGACATACATGCCGCCGCCGTGAAATGTCGGCAGCGGCGGCAGATTCTTCGTGTCTTTCTGCGCCCGGAATAGATTGCGCAGCGCTGTTTCCACCAGTTCGGACATCGTCCGGCCCTGCCGCGCCGCTTCCCGCTTGAGCTTCAGCATCACAGTATCTTGGATATTGAACGTGGTCTTCATAAGGAAAACCCTTGGCACGGTATGGCGATCTGTCAATCAGCGAACCTTGTCACACCCACCATGCAAGCTGCTGAAGAGCTCGCGATAGCAAGCTGGTGAGCGCAACGCATCGGGGGGACGCCGGAACGGGCCGGGGCGGCGGCGCATTCCCTAGAGCAAACCAACCGTGCGGGATTTCATGCTGCATCTGCCCGTCTGGGCGCAGGCAGGATTGTGGGGCTTTGTCGGCGCCCTGTCGCTCGTGCTCGGCGCGGGCGCGGCCTACATCGGCCGCCTCGGCACGCGGCTCACTGCGGGCATCATGAGCTTCGGCTGCGGCGTGCTGATCTCCGCCGTCGCCTACGACCTCATCTTCGATGGCTTCAAGAAGGCGGGCACCTGGCCCATCGTCAGCGGCGCCATCGGCGGGTCCGTCGCCTATGCGGCCGCCAACTGGCTCGTCTCCAACAACGGCGCGCGGCACCGCAAGCGCTCCGGCGAGCAGCAGAAGCCGGCGAGCGAAGGCGGCGGGCTCATCATCGCCATCGGCTCCTTGCTGGACGGCATTCCGGAATCGGTCGTGCTGGGCGTGAGCCTGCTCGCGGGCGGCGGCGTGAGCCTGCCGATGTTTGCGGCGATTTTCCTCTCGAATTTTCCCGAAGGGCTGTCGAGCGCCATCGGCATGCGCAAGGCGGGGCGCAGCGCGGGCTACATCTTCGGGCTATGGACCGCGATTGCGGTTGTCTCCGGCCTCGCTTCGCTTGCCGGCGCGGCGTTTCTCGGCCACGCGCCGCCCACGGTTCTCGCGCTGGTGAATGCGGTGGCGGCCGGCGCGCTGCTGACGATGGTTTCCGACACCATGCTGCCCGAAGCGGTGGAGGGCGAGCACGGCGCCACTGGATTGCTGGTTGTCATCGGCCTGCTCCTCGCCTTCGCCATCGCCCACGCGGAGTAGCGCCCGCAGCCGAATGAAGTAGCGTATCACCTCCCCCTTGTGGGGGGCGATCCTTTGAGCGCAGCGAAACGGATCGGATGGGGGGCACGATGCGAAACAGAGTCCTGTCCAAAACGCTTCAGAATGCTCGCTCCCTTCGCGGTGCCCCGACCGCCTTTGAAAAGCTGTTGTGGCGCGAACTCCAGAAACTCAACCGGCAAGGTCACCACTTTCGCCGGCAAGTTCCCTTTCGCGGCTACATTTTGGATTTCCTAGAACACGGCGCACGGCTCGTTGTGGAACTCGACGGCGCGCAGCACACCGATCCACAACAGGCGAAACATGATTTGAAGCGCGACACCATTCTGGAGCGCGAGGGCTACCTAGTCATGCGCTTCAACAACGGCGAAATTCAGTGGATCGGCTCTGTCGTGGACGCAATTGAGCGCGAGCTGTTGAAGCGCAAACGCAATCCCTCCCACCCGGAACGCTGCGCGTTCCGACCCCGTAACAAGTGCGGGGCAAGCTCTCCCCACAAGGGGGAGGTATATCTGGGAACGATACCTAGCGACTGAAGTCGATCGGCCCGCCAAGCACAGACCCCGCGGCGCTTGCCATAGCGATCACCTCCCCCTTGTGGGGAGGTCGATCCGTTGAGCGCAGCGAAACGGATCGGGTGGGGGCTGCGCGGGAAATACCCTGCTTGCGGACGCTAATTCTGCGGCGTTTGAGCGGGATCAGCTGACCGCCCCCAGCAGAACCAATCCCCTTCGTATTGATCGCATGATCCGCCGTTGCGGGATGGGCGCTTGTGCCGTCGCCGCTTGCCGCGGGCTTTTGGGCCGCTTGGGCTTGTCCCGGACTCTTCTTGATCACAACCCCAATGCCACCAATCGGTAGTGTCTCAGTTTGAAATTTAGACGCCACAGCGCCACACGACGATCATTGCCAATGACACTCATCGCGCCCCTTCTGATCTCCATCAAGCCAGATAGAGGCGTCCCTATCGATGCATCCTACCTGTCCACCCGAAGTGCCGTTGGTAATCTTCTTGATATAGTCAAAACAGTTTTGGGCGGTGAACCACTTTGGAACGGTGAAACCCGTATCCATTGTCTGCGGCCCTATTCTACAAATCTTGGTCGGGGTGTGAGTTTCATCGATTGCTGCATGAGCCCATGCGGCAGATTGAGAACCGATGAAGGCAATTGCCAATCCGCTTGCCGTTGAGCAAAAGATTCTATT
>JAFAVP010000060.1 GCA_019242395.1 Alphaproteobacteria bacterium | reverse complement strand
CCTCGAACACCGCTCGCCGGAGATCCGCATCGTCATGCGGCGGCTTCTTGCTTCTCGGTTTATGGGCCGTCATGCGTCCTCTGTTTCCAGCTCTTCCTGCGCAGGGGGCTGCACCCAATACCGCGCCTCGGACTCGAAGATCAGCTTCGTCAGATCGTGCATGCGCTGCGGATAGAGAATGCCATCGAGGTGATCGAGTTCATGCTGAACCACGCGGGCGTGGAACCCACGCGCCGTGCGCGCGACCGTCTTGCCTTCCAGATCGCTGCCGCGGTACCGGATATGCGCCGGGCGCTCCACATAGCCGCGCATGCCAGGAATCGAGAGGCAGCCTTCCCAGCCGCCCTCCTTCTCCTCACCCAGCACCTCGAACTGCGGATTGATGAGCACTGTCAGCGGCGCGCTGTGCTCGAAGCGCTCGGCTACGGCCAAGCCGCCGTCGGAGCGCTCCTCCGGCGCCTGGAATATCGCAAGCCGAAGCGGCACGTGGACCTGCGGCGCGGCCAGCCCTGCGCCATTGGCATCGATCATGGTCTCAATCATGTCGCGCACCAGCCGCCGAATCTCCGGTGCAGCGGGGTCCGATACCGGCTCCGCTTTGCGGGCAAGCATGGGATGACCCATGCGGGCTATTTTCAGGATGGCCATGCCTCTTGTATGAGCCTGAGGGCCAACGGGTCAAAGGGACCTTGGCCTTTATCTTGCCCGCTTCCGTTTGGGTGCTGCCGCTGGGCGCGGAGGCGCAGCCTTCCCACCGCTCTTTTTCAAGCTCTTCTGCAGGGCATCCATGAGGCTGACGACGTTGCTCGGCGCAGGCGCCGGTTCGGCCGCGACGGGCCCCTCGCCGCGCTCCTTGCGCCGGATCAGCTCGCGCAGCGCCTCTTCATAACGGTCCTTGAAGGTTGCTGGTTCGAAAGCCCCTTCCTGTTGTTCGATTATCCTTTGCGCGATCTCGATCATCCGGGAATCGACCTTCACGTCGGGAATGTCGTTAAACAAGGTGGCGGGGTTCACCACCTCGTTGGCCATACGCAAGGTGTAGGCAAGCAGGCCCTTGCCGCGGGGCTCAATGGCTATCAGCCGCTCGCGCGTGTGCATCACCACCCGGCCGAGCGCGATGCGATCCTCCTGCTCCATGGCCTTGCGAATGACCGCGAACGCGTCGATTCCGTCGGTGCCCTGCGGCACAAGAAGGTATGGATCGTTCCAATACAGACGGTCGATGGTGCTCGCATCGACAAAGCGCTCAATCTCTAACGTATGGGTGGTTTCGAGCTTGACTTCATCCAGTTCCTCATTGCTGACGATCACATAATGGTTCTTCGAAATCTCGTAGCCTTTCACCAGTTGCGAGCGCTGCACAGGGCCGGTGTCGGGATCGGTTGGAATCATCCGGATGCGATTGTTGGTTTCCGGGTTCAGCAGGTGGAATGAAATATCGCTCGACCGCGTCGTGGCATTGAACAGCGCCACGGGGCAGCTCACCAGTGAAAGCCGGAGATTACCTTGCCATACGGGGCGTGACGAGCGCTTCCGCGCACCAGCCTCGTTCTCATTGGAGGGATTGGGCGCAGCAGTCTTGGAATGCGCCGGCTTCTTCCGGGTTTTTGCCATTCTCGAATCCTTGGCGCGCTACGCGATAACCGCAGCGTGGCGGGCACCATCAGCTTGAGGCTCAGTCGATGAAGAATAGCAAGCTTGTCGCAGAAGCCAAATCGGCCCCGAATCGCATCTATCTGGCCCCAAAGATGTGTTAAGGGCCCGCCGCCTCTATGACATTGACCAGCTGGCTGCCGGTCGTAGATTTCAAACCAGCAACAATACCGCGAACTCGGGTGCGGCACTCACCCATGATTTTTCCAGCGACCATCCTGACCTGGCCGCGCGAAGTGCGAAGTCCTCCACCACATATTTGCGGCTGTTCTCCGTATGGATCGTTTCTCCGGCGCGGAAGGCGAACTGGCGGCCCGAAATCGTCACGATGTGGCTGGCCTCTGCGACCAGATGAGCTTCGATGCACGACTGGCTCTCGTTCCATGTTGCGCGATGCTTGAACTTTCGGACGTCGAAATCGCCGCCGAGCTCGCGGTTGATGCGGACCAAGAGGTTGAGGTTGAACGCCGCCGTGATGCCCGCCCGGTCGTTGTAGGCCGCCGTCAGAGTTTCCCGGTCCTTTACCAGGTCAAGGCCGATCAGGAGCTTGCCGCGCGGGCCGAGGAGCGCGCGCGCGCGACCCAGGAACGTGTCAGTTTCGTCGTTGCTGAGATTGCCCATGGTCGACCCAGGAAAGAAGCCGAGCAGCGGCCGGGCGCGGAGATCTTCCGGTAGGGTCAGTGCCTGCATGAAGTCGCCTGCTAGTGGCCGGATGCGCAGACCGGGATACTGGCTCGCTAGCGCGTTGCTGGTGCGCGCCAGCGATTCCTTTGCGATATCGATCGGGGTGTAATCGCGAATTTGCGGAACGTGATTGAAGAGGATCCGTGTCTTTAACGACGAACCGTTACCGAACTCGACCAGCGCCGCATCCTCCGGCAGCAGCGCCGCAAGCTCTGGCGCCAGATCGGCCAGCAAGCTGCATTCCGTGCGCGTCAGATAGTATTCCGGCAGGCAGCATATTTCCTCGAACAGTTCGGCCCCGATCTCGTCGTAGAAGTATTTGCTGCTCAGTGTCTTTTGCGGCCGCGCAAGGCCATCCCACACATCCTTCAGAAACGATGAACCGGCCTCCGCAGGCTTGTGAGGGAGCGCACCTGTTCGGTCTCGCGCAAGACGAACGCCACTGAACTGCCAGCGCTGGTGCGGGTAGAAAAAATTGCGATAGCTTGCCCGCACATGGCCGCGCGGCGTCACGCAGGAGCCTCCACGCAGCACCATCTGGTTGACCATGAACTTTCCGTTGTATTCGCCGACGGCCCCTCCCGCCGGGCGGAAGCCGGGGTATGGCGCGTACGCACTTGAAGTCCATTCCCAGACATCGCCAAACAGCTGCCGTGAGACATTTGCCGCGATGGGATGGAGACATCCGGACTCGCGAAAATTCCCCTCCAACGGATCCAAGCCAACTGCGGCATGTTCCCATTCGGCTTCCGTGGCAAGACGCATCCCGCGCCAGCGTGCAAAGGCGTCCGCCTCATAAAAGCTCACATGCGCCACCGGCGCGCCATCATCGATGGGTTGCAAGCCCGCCAATGTCATTGACATCCACTCGCCGTCGCGCTGCTCCCAATAGAGCGGGGCCTGCCAGCCGCTTGCCACGGCGCACTGCCAGCCATCGGACAGCCAATGTTTCGGATCGCGATAGCCCCCGGCTTCGATGAATTCCCGCCACTCGGCATTGGTCACCAGGCCGTCCGCGAGCTCGAACGGCCGCAGCAGAAGTTCGTGCCGTGGTTTCTCATTATCGAAGGCAAAACTCTCACCTGTATAACCCACCTCAATCGTCCCACCATCGAAGCGGTCGAACCTCACCGCGCGCGGGGGACTAGGGGGCGCGGCGCCATATTCCCGATAGGCAGGCTTCAGTGGGTTTTGGGCGAAGGCATTCAGGATGTCCGTCAGGATGAGTTCCTGGTGCTGTTCCTCGTGGTTGACGCCCAGCTCGATGCGCTTGAGCGCTTCGGGTTCGGGTTCGGATTGCAGCATGCGCTCAATAGCTTCGTCCACATGGGCGCGGTAACCAACAATTTCGTCCAGCCCGGGGCGCGAAAACGAGGAACGCAGCCGCTTCTCGGGAAAAGCGGAAAAGGTCTGGTAATAGCTGTTGAACAGCCAGCCGA
>JAFAVP010000238.1 GCA_019242395.1 Alphaproteobacteria bacterium | reverse complement strand
CCGCCCGGAGGACGCGGCCGCAAGCCAAGTCCTCACGGTCGTAGCCTATGATACGTAGAAACGCGTCGTTGGCCTCAACAACCCGACCTTCGAGATCTCCAACGAAGATCCCAATGATGTTGGCGTCGACCAAGCGCCGAATCTTCCCTTCGCGATCTGCCAGGTCGAGATAGAGCCGCGTGTTTTCGAGCGAAATCGCGGCTTGCGAAGCAAGCACCTTCAACACCGTGACGCGCTCGGGCGTGAAAACGCGCGGAGCTAGATTGTTTTCAAGATAGAGAATGCCGATGAGTTTTCCCTGATTGATCAGTGGCAAACAGAGAATGGACCGGGCGCGACGCTGAACGATATAGGGATCGGCAGTAAACGGATTCTGAGACGATGCATCCTCGAGAATCACGGTCTCTTGAGTGCGCATTGCGTAACGAACGGGCGTCTCCGGGAGCAGGGCTGGAGTGTGAGCGCCCTCTCGCAGCTGCACCATCACCTCCTCTCCGCGAGTGGTCGCTTCCGCATCTATGTGCAGCTCTTCACTTCTCGGTGTAATCAGCAGCCCTCGCTCGGCGCCGGCTTGCTCGATTGCCGCCCGCATGAGCTTGTCGATGAGCTCTTCCAGAACCATCTCGCCGGAAACGGCTTGCGACATTTTGATTACGGTCGCGAGATCTAGCTGTTCGACCGGTGCCTCGATCATGCCCGAAGCACTCGGCGCGCGCTCGTCCCGCTTCAGCTGTGGATGGAGCTGATCGAGTTGCCGTACCTTTCCGTCAGCCCCCCAACGCAGATAGCAAGATCGCGCATCCTGCAGGTAGGCATTCGCGATCTTCTCAAAGCCACGCGCCGCGTAAAAGCGAGCAGCCAGTTCGTAGGCGAGCGCCTCATTGTGGACGAAGCCATTTGCGCATGCCGACATGATGGCGCGCTCGTACAGCTCCATAGCCTCAAGCGGGCGCCCTTCGATGCGGGCAATCTCGGCAGCGACCAGCGCTGCACGATCCTCGAAATTTTGCGGACAATTCGCCGCCCAAGCCCGTAGCTGCTGCTCATGTGCACCGAGCGCTTCTCGATGCTTGGCGTACGAGTCGGGACCCACGGGCTCGCAGTGTGCGGCGCGACACAGGCCAGCATAAAAGTGGCATTCTGCCTTCTCGACGGGAAAGAGAGACAGCGCGGGCGAGGTCGCGTACCATATCTCCACCTTCTCCGCTGCCTCCATCGCTGACGCATAATCACCGGCGAAGAAGCGCGCCTGGAGCTTCCGAATCCAGTAATAGCATTCCAGGAAGGCGCGAGAGGGTTGACCCGTGATGCGCTCCTCGAAGGAGCGCTCCGTGAAGGCACCATCGTCGAGAGAACCGAACTTCGTGGTCTTCCCGCGCAAGTTCCGCGCAAGCGCGAGCGGCGCGGAAAGTCTGTCCAGGAAAAATCCGTACCTCTGCACGAATTCCAATGCGTCCTCGGCCTCGCGTTCGACTTGATCGAGTGGATGGCCCGATGCAAGAAGAATGGTGCTGAGACCCCGGGAGGCGAGTGAGGCATATGTCGGGTCGCCGTGATCTTTCGCCATCTGGAAGGCGCGGTGGGATGGATCGATACCCTCTCCTAGCGGTCGCGTCCAAGGAACCACAATCGCGAAGGCGACATACGCCCGTGCCCCAAAGTGGGTCAATTCGCGACGTTCGAGTAGATCGCAAGCCATCTTTCCAAATCGATAGCCTTCCTCGTAATGACCGAAGCGGGGGCCCGCGATCAGCGCCATTACCGCGTAGGTCACCGGCGCCGCTTCGCTGTTGCCCTGCTCCAGGCTGAGATTGGTGGCCATGCAGGCGTTGAGCGCGAATAAGTTCTTGTCGGTATATAGTGCCGGCAAATGCAGGCTCGTGAGCACATCGAGCGTCGCCCGGGCTTCCGGATCCTGCATCAGCGGTAGGTCAATGAGATTCTCGATCGTACGAGTTCCGAGCGATGACCAGATGCGCTCGTACTCGCTGTGTGCGTCCGCTTCGGTGGGATGGGCTGACCAATCAATGCCTACATGCCGCAAGCATTCCAATGCAATCGCCACCGCCCTTTCGCCCGGTCGTTCGTCCGCCCCAACGATTACGTAGAGATCCACGCGCCGGTGTGCCACGATGCATCGTTGAACCGTGTCGACGGTGCGCGTTGCCAACGCCGTCAGTCGCTCGTCGGCAGCCCGCAGCGCGCCCATACACACCTCGCAGTCGGCCTGGTGCAGTTCCATTTCAAAGGCTAGGACTTGTCGGCGCTCCCACACGTCTTCCGGCAACAGCGCCGCGCCGGCAACAAGATACGTCAGCGCGGAGGCATAGGCCGACGACGCCTTGGCGCGTTTGCCAGCGGCCAAATTCAGCTGCGCGAGCTGCTCTCGTTCTTCGTGTTTTGTGATCAGTGCCGCGCCACGGTTGAGCTGGTTGACGATCTCGAAGATCGCCTCGTCGCGTTTTTCCGGCGGTGTCTGCGCCAACAGCAATCGGCCAATCGTCAAATGCGACTCGGCGCGCGATTCTTTTGGAATCAGTGAATAGGCGGCTTCCTGCACCCGATCGTGAACGAACTTGTAGGAACGATCAACCCGCTCAATCAACTGTTGGCGCAGAGCGTCCAGTAAAGCCGCATGCACCTGTTGCTCGGAGATACCCAGAACGACCAAGAGCATCGCAACATCGGCGACATTACCAAGGCAAGCCAGCTGCCGTAATGCGTCCTGGGTGTCGAGGGATAGCCGGGCCAACTTTCCGACTATCAGGTCCACTACATTGTCGGTGTATCCCTTGGCGTGAATGCGATCGAGATCGCAGAGCCAGCACGCAGCATCATGGTCAAAGACGAGCATTCTTTCTTCGGCGAGCGAAGAAATGAACTGAATAGCGAAGAACGGATTGCCACCCGTCTTCCCGTGCACTAGCCGCGCGAGCGGAGCGATGGGTTCAGACGGGCAGCGAACAGCGTCCGCAATCAACTGTCCGATATGTTCTCGGGCGAGCGGCGCAAGCGTGATCTCGTATACCGTTCCGCCACCGGTCTTGATTGCGTCGAGTTTGCGCATAAGCGGATGTGCTGCAGTGACTTCGTTATCGCGGTAGGCGCCGATGAGGAGAAGATTGCGGAGATCGGACCGGCTCAAAAGGTCTTCCAGCAAGTCGAGCGTCGCCGCGTCGAGCCATTGCAAGTCAT
>JAFAVP010000094.1 GCA_019242395.1 Alphaproteobacteria bacterium | reverse complement strand
ATCGACATAGCGGCCCTTCAGCTGCTCCTTGTCCGAGAAGGCAACGGCATGGACCAGGAAGTCCAGCCGGTCCCATATCGCTCCTAGTTCGGCAAAAGCGGCATCCAGCGAACCCTGAAGAGAGACATCGCAATCGATCAGCGCCGCCGGATTGAGCGGCGCCACCAGCGGCGTCACGCGCTTCTTGAACGTCTCCCCTTGATAGGTGAAAGCTAGCTCGGCCCCTGCATTGTGCAATGCCTTCGCGATGCCCCAGGCAATAGAGCGATCGTTCGCGACGCCCATGATAAGGCCGCGCTTGCCGGTCATCAGTCCTTGCGTGGACATCGTTGCTCCCGCAGGCCGCGTTTCGCGCTTCGGCTAAGGGCAAACCGCGGAAAAGGCAAGCATTCAGCCCTGTTCCCGGCTTTCGGAACCGTGCTGCACATCAGGCCGTTGCCGCCTGCGGAGGCAAAGATGAACGTCGCGAACGAAAGAACCCGCTCATTATGGATAGAAACGGCCCTGCCGAAGGTTCCGCCGCTCGACCGGGACGCAACCGCTGATGTGGTGATCATCGGCTCCGGAATAGCGGGCCTGTCGGTCGCCTATGAGATGTCGGCACGAGGAGCGTCGGTCATTGTTGTCGATCGCGGGCAAATCGGCGGCGGGATGACCGCGCGCACCACCGCGCATCTCGCATCCGCCCTCGATGACTTCTACTCTGAACTGATCAAGTCGCGAGACGAAAACCTCGCGCGCTTGCTCCACGAGAGTCTCGACGCCTCCATCGATCGCGCCGAAGCGATCTCAACCAAAGAAGGCATCGACTGCGATTTCGCGCGCCTGGACGGCCTTCTGTTTCTCGCGCCGGAGACGCCGCGGTCCGATCTGGAGGAGGAACTCGATGCCTGCCGCAAGATTGGTATGCCGGTCGAGCAGCATCACAGTTTGCCGTTTGCCGTGCACAACGATGTTTTCTCGCTGCGCTTTCCGCAACAGGGGCGATTTCATCCCCTCAAATATCTGAATGGACTGGTCCGCGCTATTCAGCAGAGAGGCGGAGAGTTGTTTGCCGACACGTGCGTCACCTCTGTCGAGGAACATGACGGCGACGTGGTTGTCAAGACGGCGGCGGGACACACATTGCACGCAAAGAACGTCGTGATTGCCACCAATTCCCCGATCATTGATCGCGTGGTGGTGCACACGAAGCAGGCGCCGTATCGCACATACGTAATTGCGGCGAAGCTGCCGCGCGGCAGCCTGCCGGATGCGCTTTATTGGGATACGCTGGAAGAGTACCACTACGTGAGGCTGCAGCCGTATTCCGCCGAGCACGACATCGTCATTATCGGCGGCGAAGATCACAAAACGGGTCAGGCAGATGACGGAGCGCAGCGGTTCGCCGCGCTGGAGGTCTGGGCGCGTGCGCGGCTGCCGCAGATGGGCGAGGTTACGCATCGCTGGTCAGGGCAGGTGCTGGAGCCCGTGGACCATTGCGGTTTCATCGGCCGCAATCCCGGCAATGAACATGTCTATATGGTGAGCGGAGATTCCGGGCAGGGGATCACGAATGGTGTCATCGCGGGCATGTTGATCCCTGGGCTCATCACCGATGGCCGCCATCCCTGGGCGGATGTTTACAATCCGGGCAGGTTGGTAGGGGGCAGTCTGGGCGAATACCTGAGCGAAAACCTCACGCCGGTCAAGAATTTCGCTGAATACGTGACAGCCGGAGATATTGACTCGTTCGATCAACTGAAACCGGGGCAGGGGGGCCTGTTTCGCAGTGGCTTGAAGAAGGTTGCCGCCTGTCGCGATCTGAACGGCGTAATGCACGCACGCTCCGCTACCTGCACGCATGTTGGCTGCGTGGTGCACTGGAATTCTACGGAGCAGTGCTGGGACTGTCCTTGCCACGGCTCGCAGTTCGCGCCGGACGGCACCGCCCTGAACGGCCCGGCGGTTGCTTCGCTGCGAGATGCACATGATTCGCTCCCGCGCCGCGGGACATAGCCAACCTGCTGATATAGCTGGTAAAGAAAACCCAGGCGTCCTGCCGCATTAAGGTGTAAAAAGAGTGGCATTCTCCGGAACTTGCGCGGCGCGCGTGCCGTTAACCGCAGGTCAGGAGTCACGCGCGATCATGCGCGGCAGGTAGAGGATATTCCATGAGCTCGCAGCATGAACCCGGCCAGTACGAAGGGGCCAACATGAACGAAGGCAACTCGCGCGGTTCGCGCGTAAAAGGGCAGATCTCCGAACTTGCCCAATCGGCGAAATCGCAGGCTTCCGCCGCCATTCAGCCCATTGCCAACAACGCCCGCAGCATCGCGGAGGAGCAGAAGCAGCGTGGCGCTGCCCGGATCGACGAAGTCGCCCGGGCCATCCACAGCGCGGCGGAAGAACTGGCGCGAGAGATTCCCGCCGCTGGCAACTACATCCACACGGCGGCCGACAAGCTCGACCATGCCTCTCGCATGCTGCGGGAGAAGAGCGTGGATGAACTTGTCCAGAGCGCATCGGAGTTCGCGGAAGAGAAGCCCTTCATTTTCGTCGGTGGCGCAGTTGCGGTGGGCTTCCTGTTGACCCGGCTGCTTCGCAGCTCTCCGAACGCAGCCGATGAGGAGAGCGACGAAACATGAATGCCGAACGGGGCATCGGTACGATCTTCTCGGAATTGCTCGGCGAAATAACAGCCCTTATCCGGAACGAAATCCGGCTCGCGAAGGCTGAGGTGGCGGAAACCATCCGGCGGATGCTGCTCGGCGTGGTACTGGCACTGGCGGGGTTGTTCATCGCGATTCTGGCGCTGGTGTTTCTGCTGCAAGCCGCAGTGGGCGGCCTTATGTTGCTCGGACTGAATTTTGCGCTGTCTTCGCTCATTGTCGCTGTGGCCGCTGTTGCGATCTCGGGGGTTGTGGTGTGGCTTGGGATCAGCCGCCTAAAGATCGGAAAACTCTCGCAGTCCAAGACCGCCCAGCAGATCAAGCGTGACGCCGCCACGGTCCGCTCCCAGGTCCAGGGGCTATGAGCAGCGCTGAAGACATACAGCGCGAATCCGAGGAGCACCGTGCCCATGTGACGGCGCTGATTGAGGAGCTACGTAACCGCCTCAGTCCTGGAGCCATCGTTGACGAATTGATCGGTCCAGATACTGGCCGCGACCTCGCACGATTGGCGGCTCGTCAGCTCCGTAGGCAGATTCGGCGCAATCCACTGCCGTTTGCGGTGATCGGCGCCGGTGTCGCCTGGCTCCTACTCGCCGAGGCTTTGCGCCGGCAGCGCCAAATTCCGCTTCACGACGGTCTCGGTCCGGAAGACTACAGCGAGGCTCCTGCACAGCGTGGGATACTGAGTGGGCCTGCGCGCGTTATCCGGCATCTGTCGCAGGTGGCGGCAACACGAGATGAATCGGCAGCCTTGGAGACAACACATGGCAGGGACTCGCTCAGAACATAATGGTAGCGGCGCGGCCCATTCGCACGCAGGTTCGGACGGCGACGAGGTACAGCCCGGAGAAGCAGCTCTTCAGGACGAAAGCGAAAGCGAGCGCAGCGGCTTCATTGGCCGGGCGCAGCAAAAGGCAACCGGCCTCGCCCATACTGCGTTGGAGAAATCCGGAGAGGCGATCAGCGGCGTGGCGGAAGCAGTCGGACAAACTGCCTCTTCCCTGACGGAAAGGACAAGCGAAATGGCAAGACGAACAGGACGTGCGGCAAGCAACAGCGCCAACCGGGCCGGATCGGGCATGGGGAATTTGGTCCGGGAGCAGCCTTTATTGGTGGCGGGTGTTGGCTTTGCCCTTGGCGTGGCCCTCGGCGCGCTTCTTCCGTTGAGCAAGCTCGAAAATGAAGCTCTGGGCGAGCAGGCGGAAAAGCTCAAGGAAGGCGCAAAGGAACTCGCCAGCGAAGGTTATGAGCGGGTGAAATCCGTCGCCCAGCGCACTTATGACGCTGCGACCGAAACTTTGAAAAGCGAGTCGGGCAGCAGCTCCAGCGGCGGTACCAACGAGAACTCCTCCTCGGAGAGCACGAACTCTGGCGGCGACAAGGGCGGGGAGAGTGGCTCTACCGCCTACCGTCACTGAGTACACGAACAGAAGAGGAGCCGCGGCCGATTGGAAGCCGCGGCTCGCTTCTGCCGGTCTGGCTGCATTACTGCTGGCAATAGGCTTCGGCCGGACCCGGCGCCGAACCAGCGCCTCCCAATCCAAAACAGTGGAGTTGCCGCGTCTCACCGCGAAGCAGTTCGTTCTCGAACTTTATCAGCGCATTTCTGACGACCGGGTTGTGGCAATCTCGGCCGGGGTCACATTCTTCTTGCTGCTTGCGATTTTTCCGGCCACGGCCGCGATCTTTTCGATCTACGGCCTGTTTG
>JAFAVP010000046.1 GCA_019242395.1 Alphaproteobacteria bacterium | reverse complement strand
CACGCGCGCGCCCGCTTCTCGCGCAAGGCGCGTGTAGGTGGCGATCAGATCGTCTGCTTCGAAGCCAGGTTCCTCCACGCAGGCGACGCCGAAAGCGCGCGTCGCTTCGCGCATCAGCGGGAATTGCGGAATGAGATCATCCGGCGGCGCGGACCGGTTCGCTTTGTACTCTTTGTAGATGTCGTTGCGGAAGGTGCGCGCGCCGGCATCGAAGATCACGGCGAGGTGCGTGGGCTTCTCCCAGCCTTTCATGTCCTGCAGCAGCTTCCACACCATGTTGCAGTAGCCGGAGACGGCGCCGGTCGGCAGCCCGTCGGATTTGCGCGATAGCGGCGGCAACGCGTGATAGGCGCGGAAAATATAGCCGGAGCCGTCGATCAGGTAGAGATGGTCGCCTTTGGCAATCCGGCGGCCTTTGGCGCCGGCCTGGGGCGCCACGCTCAATGCGCCTGCGCTCCCTCGCGCAGCACGAAGCGCCGGTCGCAATAGCCGCACTCGACATAAGTCTGGTCACCCATCTCCAGATAGACCTTGGGATGGCCCAGCACACCCCCGCCGCCGTCGCAGGCCACGCGCGTTTCGTCGCATTCGATGATTTCAGGCACTTCAACGGGCATGGTTTTGTTCCAGCTGGCCAGTGCTGGCAGATACGCGTTTAGCACGGTAGATTCAACGCTGGGATGGTGAACCAAGCAAAACTAAAGATGGCGGATCGGGCTAGAGACAGACCGCTCTCGGTGGTTGCCTATACGCTGTGCCTTGTGGAAATCGCGTTTGCGATCTGGTGGTTCACGGTGTCGAGAAATTCTGCGGGGTACTGGCTGAGTCGTGGCGACGCCGGATTCTATACGTCGACGTTCGATCCGGGCTTGACCGTGAACCTATTGAGCTTAGCACCTTTGGCGGCAGTTCCGGTGCTACTAGCGGCCCTTGGCCTGAATGTGTGCGGAGCACACGTCTTGGCATTTCGCATCGCCTTTTTTTCGACAGCCGGGGTTATCTTAGCCATGCTCATGTTCGGCCTGTTGCAGCTGTAGAGGGTAGTGGCGGTGGTGATGGAAAACCGGGAAAACTATATACGCCAATGGTAACGCTGAATCGCATCTACACGAAATCGGGCGACAAGGGGCAGACGGCGCTGGGCGATGGCACGCGGCTGCCCAAGCATGCGCTGCGCATCGTCGCTTACGGAACCGTGGATGAAGCCAACGCCGCCATTGGGCTCGCGCGGCTGCACACCAGCGGCGATGGGGACAAGATGCTGGCGCGCATCCAGAACGACCTGTTCGATCTTGGCGCCGATCTGTGCGTGCCGGAAGGCGGCCGCCGCAGCGAAGGCGCGCTGCGCATTGTGGAGGCGCAGGTCGAGCGGCTGGAGCATGAGATCGACGCCATGAACGCGGAGCTCTCCCCGCTCAACTCGTTCGTGCTGCCGGGCGGAACCTCTGCGGCCGCGTATCTCCACATGGCCCGCACTGTCGTGCGCCGCGCTGAGCGTCTGATCGTGGAATTGTCGGAACAAGAAAAGGTCGGCGCCGCGGCCATCAAATACATCAACCGGCTGTCGGACCATCTGTTCGTCATGGCGCGCTACTTGAACGAACGCGGCGCCAAAGACGTGCTCTGGAAACCCGGCGCGAACAGATAGGCATGTTCTAAGACCTCGATGACTCTTCTTATCCTCCCCCGCTTGCGGGGGAGGTGGATCGCACGAGCGACAGCGAGTGCGAGACGGTAGGGGGAGTGTGGCGAAAGTCCCCTTCCGCCTCGCTGCGCTCGGCACCTCCCCCGCAAGCGGGGGAGGATAAGGCGGGTTCACCTTCCGGATCGCACTCTAGGCTTCCAGCGCGCTGCGGCGGCCGAAGAGGAATGCAATCACCACGCCCAACACCCCGAACACTGCCCAGCCCGGCGTGGCGAGAAACGACTCGATGCCGTGGGTCAGCGCGGGCGGCGCCCGGTGATCAAGCCAGACCTTGAGGCCCTCGATGCTGGCGCTGTTCACCGCCGTCCACACATGATCCAGCGAGCGGATCACCACGGCGCCACCATTCTCCAAAGTGCTGATCAGGTCGGCGCCAAGCAGCATCAGCGCAATGCAGATCAGCACAAGGCTGATCAGCCTCGCGGAGACATACACGAAATCCCGAAGCCCATCCATGCCGGGAAGGTAAACGACCGGTTCATCCCACACAACGGCAGCGTCAGCCCTGGCGTTCCGGATACGGCGTGCCATCGCGATGCCGGTAATGGCCGTCTTTGGAATCGATCTGCATATCGATGTCGGAATAGCGGCAGAAATCCTCCTCCGAACGCATACCCACTTCCAGGCAAACGGCCACCGCATCCGATTTGTTGATGAGATGGTGGCCGTTCGCCTCCCCTTTGGGGAAGGCGGCGCAATCGCCGGCCCGCAGCACCTCGTCGCCATTGTCTGTGACCAGCGTCACTTCGCCGGAAACCACGTAGACGAATTCATCTTCCGCCGAATGCCAGTGCCGCTGGCTGGACCAAGCGCCGGGTGGCAGGTGCAGAAGATTGACTCCGAATTGCGTCAGCCCGCCGGCATCGCCCAGCCGCGTGCGCACGCGTTCGGCGCAGGGCTCATGGAATGGCGCGGGATAGCCGGAGCCCTTCCGCTGCGGTGCGTTGCTCACATCGATCTTCGGCATCTTCTCTTCCTTCATACCTCAGCTAATCCTTGTTCCCGCGCGCCGGAACGGTATTCCGTTCACACCGGATGCGCGGCGCGCGCATGCGTGAGCATGGCGGCCGCGATTTCGCGCTCGCCCATGATGACGGCATTGGCGCCCATGTTCTTCAGGTGCCCGACCTCTGCATCGAAATGCGCCCGCGCCACAATGTCGATGGACGGATTGGCGCGGCGCGCCTGCTGCACAATCTGGCCGGCCTCAAACGCTTCCGGAATCGCGACGAACAGCACGCGCGCGGCTGGTAGCTTGGCCGCCCGCAGCAGCCGTTCATCGGCAGCATTGCCGGACAGCGCTTCAATGCCTTGCGCGCGAAGCTGCTCCAACGCGTCCGCAGCGTCCTCGATCACGAGCACCGGCACGCCATCGTGCCTGAGGCCATCCGCCACCAGCCGTCCCACACGGCCGTAACCCACCACGACCGCATGACCGGTGAGGTTCGTAGGCAGCAACGCCTCTGGCGGGGGGGACGCCGCTTGCGCCGGCGGTTCCAAACGGCGGCTCCATCTCTGTGCAGCTGCCAGCATGACGGGATTGATGAGGATCGAGAGGATCGAAGCGCCAAGCACGAGATCGCGCGACTGGCCCGGCAGCAATTTGAGATCGATTCCGAGGTTGACGAGCACGAAGGAGAATTCGCCAATCTGGGTGAGCCCTGCGGCGACGAACAGCGCCGCCGCTGTCTGCACGCGCAAAATGCTTAACAGTGCGAACGCCGCCACGCCTGTACCTGCTAGAACGACGGCCGCCGTGCCGATTAACCGCAGCGGCGCGGCTGTGATCACCATCGGATTGAACAGCATCCCGACGGAAACGAAGAACAGCACTGCAAAAGCATCGCGCAACGGCAGCGATTCCTCCGCTGCGCGGCGGCTGAGCTGCGATTCGCTTAAGATCATCCCGCCGAAGAAGGCACCGAGCGCAATCGAGACGCCGAAGAGTTCCGCTGCGATATAGGCTACGCCCAGCGCAACAGACAGCACCGCCAACCGGAAGAGCTCGCGCGAGCCGGTGTGCGCGACGTAGTGCAACATCCAAGGAATGACACGGCGGCCCACCACCCACATGACGAGGAAGAACGCCGCAAGCTTTCCGAAGGTGATGGCGAGAGGGGCCGCTAAGCCGCCCGCATCGATGGCCGGACTGGGGCCGCCGTGGAGCGCCCCCGCGATGGTGGGCAGCAGCACCAGAACGACGACGGTGATGAGGTCCTGCACCACCAGCCAGCCGACCGCGATCCGGCCGCGCTCGGATTCCACCAGCCGCCGCTCCTGCAACGCGCGGGTGACCACCACGGTGCTGGCAATCGAGAGTGCAACCCCGAATACGATCATCGAGGGGAGCGGCCAGCCGAACAGCCACGCCGCTGCGGCGCCGAGCCCGGTGGAAAGGATCACCTGCAGAATTGCGCCAGGGAGCACAATCGCGCGAACCGACAGCAAATCGCTTGGCGAGAAGTGCAGACCGACACCGAACATCAGCAGGATGACGCCGATGTCGGCCAGCTGCAGCGTCAGCCCGGAATCGGCGACATAGCCTGGCGTGAACGGCCCGATCGCAATCCCCGCCAGCACGTATCCGACGATCGGCGAAATCCTCAGGCGGTTCGCGATGGTCCCCAGCACGAAGGCAAGCCCCAGCGCCGCGACAAGAATGACAACCAGTGGTGAGGCATGTGGCATGCGCCAAACTCACCCGAACGGCGCGCGCCGTCCAGTGCGCAGGACGAGCGCCGTCAGGCGGCGAGTTTCGCCATCAGTGCGTCGGAGAGCTCGTAATTGCCGTAGACGTTCTGCACGTCATCGTGCTCGTCCAGCACATCCAGCAGCTTCACCAAGGTTTCGCCCGTGTCATCGCTGACCGGATTGGTGGATTGCGGCTGCCATTCGATTTTCGACGATTCCGGCGGGCCGAGTTTCGCCTCCAGCGCGTCGCGCACTTCGCCGAAGCTCTCGAGCGAAGCGATGAACTCGTGCATCTCTTCGCCGGAAATTACTTCGTCGGCGCCGGCTTCGAGCGCTGCTTCCAGCATCGCGTCATCGCTGCCTTTGGTCTT
>JAFAVP010000004.1 GCA_019242395.1 Alphaproteobacteria bacterium | reverse complement strand
CACCATGGGCGTGGGCGGCGACATCAATGCCGTGTTCGGCATCCTCTCCATGATCATCGCCATACCGACCGGGGTGAAGATCTACAACTGGCTCTTCACCATGTACGGCGGCCGCATTGAGTATCGGTCCCCGATGCTCTGGGCGGTGGGCTTCATGATCACCTTTCTCATCGGCGGCATGACGGGGGTGTTGCTCGCCGTGCCGCCGGCCGACTTCGTGCTGCACAACAGCCTCTTCCTGGTAGCGCACTTCCACAACGTGATCATCGGTGGGGTGCTGTTTGGGGCCTTTGCCGGCTACACCTACTGGTTTCCGAAGGCCTTCGGCTTCACGCTCGATGAGCGGCTGGGCAAGGCCGCTTTCTGGCTGTGGCTGGTGGGATTCTATGTCGCGTTCATGCCGCTGTACGTGCTGGGTCTGATGGGAATGACACGCCGCCTGCAGCACTTTGACCGTCCGGAATGGTTCCCTTGGGTTGAGATCGCAGGCGTAGGCGCCCTCATCGTTCTGTGCGCGATCACCTGTCAGGTGGCGCAGCTGGTCGTATCCATCCGCAGCCGCGAGCGGCGCCGCGATCTCAGCGGGGATCCGTGGGACGGGCGAACCCTCGAGTGGTCCACGCCCTCGCCGCCGCCTTCATTCAACTACCCGCAGATGCCGGAGGCGCAGAGCGATGAGCCGTACTGGACGATGAAGCAGCAGGCGCCACAGACCCTGGGCATCAAGCCGGCGGATCACTACGAGGAGATCGAGATGCCGCGCAACAGCCCCACCGGCTTCATCACCGCGTTCTTCGCCTCGGTGACCGGCTTCGCAGTCATCTGGCACATCTGGTGGCTGGTCATTCTCGGACTTGTGGGAGCCTACGCAACGTTCGTCTGGTTCGCCTGGCAGGATGTGTACGAGGTCGAGATACCGGCGGCGGAGGTTGAACGCGTGGCGCGCGCCAACCTGGCAGCACGTCAACAAGCCCACCCCACCGAGGCGGCCGCGTGAGAGTTGCAATGCTGGATAGACTTGCTTGGGGAGTGGGTAGCACCCGTGCACTCATCGAGGAGGTGCTGCCGTGAGCCCCTCGAGCGTGCCGGCAGCGGTCAATGCTTATCATCTGGCACCGGCGCGGCAGCTGCCCGCTTCGGATGCCGGGCCCGCCCCCAAGCGCATCGTCATCGGTTACGGCTTCTGGATCTTCCTGCTATCCGATGTGATCCTGTTTGCCTCGCTGTTTGCAGCCTATGCGGTGCTATCCAACGCCACCGCCGGCGGTCCTGCGGGGCACGACATCTTTGAGCTGCGCAACGTTGCGATCGAGACCGCTTGTCTGCTCACTTCGAGCTTCATGTGCGGCATGGCCTCACTGGCGGTCGGGGTTCGCAATCAGAAATGGACGCAGATCACGCTGTGGCTCACGGGGGTGCTTGGGCTGTGCTTCCTGCTGCTCGAGTTTCATGAATTCTCAGGCCTCGTCGCGCGCGGCTACGGCCCCTCGCACAGCGCCTTCCTCTCCTCGTTCTATACCCTCGTCGGGTGTCACGGCATGCACGTGACCGCGGGTCTGCTGTGGCTGGGCACGATGATGGCCCAGTTCATGGCGAAGGGATTCCGCCCCGACATCCGCTATCGCTACCTGTGCTTCAGCCTGTTCTGGCATGCGCTCGATATCATCTGGGTGGCGATCTTCAGCCTCGTCTATCTGGTGGGAGTCAGCACGTGAGCGCCGAAACTGTTGCCGTCGAGCCGGATCCGCATGTCAAGGACAGGGCTCCGGGAGATGAGCCCGAGACCGTTGGCAGCATCTCCAAAGGCGTCCGCAGCTATCTGTTAGGTCTCGGGCTCGCGGTCTTGCTGACCGCTGCCTCCTTCTGGACCGTCCTGGGCCACGGCATCTATCGACCAGGCGTGCCGGTGGCCGTGCTCGTGCTCGCCATCGCGCAGATGGGCATCCATCTGATTTTCTTTCTGCACATCACCACCGCACCCGACAACACCAACAACGTGCTGGCGCTGGCATTTGGCACGCTCATCGTCTCACTCGTGGTATTCGGCACGCTCTGGATCATGGCCACCATGAATCACAACATGATGCCGCCGAGCCATCTGCTGCAGATGCATCCGCCCTGATTCATTGCGCGCCATTGGCCGTTTGTGTCGTGAGATAGCGCCCCGTCTTCTCGAGCTGAACAACGCGGTGCGCCGACACCAGCCTCGCGCCGCTGCGCAGGTCGCGAATGATCGTGCTCAGGTACACCCGCTCCGAATGCAGGCCGCGGTATTTGGTGATCTCGCGGCGCTCGGCCACTTGAAAACCGAAGCGCTCGAAAAGACGGTTATGACGGCGCGTGCCGAAGGTCACCATCTGACCATATACGGACTCATGCCCTTCCCGATGCAGGAAGGCCAGAAATGCCTGGATGAGGGCCCGCGTGCCGCGAATACTGCGAGCCCTCGGTAACAGGTTCAAGTGAAAGTGTGGAGTCAGGCGCGGAGCGGCGGGCACTTCGCGGCGCGCACGGGTCAGAATCCAGCGCAGGAATCCCCGCGAAGCTCGTCCATAAGGCCGCCTGATGCAGCGATACAGCGCTTTGCCGGCAATTGCGACGTTCGCGAGAGCCTGATAAACGCTGTTATGGAACGGCCGGCGGCAACCCAGGAGATATCCCGCCACTATCCCATCGACCTCGCAAACCAGAGTGGCGTCCGGCTCCCTGTTGAGATAGTAGTCAGTCAGGTAATCGGCAAACAGCTCCCGATCCTCGAACACGGGATCGATGGGGCTGCCGAGGAATCCGGTATCGGCACAAATGCGACGCACACTCGGGCGATCGGCAGGCCGGTAGGGGCGAATCTGAATGGAGGCTGCCCCGATTAACTCATTTTCCATGGCCTTCCCCGAGCGCTGGCGCGTTCCGAAGCTCGAGCGGAGCTTACCTCGCTTGCGATGACACGTTAATGGCAACGGCAAGGGTAGGAGGATTCTGACTCCCGGGCCCGTCGCGCACCGATGCCGAGGGCGCATGGCAGAGCGCAGCATGGCAGCCTCTAAAACCGGAAGGAGGGTTCGTCCATGCGTAGAGTTCCCATTGCTTTGGCCTTGATGTCGATGGCATCGCTTGCGCTTGCGCAAACGACCCCACCGGACACGACCTCGAGCTCCTCGACGAGCTCGAGCCCACCCTCGTCATCCTCGACCACGAGCTCCGACCGCTCGATGTCGAACTCGACCAATGTGCCGGAGGCCCAGACGAGTCAGAGCACCAGCCCCGCCGCGGCTTCTTCGCCGCATCAACGGGAAGCCACTTCGGGCTCAAGCCATAAAGAGGCCATGAAAGACTGTATCGCCAAGCAGCAGTCGACCAACAGCAGCATGTCCAACAGCGAAGCCAAGAAGGCCTGCAAGCAGCAGATGAAGGACCAAGGCTGATCTGATATCGATTGACGATCGCGCACTTGCCCGCCTGCCCGCCCGACGGGGAAGCAGGCGGGCTTCGTTTTTCCACGAGTCTCTCGCCCGCCGCTGCAGCCGGTGAACGAGTCGTTCCCCGCCAGAGTTCTTCAGAATCCAGGCGTAGCAGCACTTGCAGCTGCCACGCTACTCGCGCAACATCTCGCCGCTGTGATGATCCGGTGATATCGCTTCGGCAGATTCTCGGGGGAGATAGTACTCATGTGTGACAACGACGCCCTTGATGATATGAATGAGTACAACCTGCGCACGGGAGAGGTGGCCCGGCGTCGCTTCGGGGCACTGACGTTAGGCATGAGTGTGATAGCCGCACTGC
>JAFAVP010000222.1 GCA_019242395.1 Alphaproteobacteria bacterium | reverse complement strand
CACGGCAAGGCGAGCCGGGTGATGATCGTCGGCGGCGGCGATCTCTCCATCGCCGATGAGGCGCTGAAGCACCGCGGCGTGAAGGAAGTGGTGCTCGTCGACATAGACGGCCGTGTGGTCGAGCTCTGCCGCGAGCACTTCGCCGGGATCAACGCCAAGGCCTTTAAGGACAAACGACTAAAAATCGAGATTGCAGATGCCTTCGAATATCTCGGCCGCGCGGAGAGCAAGGCGCGGTTCGACCTGATCGTGGCAGACCGTCCCGATCCCGTCGGCCCCGGCCGGGCGCTGTTCGGGGAAACATTTTACGACCGGGTGAAAGGGGCGATGAAGCCCGGCGGCTTCGCCACCTTCCAAACTGGCGTACCTTTCTATCAGCCTTGGGAGATCACCCATGCGCTGAAGGAGCTTGCCGGCTTCTTTCCGCAATCCGGCCTCTATCTCACGGTGGTGCCGACCTACATCGGCGGCTTCATGGCGTTATCGTGGGCAGGCAACGGGCGCAATGCGAAGCTCGGCACGCCCGCCGGTATCCGGCGCGCGCGGGAGGCCTTCGGGTCCGCCAAACTCAAAACCGACTACTACAATCCAGAGGTTCACGCCGCGGCCTTTGCATTGCCAGAATGGATCAGGCGGCTGCAGCCATAGCTAAACGGCAATCAGTTGTTGGAACACCGTATGCGCAGCAGCCTGAACGGCACGCAAGCGCTGCTCGAGCCGCGGAAAATCAATCTCTCCCACCGCGCGCGTGAGCAAATGTTTCAGGCCGCGGGGCGCACTGGCGGCCTCGAATTTGTCCCCGGCCGCAATGCGCAGGAACTGAAGAAGGGTGTGCTGCAACCGGGCACCGTCATTCAGCGCCGTAAAGGAAACCTGGTCCAATGCACCGTAAGCATGGAGCTTTTCCAGGGCAGCGATTGTGTTCACATCAAGTACACTAGGATTTCGGTGCGCCTCGCGCAGCTGAAGGTATTGTGTCACGAACTCGATATCCACCAGCGCGCCGGACGCATACTTCAAATCCCAATGGGAATGAGCAGGGAAACTCGCGCCGACCGTCTGGCGCATCTCCCCAACGTCTCTTTTCAAAGCGTCTGCGTCCCTCGCGGTAACCAGAGTTCGGCGGAGAATGCGCTCGGCCTTGTCACATAAACCAGGGGCGCCACACAGAACGCGCGCGCGCGTCAGCGCCATACGCTCCCAGGTCCATGCCTCCGCCGCGTGATATCGGTCGAACGATTCGAGGCTTACGGCGACCGGGCCTTTGTTGCCGGTCGGCCTTAGCCTCATATCCACCTCATACAAGCCTCCTTCAGCGGTGTGCGCAGTGAGTGCGGAAATCAGCCGCTGGGCGAGGCGTGAAAAATAGGTGGAGGCCGGCAGGGGCTTTGGACCGTCGGAACACTGCACCCCCATTGGGCTGTCGTATACGAAGACAAGATCGAGATCGGAGCTCGCCGTCATCTCGCGGCCCCCAAGCCTGCCCAGCACAATTACAGCGAAGGCCCCTCCCTCTATGCCGCCAAAGGAGCGCCTGAATTCATTCTCCACCATTGGCAGGGTATTGCTGATGACGGCTTCGGCGATGGATGTGAACGCCTGCGCCCCCTTTTCGCCAGAAGCCAACCCTTCCATCATATGCACGGCGGTACGGAAAACCTGCTCTCCCGCAAACCGCCGGACCGCGTCCAGCTTGAGTTCATAGCTTGACGCCTGCTCCAAGTCGGAAGCCAGAAGACGTGACAGAGTGGCGTAATCTGGGGCGGCCAACAGGAAATCGGCGTCTAGCAGAGCATCGAGCAACCGCGGCGAACGGCCCAACGCGCCGGCAAAGCGCGGCGCGACCCCACAGATGTCTGCCAGCAACTTCAGCAAATGTGGATTTGCCAGCAGCATCGAGAACAGCTGAACGCCGGTGGGCAAACGCGACAAGAAGCGGTCAAACTGGCTGAAGGCGCCGTCCGGATCCGCGGAGGACGCAAGAGCGTTCAGCAGAGCAGGAACAAGTTTGGTCAGCAGCTCGCGGGCGCGCGGCCCCCGCGTCGCACGAACGCGGCCATGATGCCATCCCCGCACGGCCTGGGCGACGTGATCTGGATCTGAAAATCCCAATCTGTGTAACGTACGCAGCGTTTCGCGATCGTTTTCCACGCCCGTGAAGACGAGACTGCCGGCAGAAGAAGCAAGTGGCGGTGCCCGCTCGAAAAGGCGGCCATAATGCTGCTGGACCGTTCCAAGGTGCGCGAGGACCGCGTCCGAAAAAAGCGCCACGCTGCCGAAACCCATGAAGCACGCAATATGTTTCAATCCCTCTTCCTCTGACGGGATGGTATGCGTCTGCTGGTCTTCGATCATTTGAAGGCGGTGTTCCAACGTTCTGAGGAAGATGTAAGCCGTGGCCAAGTTGCTGGCTGTTTGCGCATCGACCAGTCCTCTTGCCTCTAGGGCCTTCAATGCCGCAAGCGTCGATCGCGGGCGCAAGCTCCGATCGCGGCCGCCAAGGATCAGTTGCTGGGTCTGCACAAAGAATTCGATCTCGCGAATGCCGCCACGCCCCACCTTGATGTCGTGCCCTGCGACTGCCAGTTTGTCATGGCCGGCATGCGCGTGGATTTGCCGCTTGATCGAGTGGATGTCATCGATTGCTGCATAATCCAAGGTCCGCCGCCAAACGAATGGCTCGAGGTTTCTTAAAAGGGTCCGCGCCGCATCCAGATCGCCTGCGCAGGGCCGCGCTTTGATGAGGGCGGCGCGCTCCCAGTTCTGCCCCATGTTTTCGTAGTAGGCTTGGGCGGCATCCGTCGAAATTGCAATCTGGGTTGCACCGGCATCGGGCCGCAAACGGAGATCGACCCGGAACACATATCCATCAGCGGTGATCTCGCTGAGCAACCTGACGAGCCCCTTGACGATATCAACGGCAGCTCCCCTGGCATCGCCGCGCTTGCGGAACGGAAAACGCGCAGGATCGTAGAAGACAATGAGATCGATATCGCTCGAATAGTTTAGCTCTTCGCCGCCGAACTTCCCTAAAGCGAGAACCACCAGTCCGCTTGCACGCTCCAGATCCTCGCTTGAAGATGAAATTTCTGGACGTGCTTGGGCGGCCGCTTGGTTCAAAAGAAAGCGCAACGCCGCGCCAGTAGAGATGTCTGCGAAGCGGGTCAGCGCCGCTGTAACAGCTTCAAGCGGCCATTTTCCTGAGATGTCGGCCAAGCCTACGCTGAGCGCCGCGCGCGCCTTGGCTGCCCGTAACATGGCCATGACGTCCTTCAGAGTCGTGGCATGCTCGGCAGCGGCAGCTTCCCCACACGTTTCATCGAAGCAAGCCGCTACGCCACGGCTGAATAATGCCTTGAGAAAGGTCGCATTCCGCAACGCTACCCGGGCGAGATAAGCGCTGTTTCCGAACAGCGCTTCCAGAAGCGGCAAGTCCGCCGGTGATGGCACATATCCGCGTTCGGCCAACCCGTTGAAGGTTCGGGCGGCACGTTGCGGCTCGAAGGATTTCGGCGGTAACTGAATCCCATGCGCTGAGACGATCATGCCTCATCCTAGGGATTCTGCTGCGCGTGAACAAAAAGGCCCGCCGGCGCGGCGGGCCTCCGTGTACTGTCTAATAGCCGCTTAGCAGCCCGCAGCCTTCTTCAGCTGCGAAGACGGTTTGAACCGCAGACTTTTGGATGCCTTGATTTTGATTGGCTCGCCGGTCCTCGGATTACGCCCTGTGCGCGCTCCACGCTTTGTAACCCGGAAGCTACCGAGCGTACCGATCTGATATTTGCCCCCGTTCTTCACGCCCTTGAGACCCGTTTCCAAGGCGCCGAAGACCATCTCCACGGCACGCTTCGCATCCGCTTTGCTGACCTTACCCTCCTTCGCAACCGCCTCGACGAAGTCTGTCTTGCTCATTCCGAACCCCTTTCGATTCTCGATATGGGCGGCGAATATACCGTATGCGAACCCGCCATGCCCTACGGTTCCCCCGCTAAATACTGTGATTCGCGGAACCCATCCACAGCAAAGGGGAGGGTTTTGCTGCGTCCGGGAAGCTGTGATCCATTTCAGGCGAAAATCACGCTGGCCTTCAGACCAGGATGGTTGTCCGAGAGCTCAAGGCGCGCTTCATGGAGGCGCGCAACCGCGGCGACCAAACTGAGGCCCAATCCAGTACCTGGAGAATGCCGGCTGGCCTCCAGCCGCACGAACCGCTCGATGACCCGAGCGCGATCCTCAGGTGCGATGCCCGGCCCGGTGTCCGCCACGATCAGTCTCACTCCTTGACCGTTATCCTCGGCTTTGATCGAAACCGTGCCGCCTGGCGGAGTATACTTGATGGCATTGTCAACAAGGTTTGCCAGAGCCTGCGATAAAAGGTTGGAATTGCCTTTCACTTCCACCTTTTGGCTTGGTGCCATGTGAAGGGCGATGCCGCCCTCCTCCGCGACCGGTGCATACAGCTCGCAAACGTTGTGTGCCAGGATCGAAAGGTCGACCTGTGACATAGAACTCCTGGCCGCGCCGGCTTCAGCCTCGGCAATCAGCAACAGCGAATCGAACGTTGCGATCAGGCGGTCCGTCTCCGCAATCGCGGATTCGATTTCGGATTCCTGGGGATTTCCCGGCGCGAAGTGTTTCAGAGCGCCTTCGAGGCGATTGCGCAGACGGTTGAGCGGCGAGCGAAGATCGTGCGCTACAGAGTCCGTGACCTCGCGCATGCCCTTCATCAGCCGCTCGATGCGATCAAGCATCCGGTTCAGGTTGCGCGCCAACGTATCGAATTCGTCGCCGGCGCGAGATAACGGCAGGCGTCTTGAAAGGTCGCCGGCCATGATTTCGCGGCTGGTGCTGTTGATCTGGTCGAGGCGAGTCAGCAGGTTCCGGCTCATGAGGGCGCCTCCAACGAGGCCGAGCGTGAGCATCAGCATCACGCTCCAGGGTAATGTGGTCGTGAAGATGCGTTCGGTGTCCGATCGTTCGCGAACATCGCGGGCGACAAGCAGCCGCAACCCGCCGACCAGATTGAACACGCGGCCGCGGGCAGGATGGCGCTCCACCATGCCTCCGATCCGGCGCTCGTACGTGAATTCCACAAATCGCCGGCCGGACGGCTGAACGGCTGGCCAAGCGTCCAGATTGCCAGCCAGAGGATGCCCAAGCGGCCCCACGAGCAAGTAAAGTCCCAGGCTCGCATGCATCGACCTGGCGGTGATGACATCCGTCAGACCGCCGAGCCCCTGGCGTTGATACTGCTCCGATAACCCTGCGATCTCCGCCTGTATGGTCTGATCGGTCTCGGCGTTAAGGGCGCGTTTCGTATTCCAATATGTAAAGGCGACAAGAGCGCCAGCGGAGAGCGCAAAAAGCGCCACATAGATCAGGACGATGCGAAATGCGAGAGTGGCGAACAGCCGAGCGCCGCGCACTGCTCAACTCCCAATCGATTGCAGCCAGATTGTACGCTGATCGTTATGGTTTCGCACGGATCATGTAGCCGGCGCCGCGAACGGTCTGCAGCAGGGATGGCTCGAACCCCTTATCGATCTTCCCCCGCAACCGCGACACGTGCACATCGATAACGTTCGTCTGGGGATCGAAATGGTACTCCCAGACACTCTCAAGCAGCATGGTCCGTGTAACGACTTGCCCAGCATGCCGCATCAGATACTCCAGCAGGCGAAACTCCCGCGGCTGAAGTTCGATGCTGATGTCGCCTCGCTTGGCCTGCCTGGTCAGAAGGTCGAGTTCGAGATCCCCAACCTGCAGTTTTGTCTTCACCGCCGACGGCTGCCGACGACGCATCAGAGCATCGATACGCGCGAGCAGTTCCACAAAGGCATAGGGTTTGGTCAGGTAATCGTCGCCGCCCGCCTTGAGACCCTTCACGCGGTCGTCCACTTCCGACAATGCGCTGAGGAACAGCACCGGCGTCACATTGCCGTGCTCGCGCAATTCCTGCACGAGTCGCAGACCATCCATTTTTGGCAGCATCCGGTCAATGACAGCCACGTCGTAAGGCCGCGAGAGAGCGAGCGTGAGGCCGGTTTCTCCGTCCGCCGCGTCATCTACGACGTGACCGGATTCCCGCAGCCCGTTGACCAAATAGCGCTGGGCTTCAACATCGTCTTCGACAACCAGCATGCGCATGTCCCGGCTCCTATGCTCACGCAACGAAAAGGACCTTCAAAAATGGGTCCGCGCCGGCAGCGGCAACGGGGGGAAGGGGCCACCACCACCAGCGCGGGGGCCGGACAGCGCCGGCTCGCGCCGGCGGCGTCCGGTACTCTGTCACGTCTGACTGATCTTGAGGGCGACGAAGCGCTGCCCGTTCTGGCCAGTCACAAGCACTAGTACTGCGCTCCGTCCAGCAGCCTTCGCGTCGGCCACGCGTGCCTTGACCTCCTGCGGCGTGCGCACCGGCTTATTGGCGACGGACACCACCACATCCCCTGGCTGGATACCTTTGTCTGCCGCGTCGCTGTTCGGATCGACTTTCGTAATCACGACGCCGCTGACATCCTGTCCGAGGTTGAAACTGCGGCGAGTGTCCGGTGTCACAGCAGCCAAGCCAAGCCCCATCGCCTCGGCGGTGGTCCCGGGAATGGAGGCGGGCTGATCCGGCGCGTCGTTAGATGCAACCTGCTGATCCTTCCTCACTCCAACCTTGGCGCGCAGATCCTGCCGGGTGCCCTCACGGACGACGGTGAAAGTGGCTGTCGTGCCAGCGGGAAGCGCGCCTACTCGCCGGGTAAGGTCGCGTGAATCCTCTACGGGTGTGCCATTGATGGCGACCACCAAGTCACCCTGCCGGAACCCCGCCTTCTGAGCGGGGCCGCCCGGTACGACGTTGGCGACAATTGCGCCTTTTATATCCTTCGCACCAAAGCTCGCCGCCATCTCCGGCGTGATCGCCTGGACTTCCACCCCTAGCCAGCCGCGCGTAACCCGCCCGTGCTCCTTCAGCTGAGCCACGACGTCTCGCACGGTTGACGCGGGTATCGCGAAACCGATCCCGACGCTGCCGCCTGAGGGTGAGAAAATCATCGAGTTCATGCCGATCACCCGGCCCCGCGTATCGAAAGTCGGCCCTCCCGAATTGCCGCGGTTAATGGGCGCGTCGATCTGGATGAAGCTGGTATACGGGCCGTCTCCTACGTTCCGGCCGATCGACGAGACGATACCTGCGGTAACGGTATTGCTGAGGCCGAACGGATTGCCGACGGCAATCACCCAATCGCCGACCCGAACCTGACGGTCATCGCCGAACTCCACGTTGGGCAAGGACCGGTCGCTCCGGATTTTGAGGACCGCAACGTCTGTTGCAGGATCGGCGCCGATCAATTTGGCGTCAAACTCACGCCCGTCGGTGAGCTTGACCTTTATGGCCTTGGCGCTTTCGACAACGTGGTTGTTCGTGACGATATAGCCGGCCTTGTCGATGATGAAGCCGGACCCCATGGCGACGGCTTTGCGGGGAATGTTGAATGGCTTCCCCTCCTGCTGCCCAAACTGGTTGAAGAAATCGCGGAACGGCTCCGGGATGTCTTGCGGGTTCATGCCCGCTGCAGCATTAATTTCCTGCTCCACCGTCACAGTGACGACGGCAGGGCTGACCCGTTCCACCAGGTCGGCAAAGCTGAATGGAGCGCCGGCTTCCAGCATGTGCGGAGGCACATTACGGGCAACGGCCTGTTCAAGCCGCACGGGCTGCTCTTGCTCGACCGCCTTCGTTTCCATTGCGGGGCGGGGCAACAGAGCAGAAGCACCAAGACCTAAGACCAAGATCGCGGCGGCGGACGTCGCTGCCAACAGCCGCCCGCGAACTCGTTGAGGGGTTTCCTTCTTGTCACCTGACATTCGTCACTCCTTCATCCCATCTCACGGCAGCGCCTGCTGATCCGCATCAGGAGATACGCTTACGGCCTTACCCATTCCTGTTCATATCATTAAAGGTCTGACACAATTCAAGGGCCGGCTCGCCCCGGCAGTTGTCATCAGTCTGTCCCTGCTCGTCCAATCCCAAGATCGTGCTCCGCGGCCACAATCGAAATGGTATAACCGCCGATCACATCGATCAGGCACATTGCCATGATCAGGAAGAAGGTGCTCGTGGCGAAGCCGTGCAAGGTTATGAATTCAATCAGCGCTACTACGAAGGTGAGCATCGAAAGACCGTGATTAACGATCTGGTTCGAGCTCGTTCTGGTCGACTTCACGATTTCGACAAATAACAGAAGCAGCCCGCCCGTAATAAGAAGATCGCCGACACTGTAATGCCAATCGTCGCCTGAAAACATGTGGATGTTAACCGCGGAGTTCAAAGTCCCATAAACGTCGTTGTGGGTGACGCCGGTTCCAAACGCGATCACATTGTAAGCAATGACTGCGATGAGCAGCAGCGGAAAGAAGCGCATCAGTCTCTCCTGAATTAGCAGTGCGCGCCCTCTTTAGCACACTCAGGCAGGAGACGTTCCGCTGCCCGCACGCAACGCGGCGCGCTCCCGAAAGATCAAGTACAGATTTCGAGAATAGACAACCAACCCAGTCGCCTGGCCGAGGGATAGGGGTACACTGCCCAAGTGCATCGTATAAGCAAGGGTGACGATCCCTCCTCCGAGGCTACAGTACCAGAACGCTACAGGAATAATACTGCGCCCTTCCATTTCGCTCTTGAACCACTGCACGATGAATCGCGAAGCAAATAGCCCCTGCCCCGCGAAGCCAACGAGGAGCCAGATGTGATCGGCCGTAAACCAATGCATTGCCATCTACAGCTCCGTAATGTCAGCGCGGCCGCCGAATCGGGCCTGCAGCCAGCGGACGCCGAAGGTATCCACGAGCCCGACCAAGGCGCGATGAAAATTGCCGTACTTTGAGCGGCCGTGCAGGCGTGGACGGTGATTTACCGCGATTTCTCGTACCTCGTAGCCCTCCCGGAGAACCAGGGCGATGAGAAACCTGTGCATGTGATCGAAATATGGAAGGCTCAGATAGACCTCCCGCCGAAAGACCTTCAGTCCACAACCTGAATCGGTGGCCCGGTCCTTCAGAATCCACTGGCGAAATCTATTTGCGATATCCGATGCCAGTCTTCGATTTGAGGCATCCCGGCGCCGGGTGCGAATGCCGGCGACCATACCAAGCAGGTTCGGATTGCCAGAGCGGAGCGCCGCCACCAGCCTGGGAATGTCGGCCGGATCGTTCTGACCGTCGCCGTCCAGGGTGACGATGACATCCGCCGTCGCTGCGAGCACACCCGTTCGGACACCGCGGCTCTGCCCCAAATTCCGATTGTGGCTAAGCACACGCAAGGCGGGAATTTCCTGCTTCAGCAATCGCAACTGCTTAGCCGTTCCATCGACGGAGCCGTCGTCCACGAAGATGATTTCCGCATCTTCTCCGGCGGTCGCCAGTACAATTTCGCGGGCTAGAGAGACCACATTCCTGGCCTCGTCCTTCACCGGAACAACGATGGAGATCGTCACCACTGAAGTGCAAATCCTGTCGAAGCCGGCGAATCGGCGGTGGTGCGCGGATTTTTACGCTTATAACGGGCGGACTTTCGCGTAAACAGATGCGAATCCGTCCAGAGCGCAACATGATGAGGATGGTCATCGAGCGCCTCAGCAAGTACCCGGCCGCGATGTTGGTGCTGCTCTGCCTCGCAGCCTGGCTACCGGGAGCCTTATCGCTACCGCCGCTCGATCGCGACGAAAGCCGCTTCGCACAAGCCTCCAAGCAAATGATTGAAAGCGGCGACTATGTCGACATCCGCTACAGCACCGTGCCCCGATACAACAAGCCGGTAGGGATCTACTGGCTCCAAGCCGCCTCCACGCGTCTTCTGGGGTCTCCGCCCTACGATCGGATCTGGACCTACCGCGTTCCGTCGATCCTGGGAGCATTACTGGCCGTGCTGCTCACCTACTGGTGCGGAAGGGCAGTTGTATCCCGGAAAGGGGCTTTCATAGGCGCCGCTTTGTTGGGAACGAGCGTACTGTTGTCCGCCGAAGCTGAGATCGCCACCACCGACGCTCTGCTGTTGGCGGCCATCACAGCGGTCGAGGGCATACTTCTGCGCGCCTATCTATTTGCACGCGGTCGAATTCAGCATGCCCCATCGAAGTGGCAGACCATGGCGGGATGGGGCGCACTCGGCTTCGGCCTCCTCCTCAAGGGTCCAGTCATTCTCTCGGTGGCTGGCCTGACGGCGCTTACGGTTTCAATATGGGACCGGGACTTTCGTTGGCTTCGATACCTGCGGGCGCTGCCTGGTCTGCCCCTGACGCTGGCCGTCGTGCTGCCGTGGGGGATCGCCATCGCATTTGCGAGTCACGGCGCCTTCTATCGACGCTCCCTCGGTCACGACCTGGCCGCTAAAATCATGGCCGGCCAAGAATCGCATGGCGCCCCGCCCGGCTACTATCTCGCGCTGGCAGCCATGACGTTCTGGCCGGTGACCCTCTTTGCCTTACCAGCCGCCCGCTCTGCGGTAGCCGGACGGACAGATCCAGTTTTTCGTTTCCTGCTGTCATGGATCGTTCCAAGCTGGCTTGTGTTCGAGGCGGTCCCAACCAAGCTGCCCCACTACATCCTGCCCCTCTATCCCGCTCTCGCCCTGCTTGCAGCCCTATGGATCGTCAACCGGCATTCCGCCGGGGGATCTTCACGGCCGCTTCAGATCGTCTCCGCGGTTGTCTTCATTGGTGTTACGCTCGCGGCGCTCACAGCAGTTCTGGTTGTGCCCTATCGCCTTGGCGTGGAGCTCCGCATCTGGTGGCTCTTTGCCGCGCTTATCGTGGCTGTCCTCGCGATTGCGGCGGTGACTCTGCAGGTGCAAATGCGATTGGTGCGCGCAGCCGTCTGCGCTGCCGCCGCAGCGCTGATCTTCGTTCCGCTGTTGGGATGCGACATCGCGCCGGCCCTCGCCCCGATCTGGCTGAGTCAGACAATCGCGCAACAAATCTCCGCCAATCGCGCGCCAACAGACCCACCTGTCATCCTGGCAGGATATTTGGAGCCGAGCCTCGTATTCCTGCTGGGCACAGCAACACACCTTGAGGGAGGCCAGAGTGCAGGCGTAGTTGCCGCTCGCCAGGGAGGGCTCGCCGTCATTGGGGATCGGGAGCAGCCTCTGTTCCTGCACGCCTTACATGCGGCGGGAGGCAGGGAGTACATCGTCGGCAGCATCGCAGGTTTGGATTATTCCCGGGGAAAGCACGAGCATGTGCTCGTCTTCCGCATTCGTCCGGCAAAGCGGCAATGAGGCACGTTCCTTCTGGTGATCGTACACTGTTCTGGCTTGCCCTGTTGTCGGTGGCCGCGATCACGCTCTTACGGGTCGGGGTCTTGTGGCTCACACCCCTCCAGCTATACCCCGACGAAGCGCAGTACTGGTGGTGGTCACAAACCCCTGACTGGGGATACTTCTCAAAGCCGCCACTGATAGCGTGGATCATTTGGCTGACCACGCGCCTCAGCGTTGCAGAATGGGCGATCCGCCTCGCTTCTCCGCTGTTGCATGCGGGGACGGCGCTGCTGCTCTTCGGTATCGGGCGGGCTGCCTTCAGTGCCAGAGTGGGGTTGTGGGGCGCGCTCGCCTACGCAACCTTGCCCGGAATCTCATATTCAAGCGGACTGATTTCGACAGATGTGCCGCTACTTTTCTGCTGGGCTCTGGCGCTTTACGCGTTTCTGCGCGCGCGCGGGGACCGCCGTTGGAATTGGGTCTTTCTTTGCGGTTCTGCGGTCGGCGTCGGGCTGCTGGCCAAATACGCGATGCTGTATTTCATGCTCGGGGCAGCAATTGCAGCCATCTTTGACCTCCATTCCCGAAGACTTGTGCTCTCCGCGCCTGGCGCCATGGCGCTGGTTCTCGCGCTGCTCATTCTGCTGCCCAACGCTATCTGGAACGCGCAGCATGGCTTTCCAACCGTTGCGCACACCGTAGCAAATGCGAACTGGAGCCAGGCCCCCTTCAATTTCACACATGCGGTTGTGTTTCTCGCAGGCCAATTCGGCGTGTTCGGGCCGTTGATGATGGCGGGCTGGTTTGGCGCACTCCTGTGTCTCCACCGCTCGGAAGGCGACGCAGGGCCATCAACCGTGCTTGCGGCCTTTAGCGTGCCGGTGCTGGTGCTGGTTGTGATCCAGTCCTTTATTTCGGACGCCAACGCGAACTGGGCTGCGCCCGCCTACATCGCCGCCGTACCACTGGCCACAAGAACTCTGTTGCAGTGGTGGGACGGGCGCGCTCTGCAGCTCTCCCTCGCCCTGGGCTGCGCGGCAATGAACGCGTTATGGCTAGCAGAGTTGAATCCGCTCGCTGCTGGTGCGGTTGGACTGGGAAACGCCTTCAAGCGCCAGGAAGGCTGGAAAGAGTTGGGGCGAGCCGTCGTTGGCGAGGCGAAGCGCGGACACTACGATGCGATCGTAGCCGCCAATCGCAGTGTGGTGGCCGAGCTGCTCTACTATGCACGGCCACGGAACGCACCTATTCGGGCATGGGATCAAGGCGCCGCGCCGCGCGATCATTTTCAAATGACAATGCCGCTGACCGGTCGTAGCCATCGGGCGCTGATCGTCGTATTTCCGATTGAAGCGAAAACCGTTCTGGGGAGCTTCGGGTCAGCCCGCTTTATCCGCCGAATTCCAATTCGACTTGGGACGCATCACATCCGTGTACTGGATTTTTACGAGGGACTTCGGTTCCGTCCACAGTCTGTTCGGTGGTAGTGGCGAGTAGAGTTTTCATGATGTCGCGCGAACACTTTGGCGGTCTGCCAGGCGCTGCATCGCGCGGCTTCCGAAAAGCTGCTTGAGTTTTCGGAAGATGCGTATTTCGTTCTGCTTACATGATGGTGAGATCCTGAAAAATCCTTCGGGGATGACGCAGGTGCATGCCACTGAAGACTTTATTACGATTTCAATATTCATGATCGATTATTACTAGCCTATATTTGGTGAATTTAAGGCAATCTCAGTATTCGGAGAACAGCACTTGACAAGGCGAGAAACGGCTTAAATATCGCGGGGAATTTACCGCCGTACCGGAACGCGCTGGGCATTTCCGGTCATAACGGCCAAGCCATGAGAGGACTATGAGTCTGCAGGTGTTGCGGAGGCGCGAGTTGAAGCCTCCGTTGCGGTCGGTGCATTCTAATCCGGATCACCGGCCCACCCTTCCACCAGAAGCGAAGCAGTTCCCAAGCAGGTGGCCGGCGGCAAGAAAGTCAGCGCTTCGCTTCCCTGTAAATCCCGACACCAAAGCCTTCTACCGCCGCTTCTATGCTGGCACGTCTGTGACCCAGTGGAATGACTGGCATTGGCAGCTCCGCCACCGCATCCGCTCCTTGGATGAACTCGGGCGCATTTTCAACTCTCCGAAGATGAACGTAGGGCTGTCACCAGACATTCTGGCCCGCTGCCGGTGGGGATCACGCCCTACTATGCCAGCCTGATGAGCCGGGAAGACCCTCGCGAGCCCCTCAGGCGGACACACATCATGACCGGAGCGGAGGCCATTCGCCTTCCGGGGGAATCGGAAGATCCGTTGGGCGAGGATCACGACACCGCTGCACCGGGGCTTGTGCATCGCTACCCGGATCGCGTGCTCTTTCTTACCACAGGCACGTGCGCCACCTACTGCCGCTACTGCACGCGCGCGAGGGCCGTCGGCAATCCAGGCGGCGAATACCAGTTCTCGCCCAGGCAGTGGGAACAGGCGCTGGCCTATCTCGAAATCCATACGGAAGTACGGGACGTGCTCCTCTCAGGCGGGGATCCACTCACTATGGCTGACGAGAAGCTCGATTGGCTGCTTAACCGCCTCCGGAGCATCCCGCACATTGAATTCCTGCGTATTGGCACGAAGGTGCCAATGGTGCTGCCGCAGCGCATCACCAAGGATCTCGTTAAGGTGCTGAAGAAGTATCACCCCTTGTTCATGAGTCTGCACGTCACCCATCCACGCGAGTTCACCAGCGAATCCCGCGAGGCCCTCGCCCGTTTGGCGGACGCCGGCATTCCGCTCGGGAGTCAGACCGTGCTCCTCAAGGGGGTGAACGATGATATCGCGGTGATAAAGCCGCTGATGCACGGCCTGCTGAAAAACCGGGTAAAGCCGTATTATCTCTATCAAGTCGATCCGATCCGCGGCTCCGGACACTTCCGCACGAATGTGGAGAAGGGCATCGAGATCATCGAAGGCTTGCGCGGCTACACAACCGGTTACGCGACACCGATCTTCGCAGTGGATGCTCCGGGCGGGGGAGGCAAGATCCAACTTGCTCCGGATTGCGTTGTCGGACGCGACGCAGACGACCTGCTGCTGCGCAACTTCGAAGGCCAGATATATCGGTATCCCGACCCGGGCGGCCGGCTGGGCGCAGTGAAGTAGCTCATGCGCATCGGAGTTACCTACGATCTCCGCGCGGATTATCTCGCCATGGGCTATGGGGAAGAGGATACCGCCGAGTTCGACAGCGAAATCACCATAGAGGCGATCTGCGAAGCGCTTACCTCGCTTGGCTGGCAGGTCACGCGCGTCGGCAATGTGAAGGCCTTGGCGGAGGCACTAGTTGCCGGCCAGCGCTGGGACGCCGTCTTCAATTTCTGTGAAGGGCTGAAGGGATTGGCCCGGGAGGCACAAGTCCCGGCACTGCTCGACGCATATGATATTCCTTACGTCTTTTCAGATGCGCTGACTCTCGCAATGACGCTGGACAAATCGATCGCAAAGCGCGTGGTGCGTGACTGTGGAATTCCCACACCCGATTTCGCCGTGATCGAACGAACCACAGACATCCGCAATGTGAAGCTGCCTTACCCGCTGTTCCTCAAGCCGATCGCTGAAGGGTCCGGCAAAGGCGTCAATGGCAAGTCGAAGGTCGACAACGCAGCCGGTCTAAAACATGTCGCGACCGAGTTGCTTGCCCGGTTCCAGCAGCCGGTTCTGGTCGAGACATTTCTCCCCGGACGTGAATTCACCGTCGGCATCCTCGGCACAGGCGATCAGGCGCGCGTGCTAGGTGTCAGCGAAATCGTGCCCAAGGAAGCCTGGGTGGGGCATGGCTATGGTTTCGAGAACAAGGAAGGCAACTGGCAGGAGAAGGTCGCCATCATCCGGGCCGATCCGTCGAGCGCCAAAGCCGCCGGAAGGGTGGCGCTGGCGGCATGGCGCGCGCTCCGTTGCCGCGACGGCGGCCGCGTGGATATACGGAACGACGCGAACGGCGATCCCAACTTCATCGAGGTGAATCCCGTGGCAGGCTTGCGGCCGGACCACTCCGACCTTTGCCTGATCGCGAATCGTGAGGGATTAAGCCACCGCGGGCTCATCGGGCGGATCATGGAATCTTTCATGAAGCGCAATCCTCAGCTCTGCGCAAAGCTGCGCGTCGCGGCTTAATTAGGCGTGCGGGTTCTTGTGCTGCATTCGGACGTGCCGCCGGATGCGCCGGCCGACGAGCAGGACACCCTGATCACTGCACGCGCCGTCGCCGAGGCGCTTCGCTCACGCGGGCACTGGGCGAGCCTCGCACCTAACGTATTCGACCCCGAAAAGTTGCTTTCGGCGATCGCGGAGCATCGGCCCGATATGGTGTTCAACATGGTGGAGGCGATTTTCGGCCAAGGTGAACTCGCGCCTGCCGTGCCGGCTCTGCTCGAGAAGCTGACGGTGCCGTACACAGGCTGCGGCGCAGCAGCGATGGCGCTTGCCGGGGACAAGCCATTGTCCAAGAAGGTTCTGCAGCTAGCGGGGCTGCCGACGCCAGACTGGCACGAATGGCCGTTAACGCAAATGCCCAGCAGCGATGCTCGGTACATCGTGAAATCCGCAACCGAAGATGCGTCTTTCGGGCTGGATGCCGGTGCCGTGGTCACGGGGGCCGATGCCGTGCGGCAGCGGGCGCAGCGATGCCGAAGCGAGTATGGCGGCCGGTGGTTCGCTGAAGCGTATGTGGAAGGGCGTGAGTTCAATATCTCCGTACTCGAAGAGGATGGTGAGCCGCGCGTTCTGCCGATTGCCGAGATGGTGTTCCACGCTTGGCCGTCCGAACGCCCGCGCATCGTCGGCTACGATGCGAAGTGGAGCGAAGCCTCGCCGGAGTATAGCGGAGCGGAGCGTCGCTTCCATCGCGAGGGGACTGAATCTGAGCTACATCAGAGGCTAACCGGACTGTGCAAAGCGGCGTGGCGGTTGTTCAACCTCCGGGGTTATGCGCGCCTGGACTTTCGCGTCAGCGAAGCTGGCGAACCCTTCGTGCTCGAGATCAATCCCAACCCGGGCCTTGAGCCCGGCGCCGGCTTCGCTGCCGCCGCTGCGCAGGCGGGCATGAGCTATGCCGAGGTGATAGAGCACATTGTCATTTGTGCGCTCCCGAACCTTACTCGCTGAGCTGAATCGCCATTTCGGCGGCATCGGCGCTCGCCAGATGCTGCCGCCGTTCCCGCCATATGATGAAGAGCCCGGCTCCAACCACCACTGCGGCTCCGAGCATCACCATCCGTTCCGGTACCTCACCCAGAATGAAGAAACCGAGCGCCACCGCCCACACCATCGCCACATAGTCGAAGGGGGCTAGCAGCGATGGCGCGGCGTAACGATAGCTGAATGTCATGCAGAGCTGGCCGATGCCACCCAGTACGCCCGCGAGCATCAGCCACGCAGCGCCCGCGAGATTTGGCGTCGTCCAATGCCAGAAACACGTGATGCCGCTCACCCCCGCGCAAGTGAGCATGAAATAGAACACAATGGCCTCGCTCTGCTCGGTGGCACTCATTTGCCTAATGAAGACCACGACGAAGGCCGAAAGCAGCGCGCCCATCAGCGCCAGACCTGCCCCGCTGCTGAAACCTGCCCGGACCAGATGCAACACCCCGCCATGGGGCTGGAGCATCAGCAACACACCCGCAAAGCCCGCCCCGAGCGCGATCCAGCGATAAAGGCTAGCGCGCTCGTTCAGCATGAAGGTAGCGAGGATTACTGCGAATATAGGTGCGACAAAGCTGAAGCCGGTGATATCCGCAAGCGGCAGCCTAGCCAGGGCCGCGAAATTCAGGAACATGCCGCACAAGCCGGCCAGTGAACGCAGGATATGGAACAGCGGCCGCGTGGTGCTGATACTCTGCCCCAAACCAGCGCTCAAGGCGGAGAACGCAAGAACCGGCAGAAGCGCGAAGGCCGAGCGGAAGAAGATCACTTCGCCAACAGGCATCGGCCCCGCCAGCTTTATGACCGCGTACATCAAAGAAAACGCGAGTGTGTTTGCGACCTTCAGCGCAATCCCTACACTGGTACCGCGCATCCCCGCTACAGCCAGCCGCGCCGCTTGAACCAGACATACGGCACCACCGCCGACACAATCATCACGATGATGGCGAAAGGATAGCCGAGCCGCCAATGCAAATCCGGCATGTACTGGAAATTCATGCCCCACATGGATGCGAACAGCGTGGGCGGCAAGAATACCATCGCTGCAACGGACATGATCTTGATGATGTTGTTCTGCTCATTGTTGATCAGGCCGAGTGTGGCGTCCTGCAAGTAGCTGAGCTTGGCTGTCAGAAACGAGGTGTGATCCTGCAGTGAAGCCACATCGCGGGTCAGCGTCTTCACGTGCCCGCGAGTTTCCTTGTCTTGCCGCGATTCAAACGCCTGAGAGAGAAATGTCAGCATGCGCCCGAGAGTCAGGAGGCTTTCCCGCATCTTGCCAGTGAGGTCGTGCTTGCGTCCCAGTGTTCGCAGCACGCCTTGGAAGTCCTTCGAGCCAAGCCGTTGCTCGTCATCGTGCTGGAAGATGTCGCGCGACACATTCTCTACCTCCGAGCCCAGCCGCTCCAGCACATCGGCCAGCCGGTCGATGATGACGTCCAACAGCGACATCAGAATGGCTTCGGCCTTGCCGCCGAGAATAAGTCCGCGGTCGGAGCGGGCGGCGAAGGTGCGGAAGGGCTGCGGATCGATATACCGGATGGTGATCAGTTTCTGTCTTGCCAGCACGAAGGTCACCACGTCGGCCACCGGATGACCGGAGTCTGTGTGCGACAGGATGAGCGCCGTCATGAAGATGCCGCCGTCCTCCTGGTACAGGCGGCTGGAGGCCTCAATCTCCTCCATTTCCGGCCGCGTCGGCAATTCCATGCCAAGATAACGATCCACGGCGCGCCGCTCATCCAGAGTCGGGTTTAAGAGGTCGAGCCATAAGCTGCCTTCGGGAAGCTCTTTCCCGTCCGCGAGGAGGCTGCCCTTAAGGCCGCCGTTCTGCTGCTGATAGCTCGTCAGCATACCAGGCCCCGATTCCGCTTTGACATTGATGATCGGACTGGCGAGATGCCTGGCCCGGCAGGGACCATACGCTCGTCACCTGCCTCTGCACCGAGGAAATTTGCCGCAGAGAGAAGACGGCGCCTAGCGCGGGGCCAGCACCATCATCATCTGTCGGCCTTCCATCTTCGGATACTGCTCGAGCTTCGCGTAGGTTTCGGTGTCCGACTGGATGCGCCTGAGCAACTCCATGCCGAGATGCTGATGCGCCATCTCGCGGCCGCGGAAACGTAACGTCACCTTCACCTTGTCGCCCTCGCCAAAGAAGCGCTGCATCGCCTTCATCTTCACGTCGTAATCGTGATCGTCGATGGTCGGGCGCATCTTGATCTCTTTGAGCTCGATGACCTTCTGCTTCTTGCGCGCTTCGGCCTGTTTCTTCTGCTGCTCGTATTTGTATTTCCCGTAGTCCATCAGCTTGACGACGGGGGGCTTCGCCTCCGGCGAGACCTCTACGAGATCGAACCCCTTTTCTTCTGCGATCGCGCGGGCGTCGTCGATCCCGATTTCTCCGTATTTGTGGCCATCATCCCCGATCAGGAGAATGGTGCGGACGCGGATGTCTTCGTTGACGCGAGGTCCGTCCTTGGCAGGAGGCGGAGCGGGTATTTGGGGACGTCTGGGCGGTATGACTTCTCTCCTTCAATTTTGCTCAGGCGCCGCCGGATTTCGCGGAAGCCCGCCCGAGCCTTCCGCGAAACGTGTTTCGGTTCATGGGCTCTGGCAAAGGTCTCCGCGATAGGACAGCGCGCGGGCTTGATTAGCACACGTGCGGATGCGGGCAAAAGCCTGCCCGAATCCGGCTTAAGAATAGGTAAGGCGGGGCAATTGGCAAGAGGCTTAGCCTCATAATGCGACCGTCAGCGCACGACGGAATTGTTCGTTGTTCGGAGAAGGTCGCGTGCCCCCTCCCCCTCTGTTCGAAAGTTCCATCCGAACCTCCGGAAAACCGGAGGGAGGGAGTCCTTCTTTCATTCTCCACACCAGATGTTGTGGCCGAAAATCCCCGGCACCATTTGAACTCTCGATTCCGCGCATTTTCGCGCGGCTCGCATCCGCTCCCGCGAAGCGCGCGAGAGCGCGTTTGCATACCAAACACGTGCGGGCGTGTTCGCGTTTCGCATTCGAACTCAGCATCACCGGCGTAAAAAAGCCCTTCAGCCGCCGCATTATAATGCCGGAATCGCGACGGAGATCGAATTTATTTTCGCCATTGATATGAAACGGCTTTTCGCAATTCGGTGGAGAATGCAGTGAAGACCGCGCGATTCAGAAGCCCCAACAAGCTCGTGCCGTGATAGCCCGCGATCAGTTGCTGTAGCCCATGCACTCATACTCGGACGTATGGCCGGCGCTCAGGGTACTGCCGATTGCGGTCGCTGAGGGGCACTCGATAGAGAGCCGGCGCTTAAAGGATATCGATCACGCAATATCAGCTGGGAATATGTATTGGACTGCCCCCTTTGGATGAGACACGTAATTCAGGGACAGGTTGCTTCCACATTTCCTCTTCGGTGCCGTAACACAGACTGTGACGCGAGCAGGTTTGCTTCAAACTCAGCGGGCGGCTTGTAGTTGAGCGCCGAGTGCAGGCGTTGACGGTTGTAGACGTTTTCCAGGAACTGTCCAATGGCTCTTCGGGCGTGCTGGCTGTCGCGATAGTCGCTGCCATCGACCTCTTCCTGCGTGAGCGTTTCATGAAGCTCTCCGCTTTTGCGTTGTCGTAGGATTTCCCGGCCTGCTCATGCTGGCGAAGATGCGGTGTTCGTCGAGCAGGCGCGTGTAGTCGGCGCAGGCATATTGCACGCCACGATCGGAGTGATGGACCAAAGCGAAGGGCTGCGGCCGTCTTTGCTCCAAAGCCATCTTCAGCGCGGCTGCCGCCAGACTGGCCTGCATGTAGGTTTCCAGGCACCAGCCGACGACACGCCGGCTGAAGGCATCGAGCACAATCGCCAGATAAGCGAACTCCTCGCGCATCCGCACATAGGTGAGATCGGCCACCCAAAATCGAGTTCAACCTGCTGCTGGCCGATCTTGCGCTCCAGCTCGGTAATGCGCTTCTGCGCTACAGCAAGGCTGCTGGCGGCTTCCGCTCTCACCTCGGCGATGTTCTGCGGCAATTTCGGCGGACGACCCGCGCGGCCCGGAAACGCTCTTGCACCATCCTTCCGGTAACTGTCGCGCCATCGGTACAAAATCATGCGGCGAACCTTCAACTCTTTGGCTAAGGCAGTTGTGTTCTCGCCCGCCAACATCCGCTTGACCGCCGAGATCTTCAGCTCCCGGCTCCAAACACGCTTCCTTCCAGGCATCAGTTCTCCTCCAGAGAACTGTCCCCCTATTTATCGTGTCTCACTTTCAGGGTGCACTCCAGTATTCTGTCCCCGTCTCCTTGGATGGGTCAAGCCTTGGGCCGGGCATTTGTCAACGATCCGCGGGCAGTAAATATAAGAGGTGCCAGAACTCGTGCTCAGCGCAACAAGATTATGATCGTTAATTCCCCAAGCCTGCTGAGAGGTGCTTCCGTCCAATGGATCTAAGTCGACATAATTTCCATTGTGGAGGCGGTAGGTAAAGCCATGCGAGTGTCCGGCGCTGTTAGTCCATTGGCCTGAGGCCACAAGGGACTTATTGATTCCTTCCAATGCCGTTCCAGTAGCATCCGGATGCCCAATCTCTCGCGTATGGGCATGCAGTCTTGGAACTTTGTCATAAATAAAAACAGATTGCCCCCCTTGAGGGTTCACGAGGAAGCCCACAACATAGATGGTGTTACCTGCGGTGATCCGCCCGCGAGGGCTAATTTGCGGAAAATCCTTGTAACCCTGTCGGAGCAGAAAATCCTTTGAGTATTTTCCGTTCTGTCCAAGATAGCCCACGATCTTCTCATTGGGCTTGATGTAATCGCCTACGTTGAGATCGTCATCGTCGAGTCCCTGCGCGATGCCATCGAGCGGCTGGCCGTCTTTTTCGAACACCGTGAACGTGCCGTCCGGCGCGCGATAGAATTCCTCGCCCACTTTGAACTTCGGATTGGTGGCAATGCCGACGATGGCGCCGTCATCGTTGATGGAGCGCGCTTCGGTGCCCGTGGTGCCGTCGAACGGCGCATCGAAGGTTGTCCAGCTGCTGCCGTCCAGCGGGCCGAAGAACGCGTGCTCCACATTGGCGGA
>JAFAVP010000052.1 GCA_019242395.1 Alphaproteobacteria bacterium | reverse complement strand
GGCGCGGTGAGCGAGCAGCTCCGCGGCGAGGCCGCGGTTTTTTTTAGGTGCGCCGGTCATGTCTGACAACCTCGTCATCGTCGAATCGCCCGCCAAGGCGAAGACCATCAAGAAGTATCTCGGCAAGGATTTCGACGTTCTTGCCTCCTATGGTCATGTGCGCGACCTCAAGCCCAAGGAAGGAGCCGTTGATCCCGATCAGGGCTTCAGCATGCAGTACCAGGTGCTGGAGAAGAATGAGCGTCACGTGGAGGCGATCCAGAAGACGCTGCGCAAGTCGAAGGCCCTCTACCTCGCGACCGATCCGGACCGCGAGGGCGAGGCCATCGCCTGGCATCTGAAAGAGATCCTCCACTCCCGCGGGGAGCTGCGCGGCAAGAAAGTGCATCGGGTGGTGTTCTACGAGATCACCCGCAATGCGATCCGCGAAGCGGTCGCGCAACCTCGCGATCTGTCGATGGAGCTGGTGAATGCCCAGCAGGCGCGCCGCGCGCTCGACTACCTGGTCGGCTTCAATCTCTCACCGCTGCTGTGGAAGAAGGTTCGCCAGGGCCTCTCGGCCGGCCGGGTGCAAAGCCCCGCGCTGCGCATGATTTGCGAGCGCGAAGCCGAAATCGCAGCGTTCGTACCGCAGGAATACTGGACGATCGAGGGTGAGGGCACACACGCCTCACAGGCGTTTGGGCTGAAGCTACTCGAATACCGGGGCCAGAAAGCCGAGCAGTTCAGCTTCACGAACGAAGCTCAGGCTCGAGAGGTCGAGCGCACCATCACCGCAGCAGCCCGCGCCGCGGCGCGACCTGGATTTCAGGGACTCGGCGAGTTGCGCGTGCTGGCGATCGACCGCAAGCAGCGCCGGCGCAATCCAGCCCCGCCGTTCACCACGTCCACCCTGCAGCAGGAGGCTGCCCGCAAGCTCGGCTTCAACGCCCGGCGCACCATGCGGCTCGCGCAGCAACTGTACGAAGGCCAGGACATCGGTGAGGGCAGTGTCGGTCTCATCACTTACATGCGTACGGACTCGGTGTCGCTCGCGGCTGAGGCCGTGCATGAGATACGCGAAGTGGCGACCCGGCTCTACGGCAAGGACGAGGTCGCCCACGAGCCCCGTGTCTACAAGACCAAATCGAAGAATGCTCAGGAAGCGCACGAGGCGATCCGGCCCACCTCGGCGGCCATCACGCCCGCCGATGTCGAAGGCAAGGTGGATGGCGACCTCTACAAGCTCTATGCCCTGATCTGGAAGCGGGCCGTCGCCTCACAGATGAGCCATGCCGTGTTCGATACCGTCGCGGTGGATCTGCTCGCCGGCGAAGATGGGCCGCAGCGTCATCTGCTGCGTGCCAATGGGTCCACGCTCATCAAACCCGGTTATATCGCGGTGTACCAGGAAGGTACGGACGACGCCAAGGCGGATGATACCGACCACGTTCTGCCACCGATGCAGGAAGGCGACGTCATCGGCCTCAACACACTGCGCGCTGACCAACACTTCACTGAGCCGCCACCGCGCTATTCGGAAGCCTCGCTGGTGAAGGCGCTGGAAGAGCACGGCATCGGCCGCCCATCCACTTACGCCACGATCATCTCGACGCTGCAGGACCGTGAATACGTCGAGATGGATGCCCGGCGGTTCATTCCGACCGACATCGGCAAGATCGTCAATCGCTTTCTGACGGATCACTTTCATCACTACGTGGAATACGGCTTCACGGCGGCGATGGAAGATGAGCTGGACGCCGTCTCACGAGGCGAAGAGGACTGGACCACGCCGCTGGAGAAGTTCTGGAAGCCCTTCATCCGCCAGGTCGACAAGATCGAGAAGAACGTCACGCGCGAGCAGGTCGCGCAGGCGCGGGAGCTCGGCAAGGATGCCGCCACCGGCAAGCCGGTGACGGTGCGCATGGGTCGCTATGGCGCGTTCGTGCAGATCGGCACCAAGGACGATGAGGAGAAGCCACGTTTTGCCGGCTTGCGGCCCGGCCAGAAAATGGATTTGATCACGCTGGCCGATGCCATGGAACTCTTCAAGTTGCCGCGTACTCTCGGCGCTACGCCGGAGGGGGAGACGGTCGTAACCAACGTCGGGCGCTTCGGCCCCTACGTGAAGTACGGCAGCAAATACGTCTCACTCAAGGAGGACGATCCCTACACGGTGACGCTCGAGCGAGCGCTCGAGGTCATCCGCCTCAAAAAAGAGGCGGATGCCAATCGCACGATTCAGGATTTCGGCGTCGAGGGGATCCAGGTGCTCAACGGCCGCTATGGGCCCTACGTCACCAATGGCAAGAAGAACGCGAAAATTCCCAAGGACCGGGATC
>JAFAVP010000049.1 GCA_019242395.1 Alphaproteobacteria bacterium | reverse complement strand
AACATGGCCTCCCTCCATTCCGTTTGCCCAGGCGACATCTTCGTGCAGAGCGGCGAGCACGCTTTCTATTTTGCGCGCATTGAACTCGTCGTAAATACGCTTAAGCAACTCCACGTCCGGCGACATGCAATCTCCCTGGATCATTATGCGAAACGGAAGGCCGCGATTACTCAGGCGCGGCGACAAAACGATAGCCAATACCGCGCACGGTGAGGAGATGGCGCGGGTGCGTGGGATCGGCTTCGATATAGCGCCTGAGCCGAACGATGAAGTTGTCAATGGGACGGGTGTCGGTGCTTTCGTCAACACCCCAGACTTCGTCAAGCATGGTCTTCCGCGAAACGGCTTTGCCTTCGTGCTTAATCAGGTTGCGAAGCACGTTCGCCTCCATCAAAGTGAGACGGAATAACTGCTCACCGACCCGAAGTTCGAGCAGGTCGAAATTTACAGAGATCTGGTCTTTTGCACCGAATGTGAATATATCGTTTGGGGCGGGGGCAAGCGGTTGAGACGAGGCCTGCAGCCATTGGCGACGCCGCAGCAGACCGCGTATCCTCGCGCTCAGTATTGCGAGTTCGAAGGGCTTAGTCAGATAATCGTCCGCCCCCGAGCCGAACCCGCGCAGCACATCCTCCGGGCGTCCCCGCGCGGTCAAAATCAGCGTGGGGATGAACTGGCGGGCCTCGCGCAGCTCGCGAACCACCGCGAATCCGTCTTTGCCCGGCAGCATGACGTCGAGCACGAGCACGTCGAAGCTGCCAGCAGCATCGAACAATAGTGGGAGCGCCCCTTCGCCGGTTTCGACGAGTGCTACGTCATAGCCTTCCGCTTCGAGATTGAATCGCAACCCATCAGCCAGATGCTTTTCGTCTTCCACGACAAGGATCTTGCTCATGTGGCAAGTGGCAGTTCGAGCACAAACGTGCTGCCTTGGCCGGGACCTTCACTCTCAGCCCACGCCCGGCCGCGGTGGCGTTTCGCGACTGAACGGACAATATAAAGCCCAAGGCCCGTGCCTTTCACACGCGTGGTATTTGGACCCGGCACACGATGAAAGCGCTTGAAGATTCGTTTGAGCTCAGTTTTCGGAATGCCTACGCCGCGGTCTTTCACGCGCAGAGCCACGTACTTCCCGTCCACTTGCGAGATCTCGGCGTGCACGTTCAACTCATTACCGGAATACTTGATCGCGTTATCGATCAGGTTTGAGACGGCGGCGCGCAGTTCATCGCTGTCGCCGGCCACTTCCGCCTTTGGACCCGGTGAGTATGTGACGCAATCGTCGCCGATGCTGTGCAGCGTGCGGCTGCGTTCGACGCATTCCATCACGAGGGCATTCAGGTCAACGGGCGACGAGTTGGCGAGCCGGCCCACCCGGCTGAGCCGTCCGGTACGTAAAACCTGTTCGATAGTTGAAAGTAACCGGCTGCTGTCCTCCAGCATCACGCGATAGAACTCCTGCTGCTTCGCAGGATCGACGGCGCGCGTCTGGAGAGTTTCCAGGTAAAGCCGGATAGATGCAACAGGGGTCTTCAGCTCATGTGTGACGGCATTGATAAAGGCGTCATGCTGCTCGTTACGGCGTATCTCCCGGACCAAGAAAATGGTGTTCAACACGACTCCGCTGATGATCATGGCCAACAGCAGGACACCGAAGAAGAGCATGATGCCCCTCTGCCAATCGAGTACAACCCAGCCGATATAAAGCAGCAGGATGACAACGATAAGCACCGCGCCCATGCCGATAAAGAAGGCTATCGATTTTTGTCGCCCGGCGACTACCATTCATATCGATTATGACCGGTGGGCGCTTCGAGCGAGCGTTCGCGGAGGCACTGCTCTCGAGGAGCTTATGCTGCTTTTTGTGTGGGTAGCGTGCTGGGCAGCTTGGCGACCTGGATTGATTTTGCAATACCCAGGAACTTCAAAAGCTTAAGAGTTAGCCAGGAGGGATCGAATTCGTACCAGGCCAGTCCATGGCGCGCCGAAGTCGGGTGTGCGTGATGATTGTTGTGCCAGCCTTCGCCAAATGTGAGTAAGGCAACCCACCAGTTGTTGCGTGAGTCATCACGGGTAGCAAAGCGGCGAGCGCCCCACATGTGGGTTGCCGAGTTCACCAGCCAGGTTGCGTGCCACCCAAAGAAGAGACGAAAAAAGCTGCCCCATAACATCAGGGGGAATCCACCCACGGAATAGAGCAACACTGTCACTACTACGAGCGGCACCCAATGGTTATTATTTAGCCAAACGTAGAAGGGATCCTTGGCGAGATCCGGCGCATATTTCGACATCAGCGCCGTGTTCTTATGCTTACTCTCGCCGAAGAGCAGCCAGCCTATATGGGCCCACCATGCCCCGTCATGCGGGCTGTGGGGGTCGCCCTCGCGATCAGAATTCTGATGATGAACGCGGTGCGTCGCCACCCAGGAGATCGGACCGCCCTCCAGCGTCATAGAGCCGCAGATAGCAAAGAAATACTCGAGCCAGCGAGGAACTTTGTAGGAGCGGTGTGTATGGAGCCGGTGATACCCCAAGCTGATACCAAGCCCGGTGGTGACCCAGTAAATGAAAACGGCAGCGGCGATCATGCGCCAGCTGCATACAAAAAGTGCTGCCACTGCTCCCACATGAACCAGAATTATTGCCAGGGTGGTTGGCCAGTTCAGGCGGTCGTCCTTGGCGAAGAGAGCAAGAGTGCTGTCGGCTTCGGTCTGCATCGGGCTACATTTCGAACGTAGCAGGAACAAGCGGCTTCTTTTGTAAGACTTATGTAATTTCGAGTGTTGTTGGACTGCAATGCGTCGAGGCAAAAAAATCCGGGCTGCAGGTAATTAAGATTTGCAGCCCGAATTTGATTGTGAATGGAAGAGGTTCAGTTAGTGGGAGAGAAGCTCCACTCATTGTTGTCGGCCTGTACGCACGCCCATTGCTGGATCTTTGCGCCGTCGGCCGTTGAAGCGCCGG
>JAFAVP010000040.1 GCA_019242395.1 Alphaproteobacteria bacterium | reverse complement strand
GACACCGGAACACCGTCCTGCTTCAGGGCATCGACCACCGCCGCAAGCCGCGCAATCTCCACTTCTGCGGACACGGGCTTCGCATCCGGATTGGATGAAGCGGCTCCTAGATCGATAATGTCCGCTCCATCGGAGACGAGCTTGCGGGCGTGCGCAATGGCCGCTTCAGGCGCGAGAAAGCGCCCGCCGTCCGAGAAGGAATCCTCGGTGACGTTGACGATGCCCAATATCTTCACGGCTGCGCTCAAGTGAAAAGGGAGGCCGAAGCCTCCCTCGTCTCTATCCTAAGCTCGGCTCAGTGTCCCGGCTGAGGTTCGGGCGTCACAGGAATAACAGGTCCACGTGGGCGGCCCGCAGTCGGCACACTAGCCGGGGGCGCCTTCGGCGTTTCCGGCTCCTCGTACGGTGTGCGTACGGGCGGAATGCCTTTGAGCAGCGCCACGATCTCGTCACCCGTCAGCGTTTCGTATTCCAGAAGCCCGCGGGCAAGCGTGTGCAGGTCATCCATATGTTTGGTCAGGATGTCCTTGGCCTTGTTGTAGGTCGTGTCGACGATGCTGCGGATTTCCGAGTCGATCTTCTGCGCCGTTTGCTCGGAAATGTTCTGCTGGCGGGACACGCTGTGGCCCAGGAACACCTCTTCCTGGTTCTCGCCGTAGGCGATAGGGCCGAGTTCATCCGACATGCCGAAGCGCGTGACCATGGCACGGGCCATACGTGTCGCCTGCTCGATGTCACTCATGGCGCCGGTCGTTACTTTCTCGTGTCCGAAGATGAGTTCCTCAGCCAAGCGCCCGCCGAAGGCAACGCAAAGATCGGCCATCATCTTTTGCCGGGTGACGGAGAGTTGATCTCGCTCCGGCAGGCGCATCACAAGACCCAAAGCCCGGCCGCGCGGAATGATTGTCGCCTTGTGGATGGGATCGGAGCCTTCGACGTGCAGCGCCACGAGGGCATGGCCGCCTTCGTGATAGGCCGTAAGCTTCTTCTCCTCGTCAGTCATGGCGAGCGAGCGGCGCTCGGCACCCATCATTACCTTGTCTTTGGCATCTTCCAGTTCGACCATGGTGACGACGCGCTTGCCTCGGCGCGCAGCCAGCAGCGCGCCCTCGTTCACCAGATTGGCGAGATCGGCGCCCGAGAATCCGGGCGTTCCACGTGCGATCACACGCGGCTCGACATCTGGGGCCAGCGGAACTTTGCGCATGTGTACACGGAGGATCTTTTCGCGGCCTCCAAGATCCGGGTTGGGCACGACCACGTGGCGGTCGAAACGGCCCGGTCGCAGCAGCGCGGGATCGAGCACATCCGGCCGGTTGGTGGCGGCGATCAGGATAACGCCTTCGTTCGTCTCGAAGCCGTCCATTTCGACCAGCAGCTGGTTCAGGGTCTGCTCGCGTTCATCGTTGCCACCCCCGAGGCCTGCACCGCGGTGCCGCCCGACCGCATCGATTTCGTCGATGAACACAATGCAAGGCGCATTCTTCTTCGCCTGCTCGAACATGTCGCGTACGCGGCTGGCGCCAACGCCAACGAACATTTCCACGAAGTCCGAACCTGAAATGGTGAAGAAGGGCACGTTCGCTTCGCCCGCGATGGATCGCGCGAGCAGGGTTTTGCCAGTACCAGGCGGACCGACCAGCAACACGCCCTTTGGAATACGGCCGCCGAGCCGCTGGAACTTCTGGGGATCCTTCAGAAAATCGACAATTTCCTTCAGTTCTTCCTTCGCCTCATCGACACCGGCGACATCCTCAAACGTCACCCGGCCCTGACGTTCGGTGAGGAGCTTCGCCCGGCTCTTGCCGAACCCCATCGCCTTTCCGCCGCCGGCCTGCATCTGGCGCAGGAAGAACACCCAAACGCCGATCAGCAGCAGCATGGGGAACCAATTGATGAAGATGCTCATCAGGTTGAACGATCCATCATCGCCCGGTTTGACGTTCACATCGACGTTTTTCTGCAGCAGCTTGGATGTCAGTTGAGCATCGTTCGGAGGCGCCACAGTCGTGAACTGCTGGCCGCTCTGAGTTTCACCCACGATCTGATCACCCTGGATAGTGACCTTTTTCACCAACCCATTCACCACTTGCTGATTGAACTGGGTGTAGCTGATCTGGCTGGTGTTCTGGTGCATGCCGGTGCCCTGGAACATATTGAACAGCGCGACCAGCAGCAGCGCGATGATGATCCAGAGTGCAAGATTGCGAAGGTTGTTCACGAGATACCTTTCTTGCGGCTCAGCAACGCGCCGCTCCCGTTACATAGGAACCTTCTTAACGCCTTGCCAGACATCAAAACGTTAAGAAATTTGAGCCTCTGCAGCAATGCGACTTCCATGCCTGACCGGGAACTTAGTTATCGCGCCCAATGTTGGCCTTTGTACGTTCGGGACCGGTGGCCGGTTCCTTCGGTCTGCGCCCGGCTTCTTTCGAGATCTTGACAGTTGCCGACCCGAATACCTGGCTCTCAGCAGGGGCGGGCGCCACAATGCAGCCATGAAGTGTCATCCCTCCGCCCAACGCATATCCCAGAATGGCATCGAAGAGCCGTTCCAGGCTGTCAAACCGCGGCCGGTAGTCTTCGCCCGAAACGAGACACAGGAGCTTGGCTAGAGCTCTCAAACCGATCTCACGGGGGATCGTTTTCAGGCGGACGGGGTCCAGCGCAACCGAGTGGTCCGAAAACCGGGCCGCCCTGTTCAGAAAGTCGTGGGTGAGTGCATCCAGTGCCATCCGCACCCGCCCAAGATGCTGTGCCGCGTCGGCGAGGCGCTCGGGCGTCAGCCCCAACTCCGTCAACTGCGGCCAGGCAGCTCGGACTCGTGCCCTGGAGAACTGCAGATCTGCGTTCATGGGGTCTTCCGACCAGGGGATTCCTTGTGCCTCAAGGAAATCGCGCAATTCCCGCCGGGCAAACTCCAGCATCGGTCTAACCAATGCTATGTGACGGAAATCTGCAATCGGAATAGCGGACTCCGGCCGCATGGCGGCGAGCCCGTCCAGACCGCTGCCCCGCGCAAGGCGGAGCAAGAACGTTTCCGCCTGGTCGTCCAAAGTGTGCCCAGCATAAAGCGCCTTTACGCCATGGTCGGCACACCAGCCGCCCATGAGCGAATACCGGGCGGTCCGGGATTCCGCCTCTACGTCGGACACGGGCTTGGGCCCTTTCCAAGCGAGCATATGGGCCTCGAGACCCTGCTCGCCCGCAACCTTCCGCACCCGCTCAGCATCCTTTTTCGAGCTGGGCCGCAGGCCATGATCGACAGTCAAGACCACCGGCCTCGCCTTGCCCGCTTCCCTCGCCCACTCCGCCAGCAGCAGCATCAGCGCCAGGGAATCACCACCGCCGGAGACAGCAACCGCGGCCGGCCAAGGGGCCTGAAGCGCTGCCATGCGCTCCGCGAAGCGCCGCGGAAGCGACTCGGCCGGCCGCGCCGCCGCCGGCTTCGCGGAGGGCTTGGCTGCCTTACTTGCAGTGCGCGGCTTTGCGCTCGGCAGCGGCGCGGCTCGCGACGTTTTCGGCGTTCGGGTATTTCGTCGGGAGGGCGGCAAGGGCGGTACAACCTTCCTGCTTGTTGCCCATCGCGATCAGCGACTGGCCGAGCTTCAGCATGCTGTCCGGCGCGCGGGTGCTGTCGGGATACTTCTTGATCTCTTCGGCGAAGGCCCGCGCCGCGGCCGGATAGTCCTTCTGAACATAAGCGATGTCGCCCACCCAATACACCGCCTGCGGCGCGAGTTCATCGTTGGGATATCCGTCGGCGAAGCTGCGGAAGGCGCTGCGGGCTTCATCGTACTGCGCCTTGGCAAGCAGCTTCATAGCGGAATCGAACTTGGCCCGGTTCGGGCTTAGGGGTGGGGGAGAGGCAGCGGACTTTCCGCCGGACGGTAACGTCCCGAGCACACCCGGCGGTGGCGCCAGCGACGTTGGAGCGCCGGTCGCCTTCGGTGCAGCCGGCGGAGCAGCAGAGTCCGCCGGTGGACTCGCCGGAGCCGCCGAGGTTAAGCTCTCGGTCCCAAGGCACGGCATCGGCCCGCCGCCTTCTGCGCCCAACTGCTGGGCCACGATCTTGCAGAGCCGGTACTCGAAATCCTTCTGCATCCGCTCGATGCGGCTGTTCAACTCGTCGATGCGGTGATCGAGTTGCTCGTTCTGGCCGGTGAGCCGCCGCACCGTGTTTTCCAGATCCTGGTTGCGCTCGCGCAGGTAACGGATGGAGGCGTCCTGCGCCTGCTCATGTTGTTCGGCGGCAAGACGAGCGGCGCGCTCTTCATCGCTTTCACCGAAGAGATCGGCAACGCGATAGCTGCCGGGCGGAAGAGTCGACGCCGCGAGCACGGGATTCGCCAGCGCCGCGCAGAACGCCGCCGCTCCCAGCCACAATCCTTTCCGCGCTCTATCGTTCATCTTTGCGCACTCACCTGATTTCGGCTGCCGGCAGATTCCGCGAGACTTCGCCCAAATTGCGGCGCTGAAGCGCACAGCGAGACAACGGAATTGTTCGTTTGTTGGGCGAACAATTCCGTGACTACCCCTTCCCATGCAGAGTTCCCATTCGAACCTCCAGAAAGCAGGGGGGAGAGCGCCCATCTTCCATTCTCCACACCAGATGTTGTGACCGAAAATCGCCGGCACCATTTGAACTCACGACTTGGAGACTTTTCGTCCGCCTCGCACGCCTCTGTTCGGCGCCGTGCGCCGCGTAAGGCAGAGCGCGCGAAGAAGCATATCGTGCGCCGGCTCTCCTGCGTCTCTCGCGCGCGCGATGCCCACCGGCGTCGCTCGCATTCGCACACACGTTGGTTCTCATCGGCCTGATTGTAAGGCCGATTCGGCGCTGGAGAACGGATTTATTTTCGCCCCTGATTCTACAGGCGTTTTCGCCACAACGCGGAGAATGCAGGCCGCTGGAGCAACGCAGGAGCGCTTCTGCCGCCGAAGGCTTGGTGGAGCAAGAAGCGGCACCACGGGCCATTGCTGGCGCGAATACTTGGCCTGCGGTATTGTGCGTCTCGATCTGAGGGTTTGAACATGCGCGGCTATTGGATGGTAACGGCGGCGTTGATCGTCACGATTTCGGCGGCGCAGGCCGGCACCTACATCCCGGTGCCGATGGTGCCGGGGGCGATGTCGGAGATCGTGTTCGGAATCAACGACAGCAATGTGGTGGCGGGAAGCTACCGCGACTCCGCCAATGTCGAGCACGCGTTTTTCGGCCCGCTCGATGGCAGCAACTGGACGACCTTCGACGCACCGTTTGAGGGCACCGCCGGCACGGAGGCGCGGGGCATCGCCAACGACGGCGCCATCGTTGGAATCGCGCTCAATCCGAAGTTCAAGGTGGGGGAGGAATTCTATCGGACGCCGCAGGGCAAATTCAAAATCTTCGAGCGGCGCGGCGAACCGCTCGACGGCATCGCGCAGGGCATCGCCAAGCAGGACGATCAAAACAATGTCAGCGTAGGCGATTATAGGGAGCCGGGCGATCTAACGGCAGGGTACTTCGGGCTTACAGGGCGATACGAGAAGGGTTTCAAGCTGCACCTGCATGGACAGAATAAGTCGCCATACGTGAGCCCGCTGGGAGTGACTGAGTCTAGCCTCGGCGTTGTCGGAGATTTTGTCGATCAAAGCGGCATTCAGCATGGTTTTACGCAAAACCGAGCCGCACCAAAAATCGAGACCACTGCATTCGATTATCCCGGTGCACGCGGGACAGTGCTGGAAGACGCCGGGTGGCAGGCGATCAGCGGCCAGTGGCGGGACTCAGGGGGCAATTTTCACGCCTTCATTATCGTCTTCGATCAGGGAGCCAGAGACCTCGATCCGGGTGACGGCAGCACCTCCCAGCAGGCGTGGGGCGTCAATCATAATGATCTCGTCGCCCTAAGTACCAGCATCGGCAAGTCCTACATTTTCTGTCTGGATGACAATCCGGAAAAGTGCCCCTCCGGTGGTTTCGCAAAGCAGGATCATATGTCTCCCCCGTTGATCTCGCGGACCATATCGTTTCCCGATCTCCTTCCTGAAAAAGCTAGATAAAGGCCTTCCTAAAAAATCCGGCGTTCTCCGCTGCTGGCCGGAGGAGTTCCGGCGGGTGTAGTCTGTCTCTGCCCCCAGGGCGGAGAACGACATGCTCAAGTATCAGGTGGTGGCGGCGGTGGCGATTGTCTCGGCGCTGAGTTCAGCAAGCGCGGGAACCTACATTCCGGTGCCGATGGTGCCGGGCGCGGTGTCCGAGATTGCGTTCTCAATCAACAACAAGAACATCGTAGCGGGCAGCTACCGCGACTCTGCGAACGTGGAGCATGGCTTCTTCGGGCCGCTGGACGGCAGCAACTGGACGACGTTCGACGCACCGTTCGATGGCACCACGGGAACGGAAGCAAGGTCCATCAACGATGACGGCGCGATCGTCGGCATCGCCACCAGTCCGAAGTTCAAGGTGGGTGAGGAGTTTTACCGGACTCCCGAGGGCAAATTCAAAATCTTCCGCGCCAATGGCAGGAAGCTTGATGGTATCGCGCAGGGGGCTAACGCGAGCGGCGCTAGCGTCGGCGACTACATCGATTCTGAAGGCAGGACTGTCGGCTATTTTGGAAAAAACGGGGAATATCACAAGGATTTCAAGCTGCACTTGCGGGGTCAAGGTAGATTTCCACAGATCAGTCCGCGCGGAATCGATAACCTAGAGCAAAATGTAGTTGGATTTTTCGCCGACGTTTCTGGTTTGTCGCACGGGTTCTGGCAGAAGCATGCAAAAAAAACAAAACCTAGAACCGACATTGTTGACCATCCAAATGCGCCCGGCGGAACTGCTCTGCAGGATTTCAGTGAGGCAGATGTGATTAGTGGTGAATGGTGGGATTCTGAGAAGAACGCGCACGCGTTTACCTTAGATTTGGTGACCCATAACTTTACCGATCTCGATCCGGTCGACGGTAGCACGTCTCAGCAGGCTTGGGGCATAAACGATAATGGCTTCGTTGCCTTAAGTACGAATCTGGGCCAATCTTACATCTTCTGCCCAAGCAACATGGCAGGGTGCCCAGTGGCAACCTCTCGAGACGCGGAGGCCACGTTGAGTAATGGTCACCGGTAATGAGCGGATCACCACCAGCGGACGCAAACTAATAAGGAATTTCAGGTCAAATCTACTGAAAGTGTGGAATTCCGGGACAGGATACACATTTCCCTGACGCTCCTGTGGTCGTCCATTCCTGTCGGCGGCTGCCCCCGGGCCTAGCAGCAGGCGCCCCTGCCGTAAGCGATTAGACATTATGAACGGGAACGGACGCGCGGCTTCTGAATGAAAAAAAGGCGCTCCGGATGGAGCGCCCTTTCTCAATTCAATCTCCAGGTGAAGGTCAGGATGAAGCGCCGCCGCCGCTGATGGCCGTCACCGCGCGGCGGTTCTGCGAATAGCAGCCCTCGCTGGAGTCCGTGCAGGTAGGGCGCTCCTTGCCGTAGGAGATCGTCTGCACCCTGCCGGACGAAACGCCCAGGCTCACCAGGTACTCCTTCACCGCATTGGCGCGGCGCGCGCCCAGCGCGAGGTTATACTCGCGCGTACCGCGCTCGTCGCAATGGCCTTCGATGGAAACGCGGACCTGCGGATATTTCGCGAGCCACGAGGCCTGCCGCTGGAGCACATCGCGGTCTTCATCGCGCAGGCTGTACTGATCGTACTCGAAGTGCACCGTGTCCCCCACATTCACGCGAAGGTCTTCCGCGCTGCCCGGCATGATGCTGGAGGATTCGCTGGTGACGGGCGCGGTGCTTTCACCGCCCGGCGGCGGCGCGACCGGCGGTGCTTCCGTGGTCGCCGCAGGCTTGGTGGTGCAGCCGGCAAGCGCGATCAGCCCGGCGGCGGCGATGATTTTAAGAGCGGTCGATTTGTTAGCCATGTGAATTCACTCCATGTTGAACGCAAGAATCCCGGCTTGCGTTTGGCGGGGCGCTTGCGCGCCGGAAACCTGCGTTAGAAAGCCGAATCGCAGCACAGCTTAACCCCTTATTGGATCAACGGCGACCAGGCAGGATCGGATGCCGCTCCAGGCGACGGCACCCGGCGCTCGTTCCGGCCGGTCACATCCACGGACCAGATCTGCGAGCCCCGGCCGCCGCGCTCCGTCCGCGTGTACATCAGCACGCGGCCGTTCGGCGCCCAGGTTGGCCCTTCATCTTCCCAGCCGTCCGTGATGATCCTCTCGCCCGAACCATCCGTCCGCATCACACCCACATTGAAACGGCCGCCGGCCTGCTTGGTAAAAGCGATGAGATCGCCGCGCGGGCTCCAGACGGGCGTGCCGTTCTTGCCGCCGCCGAAGCTGATGCGGTGCACATTCGAGCCGTCTGCATTCATCACATAGACCTGCTGCGAACCGCCCCGGTCCGATTCAAACGCGATCTGCCCGCCATCCGGCGAATAGCTGGGCGCGGTGTCGATGGCGGGATCGGAGGTGAGGCGATTGATGGCGCGGGTGCGCAAATCCATCACATAGATGTCGGAGTTGCCGCCCTTCTCCAGGGTCATCGCGACCTTGTTGCCGTCCGGCGAGAACCGTGGGCTGAACGTCATGTTCGGGAAATTGCCCAGCATTTCCTGCCGGCCGCTTTCCAGATCGAACAGATACACCCGCGGCCTGCCGCCGATGTAGGACATGTAGGCGATCATCTGCG
>JAFAVP010000027.1 GCA_019242395.1 Alphaproteobacteria bacterium | reverse complement strand
AAACCACACGGCCTATCCAGTTGGTTTGCAACTGGATGGCGACTGCCAGTTGCAGGGCAAGCAGGGACTTGCCCGTTCCGCCGTCGCCCGCGAGAATCGTCACCGCATCACGCGGGATCATTCCTTCCACAAGTTCATCTCGCGAGGGGATGTCTTGTCCGGCGAGCGATGCGGCACAAATTTCGCCCAGATCGCTCTGCGCTTCGAAGTGGCCCGCTAACGCTGCTGCATCGCTCAGAACGCCGCGAGTGAGAGCCTTGTCCCGCAGGAAGGCTTCGATTACGCGGGGCTTCGCCAGCGCTCTCCAATCTGCCACCGCCGCGCGCGTGCGATGCGCGATATCTAGCCCAGAGATCGCCGCAGGCGCAGCCGCAGCCAATCCCGCCAAGTAAGTCCGCCCGCCGATCTCCCGAAGTCCAGGGTCGTCTGCCATGCGGAGCGCGATAGCGGCGGGTGTGATTGTATTTCCTTCGTCAGCCAATTCGAAGATCGCGTGCTGGATTCTGTCGAGCGGCGGATCGAAGAAGCCACACAACGTCTGCGCGGCGCGAGCAGCGCTGATGGCTGGAGTACCTTCACGGAGTTGCAGGCCGATAATCGATTCTTCGGCCTGAAGCCGGAGCGCAGCCGCATCCTGTTTTGTTTCGGCCTGAGCTTCGATCATGCGTATGCCGAGCCCTCGATTAAATCGAGCGCCTTGCCGAGGGGGCCCGCCGCTTCGCCATTCGAGAGCCGCGTTAGGGCGTGCTTGATGCAGGAGATCGGTGTCCGGTACTGCAACGCTATGGAAGCGATCACCGCCGCGTCCTGGGCCGCCGTAGCGGCTGCTGAGCCCGGTTTGGCGCAGCTCAGGAAAATCTCTGCCAATGCGCCATCGGAGAAGTACCCGGTCCCGCAGGTGTAGAGGATTCCATCATGCTGGAAAGCGAAGACGTAATGCTCTCGGCGGTTCGGAAGCGTTCGCCGGGCCGTCATCGCGTCCCTCCTTGCGAGAATCGCCCGGCCGGATTAGACTGGCCGCGTTCGCCGCCAAGCTGAACACGCTTAACAGGGCCGCTTACCGGAGTTTCCGGGGCGGCCCTTTCCATATCTAGCCCCATTGCGAATCACGCGGCCTTGCCGGCTTCGCTCAGTAGACGGTCTAGCGCTGCCCGCGGCACTAACAATCGCCTTCCGATTCGGATCGTGGGGAGTTCTCCGCGAGCGGCTGCCTCATATCCGCTGTTGCGGGAAATCCCGAGTTCTTGCGCGGCTTCAGGTACCGTAATCACTTTGCGCCCATCTGCGTCCAAAGCCATCCAACTAAGCTCCCTCTGTAGTCATTTCGACCCAAATAATGCCCTTGCGTCATAATTGCGCAAGTGGCACAAATATGCCCCATACTATCCAAGGAGGAGACGGGAAATGGCCCAAGTGGATGACACGGAGAACTTTGTTCAGGTCCGAATTCGAATGCAGCGAGACCTGCAGCAGCGTCTCGATAGGTCAGCGAACGAGCGAGGCGCCTCGATGAATGCAGAGATCGTAGAGCGCCTAGAACGTTCTATCGCATCAGACACCATCATAGGGGGCCCGATCATCGAAGACCGTCCTGTAATTGCTTTAGCGCGCATGATGGCCTCAGCCATGCATGATGCTGGTCGGACAGCCGCCTTTATGGCGACCCGTTCTGCTGCGGAGACTGCTAACTGGTATGGCAACGCCTTCGCATACGATCAGGCGGTCCAAGCGGCAGCCACAGTTCTTGAGGCGTTTAGACCTCCTGGCAATACAGCTGCCCCGCGCCTGAAAACGAACACCGGTGAGGACCTCAGCCAAACTTTCTCCACGCTAGGATCGGGGTTTGCCAATTCGCTGATCGAGGAAGTGGCAAGAGGTGCCGCGCGAACAGCGGAGGACGTAAGCAAAGTTTCCATCATCGCGAATGGCCTTATGCATCTTCGCGATCGGATCACTGACCGAGCCATCGGGCCCACCACCACACCAAAGGAGGTATGGGGATCGAAATACAAGGGAAAGCGCGCTGGAGGTAAGAAATGACCGGACACATTCGCCGCCGTGGTGAGCGCAGCTGGGAACTGAAATTCGATGTCGGCGCCGATCCAGCGACAGGTCGCCGCAAGATTCGGTACGTCAGTTTCAAAGGCACCAAGAAGCAGGCCGAGCAGAAGCTGGTTGCGCTGCTCGCCGCCGAACAGAAGGGCGAGAGTGTCGATCCCTCCAGAGTGACGGTGGCGGAATATCTCCGCTCCTGGCTGAACGCGGATATCGTGATCGGCAACAAGGGCAAGGCTCTCTCCGCGAAGACGCTGGAACGCTATCGCCAACTCGCCGAGCAGCAGATCATTCCGCACCTGGGCGCTACGGCCCTTCAGAAGCTGCGTCCAGCACAAATTCAGGAGTGGCATACAGCCCTGCTCACGCACGGCGGAAAAGATGGCGCGCCACTTTCTGCCCGTACGGTGGGGCATGCGCACCGCGTTTTGCATGAGGCCCTAGCTCGCGCGGCCGCGGCAGAAACGGTTCACCGCAACGTTGCGGCTATCGTGAAGGCACCGCACGTCGAAACTGAAGAGGTGGAGATACTGGAAGCGGAGCAGATCACAGGGGTGCTCAAGGCGCTGAGAGATCACGGCCTGCACCGGATAGTTTCCTTAGCGTTGGCGACTGGCGCTCGCCGTGGCGAGTTGCTCGGACTGCAATGGGGCGACGTTGATCTGGACGCTTCCACTCTGACCATTCAGCGCAGCGTTGAAGAGACGAAGTCCGGTTTGCGCCTGAAGGCCCCTAAAACGAAGCACGGCCGCCGCACGATCTCGCTACCGCGCACGGCGGTAGAGTTGCTGCGCAGCCATTTGCGCGAGCAGCGGGAACTTCGAGTCGCTTTAGGCGCCGGCCGCGAGGCGAAAGAAACTCTCGTCTTCAGCACTGTGGAAGGCGGGTTGCTCTCGCCGGACAATGTGAGCCGCGACTGGGCGCGCACGGTTAAGTCACGGAAACTGCCCCAGGTGAGCTTCCATGCCCTTCGGCATACGCATGCTTCAGCGCTAATAGCTGCGGGGCTGGATGTGGTGAAGATCAGCCGCCGCTTGGGTCACAGCTCGCCAAATGTCACCTTGACCGTTTACGCCCACGTGTTCGAGAAGACAGACACTACTGCAGCGACGGCAATCGAAGCCGCCTTGCAGCTTGGCGGATGAACTCAATCAGGGGGATTTTGGGCAATGGGCGACAATGCTCCGCAGCCGACTGCAACACTCATGCAAATGATGGTCGCCATTTCAGCGCTGCTGATCGCCGCATCTGCACTGGCGATCACCATTTATGTCTGGACGTCAAATCGGAACTCCCAACTGGTGCAGATAGGCGTCGGAATTTTGCAGGTTGATCCGAAGAAGCACCCGGAAATTCAGGGCGCTCGCGAGTGGGCGATTGACCTGATCGATCAGAACGCGGGGGTTAAGTTCTCGGACGATGCGCGAAGGCAATTGCTGAATAGGCCTCTGGTGGTCCGATTCAACAATGGGGGCAATGTGAACAACGGCATTAGCGCCGGAGGAACCTTTTAAGCGAGGTTAGATTCTTGCTGAAGCTTCCAGTCCGCCCCTTGCTATTCGCAAGCGTTTCTGCCGAATAGCGGCTGGTGTGGACGGCCTTGCGGTGGCAATCTGGTGGCAATTTTCTTCTGCGGCCCGTTTTGTTCTGTGCTAAAGCCTGTAAACGCCTATACGGAGCGGTGGCCGAGAGGCTGAAGGCGGCGGTTTGCTAAACCGTTATACGGTTGAAAAGCCGTATCGAGGGTTCGAATCCCTCCCGCTCCGCCAGATGGAAGGGCCCCTGTAAACGGGAGCTTGTCTCGGCATTGTCTCAGGACCGGAACTTCAGGCTGACATTCACTGCAGCAGCTTGGCAAGCTGCCGTTCTGCGTCACTGTTGAAGGGGAAGCGCGGCAGCGATGTTGTCGACGAATACCGCAAATTTCGTTCCTGCCACGCGCACGTTTTGCCATTCGGCACGGAAACCTTTCTGACTGAGGGTGCGCGAGAGTACGGCCTTCAACTGCTTAAACATATCCTCACCCAACAGGCCCGCCTGATATTGATTGAAAGAGTCCTGAAATCCGTAGAACAGACCGAGGCAGTACATGCTGAACTGCAAACGCCTTACCGCTTCGGGCGTAGCCTCGTTCCCATTCGCAAGGATGATAGTGGTTGCCATGCCGGGATCGGTGGCCGCCAAGCTCTGCTCCGAAAGGCGGCTGACCCGGCCTTGCCTGATGAGGGCCTGGGTGTGTTTCGTGGCCTGGTGGGTTTGAATGGCGAGGTAAACAAGAGAAGCCGTCACGGCCAAGCCGCTTACCGCAGTGCTCAAGGTTGCCAAATCTGAGATCGTCATTGAGTGCCCCTTTGTTCAAGGAGACATGCTATCTTATCTCGTAGCTAGACGTACAAACCGCATAAGCCCGTGCGGATTGCCGCCATAGGAGGGCACGACCGTGTCCTTATCCTGCTCCCACTCCGTGCGGGCGAAGAACGTCCAGGGCTGTATCTGGTATTCGGTTTCCATCTCCGCCCATGATGAGCGGCCGGCTTGCGCGACCAAAGCAAAGAGCATTCTGGCGGTACTCTCACTGCACCGTAATCGCCACGGGATCGGATGGGATTCCATTTGCGATCACCACCAGCGCGCTTGCGCCCGTTTCGGTGGCGGGATCGACATCGAAACGGGTGGAAACGATGCGATCGGCCGTCGCCACGCCCATTGTGCTGTGATCGTGCGTGCGGGCGAAGAAGACGTGTTTGGTACCGTTGTTGGTGATCCGCACGAGCGGGTAGTTGGTGGCTTGCTCGTACTCATCGCCGAAGGCATTGGCCTGCGAGAACCCGTTGAACTGCTTGCCGGAGATCTTGTAGGTGCCGCCGCGCGATACCACGCCCGCGCATTTCGTAATCGCCGGTTGCCAGGCGGGGCTCCAACTCCCCGAGCTGCGATACACCTCCGTGCCGGCAACCAGAATCCCGCCTGTCGGCAGCACCATAAGTGAGCTGAATTCTCCCACCGTAACCGGCTCCGCCGTTAGGTCTTTGCCATCCCACTCGTAGAGCCGGCCGCTGTTCGCTTCGATGAGGGCGTGCCCGTTCGGCAGCAGCGACGCGAAGGAGTCGCCGGCCGCATCGCCGCCCGGAAAATCGGGACCGGACGCCCACCCTTTGCCCGGCGTGTAGACAGCTGTGTGGGCCATCCCCGCGTGCCGTCCGCCGGCCGCGAAAACGGTGCCGTCCGGCATCAGCATGGCCGGGCCGATTTCCCCGGGCGGATAGTAGCACTTGTTTTTCGGCGGATAGCGGAAGCAGCCGCCGATGGGCGGTTCCTGCAGATCCGCGACGGTGCTGCCGAGGTTTTTCCATTTCAGAGTTTTCAGATCGAAAAGCTCCGACTGCGGATGATCCTTCACGTCGATGGCGAGCACCTCGCCATCGGGCATCAGGGTCCAGCCTTCCTCGGAGTTGAAGTCGTTCTTGCCGGTTGCAGGCACCGCGCTCCAGGTCATGGTGTTGGGATCGAGCAGCGCCAGCCGCTTGTGCAGCTTGTCGCCAAGCAGGAAGCGGCCATCCGGCAGCACAACGGAGGGAGAGTCTCCGATGTTGTCCCAGCCCCGCGGCGGGTTCACGCCCGCCCAGCTGTCCGCCACCGGGTCGTACACCGCTCCTTTGTTGGTCAGCGTGAAACCCTGATCGCTGACCTGAATGCCGTTGGAATACTCCCCGCCTTCGATGAGGACGCGGCCGTCCGCAAGCACGGCCGATGCAACGGCGGCGGGCGCATAGGTTATGGGCATATCGGCGGCGCGCTTCCAGCTGCCGTTGACGTAGCTGCCGGTGTTGTCCGGGATCAGCAGCCACCAATCGTACGCGTGGTAGCCTTGGGCAAGCACGTTACCGTTGGTGAGCTGAAAGGTCGTGGCCACTCCGTCCGGCGGCGGATTCTTCAGCGGCTCGACCGATTGGGCCTGCGCCATCGCTGGCATCAGCGCAAAGGATGCAGCCAGTATGGAGCGATGCAACGCCAGCGTACCCATTCTCATCCCGCAGTCCGCCAAACAAGGAACAGCATACCGTTTCTACGGTTGCTCCGGGAGAATCGTATCCATGATCTGCGTCCGCGCCCTACCCTCCCCGGTGAGGCGGAAGCGCCAAGCGCCAGCATATGGCCGCCCCGCGCAACCCGAAGCCTAGCGCAAGGCCGATGAACGCCGGCCAGGGCGCTGCCATGCCGGCGTTCGCAAGCCCTATGAAAGCCGCGGCCGCCAACAGCGCGGCCGTCACGTAAAGCTCATGCCGCAGCAGCACGGAGGGAACCCCCGCCGTGATGTCGCGGATGATGCCGCCGACACACGCGGTGATCACGCCGGCCGCGACCGCCGAGATGGGCGCAATGCCGTATGTCAATGCCTTCGCCGCGCCGTAAACGGCATAGGCCGCGAGTCCCCCCGCATCCAGCCATTCGAGCGCCCGCTCCGGCCACCAGCGCAGCGGCACCACCCACGCCGCGATCGCCACCAGCACGCAGAGAATGACAGGCGCGGCATTGTGCATCCAGAAAACGGGCGCGCCGATCAGCACATCGCGCAACGTGCCGCCGCCGGTCGCGGTGATCAGGGCGAAGAAGCAGGCGCCGATAAAATCCAGCCGCTTGCGCGCGGCCGCAAGCGCGCCCGACGCCGCGAAGACGGAAAAACCGGCGAGATCGAGCCACGGCAACAGCGCATCGAACGGCATCGCAGCAGCTTAGCTGGACACACCGGCATCATGTAATCGGAGAGGGCTTCAGGGGCGTAGCCCGTTTCCTTTAGTACGAGCCACGGCGGATAGGAGGATACGAATCCCTCTTGCCCCCGATTCCGTATGTTCTCATAATGTTCCCATGAAGGCCAGGTGGACAAAGTGGCAGGGCGGGCATGGTGCGGTGCATGCCTGCAGCCTGGAGCTGGGGAACCTGCTCCGGGCCAACATCAAGCTGAAAGCCAGTCCGCGGCAGTGGGAAGTGACCGTTCACCATTCCCATCTGGGCGACTACGAGACGTTCGACGAGGCATTCAGGTGTGCCGAGGAGGCCGTCCGGCGATATGCCTCGGACTTCATCCAAGACTGGACCATCTGGACGGCTAGCGGCCAGATAGGAACACGCATGCCCAAGGGCTGGTGGAAGCCTTAGCCAGTCCTTCTGAGATTTTCTTGACGTTAGCCCGCGGCGCACATTCCGTCTTTGGGATTCCGAGGGCAGCACCGCGACGACCCGTCGTCGGTGTTCGGGGGGAAAGCGCATGACGAAGTGGCCCAGCTGCTGGAGGAGCATCTACGGGCGCAGTTGCGAATGCTGGAGGGTTGCCGGGAACGGGCGCACGCCGCGCGCAATCCGCGGCTTGCGTCCGCATGGATCGCGCATTTCATCCGGATTTCCCACGCCATGGCGGCGACGGGCGGTGCTATCGCGCAGCTTCGGCATGCGGGCGGCGCTGCGGCCCTCGAACTGCCGGTCCTTCATTTGCCGGCTTTGCCGCGCCTGCCGCAGGAGGGGGAGGGGGTACCCCTCAATTTCCTCAAAACAACTCCAGGCGGAATTTGCAATCAGAACCGTGGTTTAAGGCTCCTCCCCTGCGAAGCGGGGGAGGGGGACCACACGAAGTGTGGTGGAGGGGGCCGACGCTGCGACCATGTTGCGCCCCCCTCCCGGCCTAAGGCCGTACTCCCCCCGCTGCGCAGGGGGAGAGCCAATCGGTGTCGCGTCAAATCCAAGGGTGGGGCGCCGAAGGGGAACCGGAACGCCGTGAGGTCTGGCTGCCACACGACAGAATTCCGCGACTTTCGTCGCGCGCTCAGCGCCTATCTGCGGGAGCTGAAGGCCTGGGTGGCTGTCCTGGATGCCGCCCTGCCGCGGCGGCGAAGCGGGTGCTCTACCTCATTCAGACTCCCACCCGCTGCTACACGAAAATCCTCTGCGGCCGTCTGCATCAAGCCTCGCAACCTCGCGAGACCGCAGCCGCCCATCAAGCGGCGTTCGCGATTGGCCGCACCACCGCCCCTGCCTATATTGGGGCAGAGCTATCCCCCAATATCCGCGAAGGAGCATCCGATGCTGAGCAAGCTGCAATTCTATATCGACGGCAAATGGGTCGATCCCGCCACGCCGAAGACACTGGAGGTCATCGATCCGGCGAACGAAGAGGCGTTCGCGCGCATCAGCCTGGGCTCCAAGGCGGATGTGGACAAGGCGGTGGCGGCGGCCCGCCGTGCCTTCCCGGCATGGTCGCGCACCACCAAGGACGAACGGCTCGCGCTGATGCAGAAGATCGTGGAGGTCTATCAGCGGCGGTACGGCGAGATGGCGGAAACGATCTCTCGCGAGATGGGTGCGCCGATCTCGCTGTCCAAGAACGCGCAAGCCGCGATGGGCATCGCGCACCTCACCACGGCCATGAAGGTGCTGAAGGACTTCGAGTTCGTGAAGCCGCAGGGCTCGACGGCGATTCTTTACGAGCCGGTTGGCGTCGTCGGCATGATCACGCCGTGGAACTGGCCCATCAACCAGATCGCCTGCAAGGTGGCGCCGGCGCTGGCCGCGGGCTGCACCATGGTGCTGAAGCCCTCCGAAGTCGCGCCGTTGAATGCGCTGCTCTTCGCCGAAGTACTGGACGAAGCGGGCGTTCCGGCCGGCGTGTTCAACGTTGTGAACGGCGACGGGCCCAGTGTTGGCGAAGCACTGAGCGCGCATCCCGGCATCGACATGATGTCGTTCACCGGCTCGACGCGTGCCGGCGTGGCGGTGGCGAAAGCCTCAGCCGACACGGTGAAGCGCGTGGCGCAGGAATTGGGCGGCAAGTCCGCCAACATCGTGCTGGAGGATGCCGATCTTTCGAAGGTTATCCCGGAAGGCGTGATGAACATGTTTTCGAATTCCGGGCAGTCGTGCAATGCGCCGAGCCGCATGTTCGTGCCGCGCGCTAAGCAGGATGAGGTCGTCGCGATTGCAAAGGCAACGGCCGAGAAGGTGAAGGTGGGGGATCCGTTCGCTGAAGGCACGCGATTGGGTCCGGTGGTGAGCGAGGTGCAGTTCGACAAGATCCAGCGGCTGATCCAGGCTGGCATCGACGAAGGCGCAACCCTGGTAACCGGCGGCGTAGGGCGGCCGGACGGATTGAACCGCGGCTATTATGTGCGGCCGACGATTTTCGCCGATGTGAAGAACGACATGACGATTGCGCGGGAGGAGATTTTCGGGCCGGTGCTGTCGATCCTGCCGTACGACAGCGAGGAGCAGGCCATCGAACAGGCGAACGACACGCCGTATGGATTGTCGGGCTATGTGCAGTCCGGTTCGATCGAGCACGCGCGCGCGGTGGCATCGCAACTGCGCACCGGCATGGTGCACCTGAACGGCGCGGGCGTGGATTTGGCTGCTCCGTTCGGCGGCTACAAGCAATCGGGCACCGGACGGGAGTGGGGCGCGTTCGGCTTCCACGAGTTCCTGGAGGTGAAAGCCGTGATGGGCTACGCGGCTTAATTCCGGGAGGAGGAGAGATGAAGAAACGCACTCTCCTCGTTCCCGGCCAGATTTGGACAGACGGCGAGACGCAAAAAAACTGGTGCGTGCTCGTCGAAGGCGAGCGGATTGCGGCGGTTGGGTCGCCGCGGTCGCTCGGCGATGTTTCGGACTGCGAGACCATTGAGCTTCCCGGCTGCACTTTGCTGCCGGGTTTGATGGACCTGCATTCGCATCTCTTTCTGCACCCGTACAACGAAACATCGTGGGACGATCAGGTGCTGAAGGAGACGGAAGCGTATCGCACCGCCCGCGCCGTGGCCCACGCGGAAGCGACGTTGATGACCGGCTTCACCACCTTGCGCGATCTTGGCACCGAAGGCGCGGGCTACGCCGATGTTTCGCTCAAGCGCGCCATCGACGACGGCATCGTCAAAGGCCCGCGGCTGTTCGTGGCCGGCCGCGCCATTGTCGCGACCGGCGCGTACGGGCCGGCACGGCGCAACTACCGCACCGACTGCTGCTTCCCGCAAGGCGCGCTCGAAGCGAGCGGCGTTGAAGAGATTGTCCGGGCCGTCCGGATCGAAGTCGCGCATGGCGCGGACTGGATCAAGCTGTACGGAGATTATCGCGTAGGTCCGAACGGTGAAACGCGGGCTACCTTCTCGCAGGAGGAACTGAACGCAGCGGTGGCGGCCGCGCACGATCTAGGCCGTCCGGTTGCGGTGCATGCGATGACGGAGGAAGCGATGCAGCGTGCCGCGCGCGCCGGCGTTCAGACCATCGAGCACGGCTATGGCGGCAGCGGCGAGACCTTCGCATTGATGCGGGTGAATAACGTAGCGTTCCTGCCGACGCTCACCGTGAGCGAAGCCTTAAGCGAATACTTCCGCGGCTATGTGCGCGATGAATCCGATGCAACCGAATCCATGCAGATGGCGGAGCGCGGTTTCCGCAACGCGCTGGCAGAAGATGTTACCATCGGTTGCGGCAGCGATGTGGGACCTTTCCCGCATGGGCAGAACGTCCGGGAACTCGTCTGGATGACGCGCCTGGGCATGTCGCCCGCACAAGCGCTCACCGCGGCAACCGGCATCAATGCACGCATCATTGCCCAGGACAGGGAACTTGGCAGCATCAAGTCCGGCTTCTTCGCGGATCTCGTAGCGGTCGCTGGCGATCCCTCGATCGAGATTGCGAAGCTGCGGCAGGTTCGGTTCGTCATGAAGAGTGGCGCGATCTTCCGGCGGGACCCACCAATTGGTTGACAAGGAACTTCAGATTAAATTCACCCAGCCCGGGAACATTACCGTTGAAGCCTCCGTCGCTTTGTCGCGCATGCCACGCGCAGCACGGAGGAGAGATCATGCAACTCATCAAATCGCGGCTCAGCCGCCGCGAAACCCTATTTGCATCCGCGGCTGCCACCGGGGCGGCGGCGATTCTGCATCGATCCCCTGCCGCCGCCAGAAGCACGTCGAACATGGGCGCCCTTCCGGTCAAGAAGATCGAAGGTGTATTCGGAACCGCAGGGACTCTCGAAGAAGGAGTGCTGACCTTCGACTTCGGCCGCAGCGACTTCAGCAAGACCAGTCTGATGGGCGTCCATGTGGATATGGATATCGGCTTCGATACGGAAATTACTTTTCAACCGGCAGGTGACGACGCGCTCGTCAAATGGGAATTCTGCCTGCTGGACCAAGAGGTCAATGGAGTGCTTGACGGCTTGCTGCAAGCGCACATCGAACCGCACCTCACCAACGTGAACGCGTTGCACAATCATTTTCTGCAGCCGAAACCGGAGGTGAAATTCATTCACGGGACCGCGCTTGGCAACCCTGTCGGAATTGCCAAGAGCCTCTACGCGGCCCTGAAGAACAACCGTGGCCAGCCGTTTGAGAGCAGTCCTCCGCAGGACACCGGGCTCCCAAATAAACAGATCGCTCAAACGATCGGGGGCGCCCACAGTATCCGAGGGCCGGTGCTCAGCATAACTGTCGACCGCGAGACAAAAGGCCTGGAGCTCGGTATCCGCGTCATACCGGCAAGCCAGAATCAATCCATGTTCAATTTCCAGAAGGGTGAGCGGTGGCGCCGCAGTGGTGGCGGAGTATGTGCTCGTGTCCGAGGAGGTGGAAAAGGTCGCGTCGGCGATGCGGATGAGCGGGTTCAAGATCACGGGGCTTCACAACCACGAAATCGATGAAGAGCCGAACTTCTGGTACATGCACGCCTTCAAAGTTGGAGACCCATTGGACTTGGCGAGTTCCATCCACTTCGCATTGAGAAAGACAGGCAGCGATATCAAAGGTTAGGATTGGAGCCGTTGACGGGGCAGCAGCGGTATGTTGATTCGCTCCCCGCATGGTTGCACTGCCGCTTCCCAATCTGCCTGATGGTTTGTCCGATCTGCGCGATCTCGCGCTCGATCTGCGTTGGACCTGGAATCATGAAGCGGATGCGCTCTGGGAATATGTCGACGAGCGCCTCTGGAAACGGACAAAGAATCCTTGGAGCGTTCTGCAGAGCGCTACGCCGCAACGACTTCAGCGCCTCGCCGACGATAGAGACTTTCGGGACAAGCTTCGCGGGTATGTGTCCGCGCGCGACCACTACCTTCAGCAGCCAGGCTGGTTTGCATCCGCGCATGGCGACGCGGGCCTGAAAGGCGTCGCCTATTTTAGTATGGAGTTCGGCCTTGGGGCCGCGCTCCCGCTCTACGCCGGCGGCCTTGGCGTGCTCGCCGGCGACTACATGAAGACGGCCAGCGATCTTGCCGCGCCGGTGATCGGCATCGGGCTGTCGTATCAGGAAGGTTATTTCCGCCAGATCGTGGATGCAGAGGGCACCCAGCAGGAGCTCTATCCCTACAACGAGCCTGCCAGCCTGCCCATTGCCCCGGTGATCCTCGACGAAGGCGGGTGGCTGCGCATCCCGCTCGAGTTTCCGGGACGCACTGTGCAGCTTCGCGTGTGGAAGGCGACAGTCGGTCGCGTTACTCTATATCTGCTCGACAGCAACGACCTGCTGAACAGCCCGGTTGATCGCGGCATCACCGCCAAGCTCTACGGCGGCGGCAACGAAATCCGCCTGATGCAGGAGATCGCGCTTGGTATTGGTGGATGGCGCGTGGTGGAAGCGCTGCATCCCGAAATCGAAATCTGCCACATCAACGAAGGCCACGCGGCCTTTGCGATTATCGAACGAGCGCGCCAGCGGGCGCTGCACTGCCGATTGAATTTCTGGGACGCATTCTGGGCGACGCGCGCCGGCAACGTGTTCACCACGCACACACCGGTGGCCGCCGGCTTCGATGCCTTTCCGGCAACCCTGCTCCGCAAATACCTGCCCTACGTCGAGCGGGAGCTGGAACGCTGCAAGGTGACGATGGACGAGTTGATCGGGCTGGGGCGCATCGACCCGCTCGATGCCGCAGAGCCGTTCAACATGGCGTATCTGGCGCAGCGAGGCTCGGCCATGACCTTGGGCGTGAGCCGCCTGCACGGCGAATTCAGCCGGCGCATATTCCAGCCGCTGTTTCCCCGCTGGCCGAACTGCGAAGTGCCGGTCGGCCATGTCACCAACGGCGTGCACATTCCGACCTGGGATTCACCGCAAGCGGACAGGCTGTGGACCGAAATGTGCGGCGCGGAGCGTTGGCGCGGCATGCCGGACGATCTCACCGAACGCATGGCTTCGATCGCCGACCAAAAGCTCTGGGACATGCGGGGCGAAGGGCGCCAGCGGCTCGTGCAGATCGTGCGGTTACACCTCGCCACGCAATTGCGCGAGCGCGGCTTCGAGCAAGGCAAGGTGCGCGAAGCCGACACGGTTCTTGATCCCAACGTCCTGACCATTGGCTTTGCCCGTCGTTTTACGGAATACAAGCGCTGCAACCTGCTGCTGCGTGACCTTGCGCGCCTCGATCGGCTGCTCACCAATGAGCAGCGACCCGTGCAGATCGTGGTTGCCGGCAAAGCGCACCCCGCCGATGGGCAAGGCAAGGCAATGATACGCGCCTGGATCGAGCTGGCGCGCCAGCCCCGCTATCGCGGCCGCGTGGTGTTCCTAGAAGATTACGACATCGCGCTGGCGCAGGAGATGGTGCAGGGCGTGGACGTCTGGATCAACACGCCGCGGCGGCCATGGGAAGCCTGCGGCACCAGCGGCATGAAGGTGCTCGTGAACGGCGGCATCAATTGCTCCATCCTGGACGGCTGGTGGGACGAAGCCTTCCGCCCGGAAGTGGGCTGGGCCATCGGCGACGACAAGGGTGGTGAAGCGAGCAAGATCGACCCGCGCGACGCCGAGAGTCTCTATTCGCTGCTGGAGCAGCGGATCATCCCGGAGTTCTACGACCGTGACGCGGAGGGCCTGCCCCGCCGCTGGCTGGCACGCGTCAGGCGCAGCACCGCCACGCTGACCCCAATGTTCGCCAGTACCCGGATGTTCCGGGAATATGTCGAGAAAACCTATCTGCCGCTGGCTGCGCTTTATCGGGAGCGCAGTGCGGACGAATGCGCCAAGGCACGCGCAGCGCATGAATGGGCGGACACTCTGGAACGGCGGTGGCGAGGGCTGCACATCGAGAAGCCGGCCGTCTCCCGGGTAGAGGGCCGGTGGCGTGTCTCGGTGCCGGTGTTCTTGGGCGAAATCCCCCCCTCCTCCATCGCGGTGCAGCTGTTTGCGGACGTGAAGGGCGAAAAGCCGGCGGAGGTCATTGTTCTGCACCGCGAGCAGCCGATCCCCGGCGCCATGAACGGCTATATCTTCGCCGGTGAGGTGCAGGCGCTGCGGCCGGCGGACGACTACACCGTCCGGGTCGTGCCGCACTATTCGGGGGTACAGATCCCCGCGGAACTGCCCCTGATCGCTTGGCAGCGCTAGGCGGCCGCCGGTCGCGAATCCCGCGAGACCCGCTGCGCCACCCGGATTTGCGGAGGCGCCGAAATTCTCGGCCGCGGGGGGACGGAACGCTGCCGTTCCTCGACCCGATAGATCAGCCTGTGGAACGCGGTGGTTCGCAGATCGCGCTTCTGCTGCTCGCGTTCGAGTTCCGCCTCAGCCTCGAGCCAGTGCTCGAGGTCGCGGCCCTCGGGCCGGCCTTCCTCGATCCAGATCTCGTGACTTCGCCGGCGAATTGCTTCTTCCGACACCATTGCCATCTCCTAACCGCGAGTTGCACTCGCGGCAGTTCGGAAATGGCAGACCTGCGGTTCTGGTTCCCGACACAGCAAAAAAATGTTCTGGCCCGCAATTCCTGCTAGGGAGAGGCATGGTGGGCCTGTAGCTCAGCTGGTTAGAGCTGGCCGCTCATAACGGTCTGGTCGCAGGTTCGAGTCCTGCCGGGCCCACCAACCTTGCGTTCGTGTGTGTGGTGGAAATGAACGAAAACAAGATCCTGGTTGGCGATGTTGGCGGCACGCATGCCCGTTTTGCGGTCGTCGATGTCTCTCAGGTTCAGCCTCGGATTGAGGAACGGGCCGATATCGACTCTGGCGGCTGCGATAACCTTGAAGACGCCCTAAAAGCGTATCTGGCTCAGGCAGGAGCCGAGCGGCCGCAATCGGCGGCTATTGCTGTCGCGGGGCCGGTGACGAACGGCCGCGTACATTTGACAAATCGCGGCTGGGACGCGAGCGAGGACAATCTGCGCAAATTCGGATTCAGGCGCGCCTTCCTGATCAACGACTTCGCCGCGCTTGCCTTTTCAGTGGCTGCGCTCAATCCGAACGACTGCCACACGATCGGCCCGGAACAGGACGGGTTGCCGGAGGAGCCGATCACCATCGTCGGCGCGGGCACCGGTTTTGGCGTTTCCTGCCTTGCGCGCTATCGCGGGCGCGCGGTTCCCATCGCCACCGAAGGCGGCCACATGAGCTTCGCACCAAACGGCGAGGCGCAAACGGCGGTGCTGCGCGCCCTTGCGAAGCGCTTTCCACACGTCTCGATCGAGCGCGTGCTTTCCGGGCCGGGACTGGAAAACCTGTACGGCGCGCTGGAAGAGATCGCCGGCCGAAAGCCCAAGCCGCTCGCGGCGGAAGAGATTTCACGCCGGGCGGAAGCCGGCGATGCAGCGTGCCAAGCGGCGCAGAATATGTTCTGCGCCATCTATGGTGCGGTGGCTGGCGACTTCGCGCTGGCGCATGGCGCGCGCGGCGGCGTGTACATCGCAGGCGGTATCGCAGCGAAGATTGAACAATATCTGCAAAGGTCGGATTTCCGGAAATCGTTCGAGGACAAGGGGCGGCTTTCCTCCTACCTCAAACCGATTCCGACCAAGCTGATCATCGGCGAAGATGCGGCGCTTATCGGCGCGGCGCGCGCCAGTCTCGAATTTCAAAAAGGAAATCGTCCATGATCGCGCGCACATTCGCTGCCGTCCTGCTCCTTTTCGCATCCGGCGCGAACGCACAGCCGCAAACTGGAGCACAGCCGCGAATTCTTACGGTCGGCGGCGAAGGCGACGTGAAAGCAAAGCCTGACCTGGCGACGCTGACGGCCGGGGTTATCAGCGATGGGAAGACTGCGGCCGTGGCACTCTCCGCCAACAGCCGCGCCATGAACGCGGTGTTCGACACACTCAAGCGCCTCGGCATTCCGGAACGCGCCATCCGCACATCACAAGTATCCGTCGAGCCGCAGTATCCGGACGACTCGCGCCAGCCCCGCCGCATTACCGGCTATCAGGTGTCGAACAGCGTAACGGTGATGCTCGACAATCTCGAAAGGGTTGGGCCAGCGCTCGATGCGCTTGTCACATCGGGCGCGAATTCCGTCGGCGACATCGCCTTCTCCGTTCGCGATCCGAAACCGCTGCTAGCGGAGGCGCGTGAAGCCGCTGTAAAAGATGCGGCATCAAAGGCCGAGACGCTGGCGCGAGCGGCCGGCGTGGCACTCGGGCCGATCCTGCAGATCGCGGAAGGCGGCATCTCCGGGCCGCCTCAGCCGATGATGCGTATGGCCGTGGCCGCGCGCGAAGCAACGCCCGTTGCTCCGGGCGAAGAAACGATCTCCGCCAGCGTTTCCGTCACCTGGGAAATACGCTGAAGCCGCGTAGGGCTTTAAGACGACTGCTACTTCTTCGATTTGCGCGTGCTCTTGCGCTTGCTCGATTTGCGCTTCTTCCCAGACTTGCTGCTCTTCTTCGGCACCTTCTTGCCCTTCTTCCGGGCTTCTGAAAGTCCGATGGCAATCGCTTGCTTGCGGCTCTTCACCTTGCCGCCCTTCCCGCCTTTGCCGCTCTTCAGCGTGCCCTTCTTGCGCTTGTGCATGGCGCGCTCCACGTCCTTGCCGGCGCTGCGCGAGTATTTCGCCATCTATATCCTCCCGCCTGAATTGTCGCCGCGAAACATAGCACGAAACGCGCCTGCGCGAGGTATCACTCGCGTGAGACTGCGAGGCGCACCAGCCGCTCCTTCAGGCAATCGATGCCGCCCAGCAAAGAATAGCCGCCGATTGATCCCGCATAGGAGTAGGTGATGATGCGATCCTGATGCTGATACGCGCCGGCCATGCCGACGATCTGGCCGGCGCGCGCCGCCTGCAGCAACCGCTCCAGCTCGCTCACCAGGGTTTCGTTCGGCCTCGGCTCGGCCTGCGGGATAGGTACCGCGCCATTGAGGCTCACAATTTCTGCCGACATCATCGCCCCCGCGAATCGACGACAAAAGCGTAACAGCGATTCGCGGTTTTGCGCGAGCGCCTTGACATGAAGAAGGCGCCGGAAGGCGCCCTCTTCGCATTCGGATGCACAGACTCTTACATCGTGGTGGTGGAGCCGCTACCAAAGGTGCCGGGCGTTCCGCTCACATTGCCGGACCCCAACCAACGGTTCTTCACCCGCAGATTGTTCTGCACGTGCTTCACGCCGGAGACGGACTCGGCGCATTCTTCCGCGAGCCGCTTCTCGTTGCGGCTGGAAACCGTGCCGCTGAGTGTCACTTCCTGGCCTTGGACACTCACCTCGATTTCGGAGGCATCCACCAGGGGATCGTCGGTCAGGCGATCGTTGACATCCTCCCGGATGCGGTCGTCAGAGCGGCTGTAGTTCTTGGGCCCGCGGCCGCGATGCTCGTCCATACGCCGGCGGCGCTCGGCCTCTTCGTCGCCGAACCAGGAGGAGACTTCGTCCGTTGCCTTGTCCCACCAGCCGCGCTCGCGATTGCCGTAGTCGCGGCTGACATAGTCGCGCTCGCCGCTGTAGCCGCGGCCGCTGTAGCCGGGGCTCGCGCCGCCGCTGCCATACCTGCGCTCGTAATCTTCGGTGTAGGTGCCGAAGCCGCCGCCCTGATACCCGGCGCCCCGATTTCCGGAGCCGCCGCAGCCTGAGCCGCCACCGTAGCCGCTGTACTCGCGGGAGCGACCGCCATACCCGCGGCCATATTCGCGGGAACCGTAGCCGCCGTATCCGCCGCCGGAAGAGCCGCGAGAGATCTCATAGCCGCCGTAGCGCGCGGAGCCGCCGAAATCCTGCTCATCGTACTGGCGGGAGCCGCGCCCGCTGCGGAAGCGCGGCGGGTAGTCCAGGCCGTCCTCTTCCTCATAGCGGCCATAGTCGCCGGCCCGCAGCGTACCTTGGTAGTCCCGATCCTGACGGTTGTCGTGATCTTCGCGGCCGCCGCCGTAGCTGGAGCCGCGTTCTTCGCTATAGCCGCGGCTCTGATAACCGCGCGATTCTGCGCGCCAGTCGTCGCGCCCGCGTCCGTAATCGCGCTCGTCATCCCAATCGCGGGAGGAACGGCGCCAGTTTCTCTGATCCTGGGGCATCCTCTTCTCCTGTGTGGAAATAAGACCGACCCCAGCCACTCCGCAGGTAACGCGAGAGTGTCTTTTGACGTTCCGCGCGAAAACGATTTGGCGCGCACAAACGGTGGGTACCCACCGCTCGCGTCAATTGAGAGAAATAAAGCTACCGTTTCGGCGGACCCGAGATGCCGATGGCGGCGCGTAGGCCTGCCGCTTTCATCAGCTTGCCGTCGCGCATCACCAGTTCGACCTGGCGGAGATCGCTGATGTTCTTCTGGGGATCGCCGTCGATCAGCGCCAGTTCCGCGAGCTTTCCCTTCTTCAGCGAGCCCGTGACGTTCGCCAGCCGGTACACCCGCGCAGGATTGATGGTGGCGGTAGCCAGCGCCTGCTCTGGAGTGAGACCGGCCTGCACATACAGCTCCAGTTCGTGGATCACCTCGAAGCCGAAGCCGTCCGTGCCGGCGAGAATGGCAACGCGGCGCTTCTGAAGCTCCGCTACGATCGCCTGCACCTCGGCGAAACTCGCCCGCATGCGCTGGCGCGGCATGTCGGCGGTGGGCGCGAGCGCGCTCTGTAGAAGGCCGCGCACCAGCTGCGGCGGCAGCGTCTCGGCATACGGTGCATCGGCCGGCGGGATCTGCCCCGAATCCGGAACGAGCGACGCTTCCAGCACCACCAATGTGGGATCGACCGCGATATGGCGCCGCCCCAGTTCGTCGAAGTAGGCCGTCATTTCCGGGGAATGCAGGTCGACGTCGGCGGCATATTTGCCGGTGCCGGCGATGCGCGCGACCGTGTTCGACTTCTGCACGACATCGTCAGGCATCGCCTGCATCATGACGAAATTCATGTGCGTGATTTCGTCGTAGCCATCGCGCACAGCCTGCAGCGGCCGCATCCCGTGCGGAATATGACCGTGCACGTGCAGCCCAAGCTGATGGGCAAGCGCGGCCATAGGCTTCACCCAGGCTGGATCCATCGAACCGTAGACCTTGATGCCGAAATAGCCCATGCGCTTCGCCTTTCGCACCGCGTCCAGCGCTTCTTGCTGGTTGTGCACGACTTCGGCGACTTGCGCGGTATACGGCCCGGGGCCATCGATCAGCAGCGAGGGCACGATTCGCGGCCCAAGCAGTTGACCTTCATCGATGCGCTTTTTACGCGACCACAATTCCTGCTGCTGGTTGCCAGGATCGCGCACCGAAGTGATGCCGGACGCGAGCAGGAGCGGTCCGGTGGAATCGTCACCATAGTGCTGGTGATTGTCCCACAAGCCGGGCACGAGCGTCTTTCCGGTGCCGTCGATTACCTCTGCGCTGGCGGGTATTTTGGCCTTCGCAGCCAGCGCAACGGACATGACACGCCCGTTTGCCACAATGACCGTCATGTTGTCGCGGAATTTTTCCGCGTCTGCGTCGTAGAGCTTCACGTTCTTGAACGCGACCGGATCCGCCGGCGTTTTCGCAATCTTCGCCACCAGTTCCGGCGCGCGCTTCGCCAGAGCCGCATCCTGGGCGCTTGACATTTGCTCGCCGGCGCTCTCCCACCCTTCAGGTAAGAAGCTCACCACCCCAGCAGTGCCGAAAAAATTATCACGGTCATACCAGACAGGGAACGGCGACAGGCCAAATCCGGTGACTGCATACGCGGTAAGCGTCTTCTTTTCCTTGCCGTTAGAGACTTCGAGCGTGGTGAGCGGCTCGATGTGTCCTTTGCCGGACGGAAGCAAATCTGCCGAATGATCCGGCGCCCTCAGCATATGGTCCAGAAGGAAGGTGTAAGAATCGATCGTGCCGCCGAACGTGACGTATTCGAGTCCGGCACGCGCCTTCCCTGCACTGTGATCCACGGGGCTGGTGTAGGTGTAACTGCCGTCCTTCACCTCATAGGTCTCGGCTGCATCGCCACCAGGCGTATGACCGCGCACCACCAGGCTTTGCAGCGTGCCGTCGGGCGCGAAGCGGTTCTGCTCGTCCATCTCCGTGACGAAACCACGCAGGTTGAAGCTGAAGCGCGACCAATGCGCGCCATCCGGCGCCGTCCACATCGACACTTGGCCGTGCCGCGCCTTGCCGCCACTGGAGGTGACCGTCCAGACCTTCGCGTCGGCCGGTGGTTTCGCCAGTTGCTCCGTCGGCATGCCAGGCGTCGGCGCTGCGTCGCTCTGCGCCCATGTGGGTAATGACAAAAGGGAAAATGCAAGAGCGATGGCAGCGTATTTCATGTCACTTCCCCTTCTTCGCCTCGATGGCGTCAATCTGATCCATGATGCGGTTCATGCGCGCCGCCAGCGCTTCGTATGGGGCGGGCGACGCCATATCCAATCCTGCTCTTTTGTAGAGCGTGTAAGGGTAATCCGAACCGCCTGCCTTCAGCATGGCGATGTAGCGGTCCCGCGCCGGCTTGCCTTCGTTCTCGATAGCATCGGCGAACTGCGCTGCGCCCGCCATCGAGGTGGCGTACTGATAGACATAGAAGCCGTAATAGAAATGAGGAACGAAGGCCCATTCGACGCAATAGGCAGGGTCGATCTTCATCGCGCCCTCTGCCTCCCCATAATATTTGCGCAGCAACCCGCAATACATGTTGGTCATCCTCTCCCCGGACAAGGTACCGCCCTTTTCAACGGCTTCATGTAGCGCGAGCTGGAACTCGGCGAACATGGTCTGCCGAAAGAATGTGCCGCGGATCAGCTCAAGACCCTGACCCAGATAGTACTCCTTCTCGGCGTCGTCCTTTGCATGGGCGACCATGTAGTCGTTGAGCAGCATCTCATTGCCGATGGAGGCGGTTTCGGCGATGAATGTGGAGTAGTTTGAGTTCTCGAACGGCTCGTTCTCTTTCGTAAGCAACGTGTGAATCGCGTGTCCCCATTCATGCACGAAGGTCGACAGCGATTCGTAATCGTCGTGATTGTTGAACAGCAGATAGGGATGAACGTCGTAAGCAGAGCCGTTCATGTATGCGCCGTTCGCCTTGCCTTCATGCGGATAGACATTCATCCAGCTGCCTGCGAAACCCTGCCTAAGCAGACCGAGATATTCCGGCCCATAGATCGCGTCGACATCGAGAGCGATCTTCTCCGACTCGGCGACATTGAATTTGGGCGGGGCCGGCAAATCGAAGATGGGCACGTAGACATCGTAGTAGCGAAGATCGTCGGTGATGCCGAGCGCCTTCTTCCGCAGCCGCAGATAACGCCAGAGGGTCGGGAGGTTCTTGTTCGCTTCCGCCACCAGCTGCCGGTACACCGCTTCCGGCATGTTATCAGCGAAGGTGGCGTCAGCTAGTGAGTCAGGGAAGTGACGGACCTTCGCATCGAATATCTCTGATTGTACTTGGGTAGTAAGCGTTGCCCCGAATGTCCCTTTGAACGCGCTAAAGGACGGCCAGAAGGCGTCGAACACCTTCCTTCTGTCCTCGCGATTGCTGCCTGTCCGGTATTTTGTATACGCGGCTTGGTCGAGCTTCACCTTGGTGCCGTCGGAGAGCGTCACTTCCGGCCGCGGCAGCTCACCATTCGCCAGCTGGCTGTAGATCGCATTCGGTTGTGCCAGCACATCGCCCGCCGCCGCCATCACGCCTTCGGATTCCAGGCTCAATGTGTGCGGCGAGTACCGGAGTGCATTGTCCAGCTGG
>JAFAVP010000212.1 GCA_019242395.1 Alphaproteobacteria bacterium | reverse complement strand
GACCGCGGATGTATGTGGCGGGAGCCTACATCACGATCAGTGAGGGGGCGGGCGCGATGACCGGCCTCCCTCCAGAGATTCAACTGCCGCTGGATTACCGCTTTGGCGTCGCGAACTCCCCGTGGGAAGTGCGCGAAAGGGTCCGCGAGCTCGCACATCGGGGCGCGGACCATATCAAGATCCTGACCACCGGGGCTGTGCTCACCCATGGCAGCAACCCCAAGTCAATCGAGTTTACGCCCGAGGAAATCCAGGCCGCCGTCGATGAGGCACGCAACTTCGGGCTCAAGGTAGCCGCTCACGCCCATGCGACTGAGGGGATCAAAAACGCTATTCGCGCAGGGGTTGCCTCCGTTGAGCACGCCACGCTCATCGACGATGAGGGCATCGCCCTCGCCAAGCAGCACGGGACCTATCTCGACATGGACATCTATGACGAGGAGTGCATCCAGTCCTCGGGCACAACTCCAGCTGACTTCCTCGAGCACGACCGGGAGCTGGCGGAGGCTCAGCGCCACAACTTCACGAAGGCAGTGCGCGCCGGAGTGAAGATGACCTTCGGCACCGACGCGGGAGTGTGTCCGCACGGCGTGAACGCGCGCCAGTTCGCTTTCATGGTGAAGTACGGCATGACCCCGATGCAGGCGATCCAGGCTGCCACCAACCATGCCGCCGATCTGATCGGGCATCCGGAGCTCTTTGGCTCCATCAAAGCGGGCAAATCCGCCGATATCATCGCGGTAGCGGGCGACCCGATCGCCGACATCCGTTTGCTCGAAAGCGTCGCCTTCGTGATGAAAGAAGGCACGGTCTACAAGCAGAACGGCCAGCCCGTGCTCTAATTCATGGGCTGAAATCGCCTGCGGCGATCTCAGCGGACATCGCTGCGTCGGCTTTCATCGAGCCGGTCTATCGATCTCATCGAGACAATCTACTGCCCGTGCCGATGCGGCGGATTATATTCGCCGCTGACTTGTGCAGCAGGAGTGAGCCATGAGCGCAGTACCCCAATCCAAGTGTCCGTTCCATCACACCCCCGGCGGCGGCACCTCCAACAAAGACTGGTGGCCGAGCCACCTGCCGGTGGATCTGCTGCACCAGCACTCCTCCAGGTCCAACCCCATGGGCCGCGATTTCAACTATGCGCGGGAGTTCAAGAGCCTCGACCTCGCCGCCCTGAAGCGCGATCTCGCGGCCCTCATGACCGACTCGCAACCCTGGTGGCCAGCGGATTTCGGCCATTACGGGCCCTTGTTTATCCGGATGGCGTGGCATAGCGCCGGCACCTACCGCACCGGTGACGGCCGTGGCGGTGGCGGCCGGGGGCAGCAGCGCTTCGCCCCTCTCAACAGTTGGCCCGACAATGCAAGCCTCGACAAGGCGCGTCGCCTGCTGTGGCCCATCAAGCAGAAGTATGGCCGCCGTATCTCCTGGGCGGACCTCATGATCCTTGCCGGCAACGTGGCGCTGGAGACGATGGGGTTCAAGACATTCGGTTTCGGTGGCGGCCGCGAGGATGTGTGGGAGCCGGACCATGATGTTTACTGGGGCACCGAGAAAAAGTGGCTGGGCTCGGACACGCGCTATTCGGCTGAGCGCGAGCTCGCCAACCCCCTCGCGGCGGTGCAGATGGGACTCATCTACGTAAATCCCGAAGGACCCGACGGCAAACCCGATCCGGTCGCCGCAGCGCGCGACATTCGTGAGACCTTTGGCCGCATGGCGATGAACGATGAGGAGACCGTTGCACTGATTGCCGGAGGTCACAGCTTCGGCAAGACGCACGGCGCGGGCGAGGCTTCACATGTTGGAGGCGATCCCGAGTCGGGCGACCTCGAGGCACAAGGCTTCGGTTGGAAGAGCAGTTTCGGTAGCGGCTGGGCCGGGGACGCCATCACGAGCGGTCTCGAGGTGACCTGGACGTCCACGCCCACGAAGTGGAACAACGAGTTCTTCAAGAATCTCTTCGGCTACGAATGGGAATTGACCCGCAGTCCGGCAGGCGCGCATCAGTGGCGACCCGCAAAAGGGGCTGGTGCCGGCACCGTGCCGCACGCGCACGACTCGTCGAAGCGCATCGCACCCTCGATGCTCACGAC
>JAFAVP010000181.1 GCA_019242395.1 Alphaproteobacteria bacterium | reverse complement strand
CGCGAGGAGATTCTCTCCGCCATCATCCGCGCACGCCCGACGAAAGTTGCGCCGGCACCTTTGCCCTACGTCGCGCCGGCGCATGGCGATCCCCTGCAAGCGTTCGCCGATCGCGCGACTCGCGCAAACGCGGACGTGCGCTTCGTTACAAGCGAAGCCGAGATACCACTGGTGATTGCTGAGCTTCTGCGCGCGCGCAACCTGCCCGCTGCGATTCACGTGCCGCCGAACGCGACGCAGGTGCCGTGGGATTCAGCGCCCGGACTCACTTTAGAGCAATCCGCGCCCGGTCCTGAGGATGCGGCCGTTGCCATCGCACCGTTCGGCATCGCTGAAACCGGCACCCTCGCCTACCCGGCGCGCGCCGATGCGCCGGCCTCCTGGCACTTCCGCGCCGGATTTGAAATTGCCGTACTCCGCGCCACCGATGTCTTGCCCCACATGGAAGACGTGCTCGCGCGGCTGAAGGCGCGTGAGCTTCCCTCAACTCTGAATTTCGTCACCGGCCCCTCGCGCACCGGCGATATCGAACAGACCCTCGAACTCGGCGCCCATGGGCCGAAGGCACTGGCTATCCTTATTGTAAGAAATTGACAGCTATTCCGCGTCTGCCTGATTCTTCGGCAGAGCTTCCAGGAAGGCGGGCAGCGCGAACGCAGCTCTTTCGATCAACGCCAGTGTCGGCCACTTCTCCACACCCATATTGAGAGCGCGCGCGTTCGCCATTTGCGGGATGAGGCAAATATCGGCGAGCGTAGGCACATCGCCATGGCAGAAGCGGCCCGTCGATTCCGATTTGGCGAGCATGGTTTCGAGCGCATCGAAGCCAAGACTGATCCAATGCACCTGCCAGTCGCGGATTTCGTCGTTGCTGCGCCCGAGTTCCTTGTGCAGGTACTTGCGCATGCGCAGATTGTTTACGGGGTGGATATCGCAAGCGACAGCCAACGCTATCGCGCGCACCCACGCTCGACCGAGCGCATCCGGCGGCAACAGCGGCGGCTCCGGGAACACCTCGTCCAGATATTCGATGATGGCGAGCGACTGCTGCAGGGGATGGCCGTTGTGCACCAGTGTGGGCACGAGGTGCTGCGGGTTGAGGCGTGCGTAGTCCGCGCCGAACTGCTGCCCCCCATCCTTCAACAGATGTACGAATTTGTGCTGTGCCGTCAGCCCCTTCAAATTCAGCGCAATGCGCACACGAAAGGCGGCCGAAGAGCGGAAGTAGGTGTAAAGCGTAAGCTCAGCCGCCATAGCGTGCCACCTGCTGGTCGATGGCGCCGAAGATGGAACGCCCCTCAAGGTCCAGCATCTCGATCTTCACCCGGTCGCCGAATTTCAGGAACGGCGTTTTCGGCGCGCCATGCGCAATGGTCTCCAGCGAGCGGCGCTCGGCGATGCAGGCCGAACCGCGCGCGCCATCCTTGTTGGACACAGTACCGGAACCGATGATGGATCCGGCGCACAACGCGCGTGTCCTGCCCGCGTGCGCAATGAGCTGCGGAAAGGAGAAGGTCATGTCCTCTCCCGCATTGGGTTCGCCGAAGCGCTCCCCGTTCAGCCACACATGCAGCGGCAGGTGCGCCTTGCCGCCGCTCCACGCTTCGCCGAGCTCATCGGGGGTCACTGCAACGGGCGAAAAGGCGCTGGCCGGTTTCGACTGGAAAAACCCGAAGCCTTTCGCCAGCTCAGCCGGGATCAGATTGCGCAATGAAACATCGTTCACCAGCATCAGAAGCTTGATGTGCTTCTCCGCGTCGGCCGCATCGATCCCCATAGGCACGTCATCGGTGATGACCGCCACCTCGCCTTCAAAATCAATCCCCCAGGCCTCATCGGCCGCCGGAATTGGGTCGCAAGGTCCTAGGAAGGAATCGGAGCCGCCCTGGTACATCAGCGGGTCAGTCCAGAAGGAGGGCGGCATCTCGGCGCCACGCGCCTTCCGGACCAGTTCGACGTGCGTGACATAAGCCGAACCATCCGCCCACTGATAGGCGCGCGGTAAAGGTGCGGCGCAGTCGCGCGACCCGAACGACTTCTGGCCGGCAACTTCGCCTTCGTTCAGCAGATCGTAAACGCGCATCAATCGCGGCGCTGCCTCCGCCCAGTGATCCATCACGTGCTGGAGCGTGTGTGCGATGTGCGGCACAGCCACGCAGCGCGTCAGATCGCGATTCACCACGACGAGCGCGCCGTCGCGGCCGTGCTTTACGGAGGCGAGCTTCATTTCGGCTTCCAGCTATCCGCGTAGCCGCGATCTTCCGCCCCATGCGCTTCCTCGCTGATATCGAGCGGATCGCGGGTGTCGATCATTACCGCCACTTCATCGGTCATTGCTTTTTCCGCGCGCGCGCCGGCCGCGAAGGCTTTGGGGTGCGGCCCATGCGTGAAGCCATTAGGGTGCCACGTCACCATGCCCGGTTTGATATTGTCCCGGCTGAAGAACTCGCCCGCGTGGTAGAAGATCACTTCGTCGTAGTCGTCGTTGGAATGATAGAACGGCACCTTGAGCGCGCCGGGATCGCTTTCGATCGGCCGCGGCACGAAGGTGCAGACGATAAACCGGTCCGCCACGAACGTCGTGTGGACCGACGGCGGGATATGATAACGGTGGCTCATCACCGGGCGGATGTCACGCCAGTTGAGCTTCACCACCGACAAATTTCCTTTCCAGCCGACGGCATCCAGCGGATTGTAGGGATAGGTGATGGTTGTAATAGCGTCGCAGCGCTTCACGCGAACACGCCATTCGCGGTCATCATTTTGGCCGCGAAATTTGTCATCCAAATGGGGGGTATGAAGCGCAGCGGGGTCGAAGAGAGCGTGGGGGCCCAGGATACCCTTCTCCGGCAAACGAAAGCTGCCGTTGGTGGCTTCTACCACCAGCGATATGGTCGGCGTCCCAGGTTCAATGCGCCACATCGTGCCACGAGGGAGCAGTATGTAATCGCCTTCGGTGTACGCGAGATGCCCGAAGTCACAGTACAGATCTCCATCGCCTGCGTGCACGAACAGCAAAGTGTCGCCGTCGGAATTCCGAAACAATTGATCCATGGCGCTGGCGCAACGCCAGATCGCAAGCTTGCAATGCGCGTTCGAGAGAAGCCGCACAGGCGTAAAGGGATCGTCCGCTCCTTTCGCTGCAATGAGCGCGTTAAAGGCGCGCGGCCTCAGCGGGCCCTCGAACGACGTCCAGCCGGTGGGCGGATGTTTGTGATAGATATGCGTGGCAGGCCCAAAGAAACCATCGCGGCCGATTTCCCGCTCGTATGTTCCTTTCGGAAGGTCCGCGTGGGCTTGCCGCGACGCCTCGCCCTCGACCCGAGGGAACTCAATCCAGCTCTTGCTCATGCCGGTCGGTCCTCCAGGACCCCGCGGCGGATTTGATCCAGCTCGATAGATTCGAACAACGCGCGGAAGTTTCCTTCGCCAAACCCTTCATTGCCCTTGCGCTGGATAATTTCGAAGAAAATGGGGCCAATGGCATTCTGTGTGAATATCTGAAGCAGCAGGCCCTGCCCGTCGGTCGGCGCGCCATCCATGAGGATTCGGTCGCGCTTCAACCGGTCCACATCCTCGCCATGCCCTTTTATGCGATTGTCCAACCGCTCGTAGTAGGTCTCGGGCGTGTCCTGGAACGGCATGCCGCCGGCCTTCAGCACCTCGACAGTTTCGTAGATGTTCTCTGTGCCAAGCGCGATGTGCTGAATTCCTTCGCCCTTGTATACATGCAGGTATTCCTCGATCTGCGACTTGTCGTCAGCACTCTCGTTGATAGGAATTCGGATTTTGCCGTCCGCGCTCGTCATTGCGCGCGACTTCAACCCGGTCAGCTTGCCCTCGATATCGAAATAGCGGATTTCACGGAAGTTAAAGAGCCGCTCATAGAAGCCCGCCCACTGATCCATATTGCCGCGGAACACGTTGTGGGTGACGTGATCGATATAGGTGAGGCCCGCGCCTTCATGCTCGAATCCAAGGCTGGTATCGGTCGGGATGAAATCCACGTCATAGATCGACCGTTCTCCGTAGCGGTCCACGAGGTAGAGGACACTGCCGCCGATCCCTTCAATGGCGGGGATGTTCAATTCCATCGGTCCAACCTGATTTGCAAAAGGTTGGGCGCCTGCCTCCAGCAGCTTCTTGTAGGCAGCTGGCGCGTCTGTCACCCGAAAGGCCATGGCGCAAGCGCTAGGACCATGGCTCTGCGCGAATCGGGTACCGTGGCTGCCGGGCTCGGCATTGACGATGAAATTGATTTCCCCCTGCCTATAGAGCGTCACCGCCTTGGAGCGGTGAAATCCCACGGCGCGGAAACCCATCTGCTCGAACAATCCATGCAGCTGCGCCACATCTGGCGCCGTGTACTCTACAAACTCGAAGCCGTCCGTGCCGATGGGGTTGTCCCAAAGCTGCGGCATGATGCTGCCCTCGTGATGTCGGGCCGCGATTCTCATCAGGCAAGCGCGGCGGTCAAGCAGTACCCGGGACGCGACTTTGCGCAATCTAGCTTTTGCCTAGGAAGGTCTAAAACAACGGTAGGGAGCTTTACGGCGGCCGATGTGATTTGGAGGCGCAAGCCATGCTAGGAACCGCCTAGCGGCGGCAACGACCTCAGGGACGCCGCGCTGCCGCAACATACTTTCAGGCCTGCGATGCAATTTCTCCCCGTCATATCGGTCAGAGCGGCCCGGTACCTCCCGAGTTGGTGGGACATCGCTGCGGCTGCGCTTGTCCTAGGATTGATAGTATTGTTCGCGAGCGCAAGCGAGCTACTGCTTGAGCCACTCTCGCTGCTTAAATCCTCTCCCGTTTCGCTTGGGATTGCCCATCTACCGGGATATGCCCTGCGGACTGCGTTACGCATGCTGATCGCGTTAAGCCTGTCGCTGGCATTTACTTTCACGTATGCCACTTTCGCTGCGAAGAGCGCGCGTGCGGGTGCGTTGCTCATTCCACTACTCGACATCCTTCAGTCGGTACCTATCCTCGGCTTCATTTCGATCACGGTTGTGTTCTTCCTCTCCCTCGCACCGGGGCGAATCCTTGGCGCGGAGCTGGCAGCCGTTTTCGCGATATTCACCAGCCAGGCCTGGAACATGGCTTTCAGCTTCTACCAGTCTCTGCGAACTGTGCCGCAAGAGCTGGAAGAAGCCGGCAGGTTGTTCCGTCTGAATGCCTGGGCGCGATTCTGGCGCATCGAAGTGCCTTTTGCGATGCCGCAACTCGTGTGGAACATGATGATGTCGATGTCGGGCGGCTGGTTTTTCGTGGTTGCGGCCGAAGCCATCAGCGTCGGGCACACCACGGTCGCCCTGCCTGGTATCGGTTCCTACATCGCGGCTGCCATCGCCGAGCAGAATCTGACCGCGATTTGGTGTGCCATCGCCACCATGCTGATCGTGATCCTCATCTACGATCAGTTGCTGTTTCGTCCTTTGGTGGCCTGGTCCACACGGTTCCGCTTCGATGACCGAGAGGATGAGGATGCCCCCGAGTCCTGGGCATTGACGGTCTTTCGCCGCTCCCGGCTCATCCGCGCCGTCGCAACACCCTTCGCCTCATTGATGCAATGGACTTATCGCCTGTCGCCGCTCCGTGTGCCCGCCATTAGGGGCCGGGCCGCAATTTCGCCCCGCAGCTTCGATGTCATTTGGTACGGGCTGCTATCGCTGCTCGGCGCAACTGCGCTATGGCGCATCGGTCAATTCGCTGGCCCCATTCAGTTGAGGGAGGTTTTCAGCGCGGCTGGGTTGGGCGCCCTCACTGCATTGCGGGTGCTAACGCTGATTGCAATTGCTAGCGCCCTTTGGGTTCCTATCGGTATCTACGTTGGCTTGCGCCCAAAACTGGCGCAGCTTGTCCAGCCCATTGCGCAGTTTCTTGCCGCCTTTCCAGCAAACCTTCTGTTTCCGCTCGCAGTCTCCGTGATCGCCATCTGGAACCTGAATCCGGACATCTGGCTATCGCCGCTAATGGTCCTCGGAACCCAGTGGTACATCCTCTTCAATGTGATTGCCGGCGCCTCTATGCTGCCTTTGGAGTTGCGGGATGTGGGCACCAGCTTCCGCCTCCGAGGCTGGCTCTGGTGGCGCAAAATAGCGTTACCAGCGGTGTTTCCCTTCTACGTCACAGGTGCGATCACCGCATCGGGCGGCTCATGGAACGCGTCGATCGTCGCAGAAATCGCAAGCTGGGGGACACGCACTTTGCACGCCCATGGTCTCGGAGCATATATCGCAGACGCCACGGCGGCTGGCAATTTCCACCGGATCGTGCTCGGCATTGCCGTGATGGCGGTCTACGTTACGCTGATCAATCGGCTGTTCTGGCGACGGCTTTATGAATACGCGGAGCGCCGCTGTCGGCTAAGCTAACGACCGGATGGACACACCCACTCTTCTCGATGTGCAGAATGTGCGCCGGGCTTTCCCTAGGCCAGGCGGCGCCGAACTGCTGGTGCTGGATGGCGTGCAGCTGACCTTGCGCGAAGGCGAAATAGTGGGGCTGCTCGGCCGATCCGGTTCGGGCAAATCGACCTTATTGCGCATCATTTCCGGCCTGTCGCAGCCCAGCGCCGGTCAAGTCACCTATCTCGGTCAGACCGTAAGTGGGCCTGCGGCCGGCATCGCAATGGTCTTCCAAAGTTTTGCGCTATTCCCCTGGCTGACTGTATTAGAAAATGTCCAGTTGGGGCTGGAGGCGCTCGGCCTACCTACGGAGGAAATCCGCAGGCGAGCGCTCGCTGCCATCGATCTCATTGGGCTGGACGGCTACGAATCCGCGTATCCGCGGGAATTATCGGGCGGCATGCGCCAGCGCGTGGGTTTCGCCCGGGCTCTGGTCGTGCACCCCAATATTCTCCTCATGGACGAGCCGTTCTCAGCGCTTGACGTTCTGACCGCGGAAAATCTTCGTACGGACTTTCTTGATCTTTGGCAGGAAGGCCAGCTGCCGATCAAAGGCGTCATCCTCGTCACCCACAACATCGAGGAAGCCGTGCTGATGTGCGACCGGGTTCTTCTATTCTCTACCAACCCCGGCCGTGTGGTCACGGAAATCAAGATCGGCCTTCCTCATCCGCGCGACCGTCAGGATCCCGCTTTCGTTGCATTGGTGGACCGCATCTACACGGAAATGACGGCGAAACGCGCGGAGCAACTCGCACAGCGGCGAGAACGCTTTCCCGGCACTGGTCTTGGCACGATCTTGCCTACGGTCTCAACCAACTTGCTGGCGGGGCTTATCGAGGCGTTGGCTGCACAGCCCTATAACGGTAAGGCCGATCTGCCTGAGCTAGCGGCCGATCTCCAGATGGAAGTGGATGAGCTGTTTCCGGTGGCGGAAACGCTACAGATGCTGCGTCTGGTAGAGATCGAGGGTGGTGACATCCGGCTGACGCATATGGGCAAGCGCTTCGCCGAGGAAGATAACAACGTTCGGAAGGAGATTTTTGCGCGTGCCCTGATGAGCTACGTTCCGCTGGCCTGCCACATCCGGCGTGTGCTGGATGAACGTGCCAGCCATACCGCACCCCGGAGCCGCTTTGAGGATGAGTTGGAAGACTACATGACCGCGGACGCGGCCGAAGCTACTGTGGATGCAGTCACCGCCTGGGGCCGGTTTGGAGAACTCTTTGCCTATGACGACGAATCCGAAACGTTCAGCTTGGAGAATCCGCAATAGCGGCGAGATCAATGTGCGCGACAGTGGGAGATCTACGGCCTATCCGCTGTGAAGACCCTTCGGCGTTCTCCTGCTTCAGCTCGGCCAGGGCTTGCTCGTCGCAAGGCGGTGATCTGTGGCTTGGAAAGCCTGCAGGCCGTTTGAAATCTTCAAGCGCCGGTCAAGATGCGGCTGGGCCATCTCCTGTCCATGATGTAAGCTCGACAACGACTCTGTCGAAGAGGATGAACTCGCTTGATACAGGGGGAGTTGCTTACTAGGACGCAGGCAACGCCTGCTCTCCTGGAAGAATTCCTTATTCGACGCGAAAAGATCGGGCGTTTTCTCATCGCACGTCTGGGAAACACTGCCGATGCGGAAGATGCTCTCCAAGAGATGTTCATTCGGCTCTCGCGCGCCCAAACTGCCGCCGAGATCAAAGATCGCGGGGCTTACCTTTTTCGGATGGCCATGAATGTATCGCGGGACCACCGCCGCGATCGTGCGAGAGCGCGGGCACGAGAAGGCCTTTGGGCCGAAACTCAGTACACTATTCAGGCGGGAACCGCTGTTCTCGATGCGCCTCCAGCCGATTCTTCCTTGGCCGCACGGCAATTGCTGGTGCAAGTGAGAAATGCTCTCGCGGAGTTATCGCCACAATGCCAGCGTGTGTTTCGTATGCACAAATTTGAAGCGATGCCCCACCGCGAGGTCGCTGAGGCGCTCGGTATTTCGCGACGCACCGTCGAGAAGCATATGCACACTGCCCTTCAGCATCTAACCAAGCGCGTCCACCGTGACTGAATTACAACGCCTAATGGTTTTCCTTTCGGCTGAAGGGGCTGCGCGGTGGGGAGAACCGTGCAGTGGCGTCTGACGATCAGGATAATACGGCCTCCCTGGTGCACAGTCCCCTACATGCGAGAATGCAGCCTGAACGTACGGTGCAGGATGCAGTGGCATGGCACTTAAGGCTTAGCTCGCCGACGGCCTGCGAATCGGACTTTGAGGAGTTTGCCGTTTGGATCGAAAGCGATCCCAATAACCGCTCGGTCTTCGACCAAGTTGAGGATTTGGATACGGATCTGAGTGCCGCCCTCCTCGAGGAGACGAAGCCCAAAAACTCCGACTCTTGGCGTCCTGTCGGGGCACAGCCTCGTGGGCTAGGCCGCTTTGGCGCGCACAATTGGATGGCCGGTGCGGCCATGATGGCTGCCAGCTTGCTGATCGTTATTCCGGTCGCTACTCGGGCTCCCCAGGCGATGCGCTACGCAACCGCGATCGGACAATCGCGAACCGTGCATCTTCCCGATGGCTCGATGATCGACATGAGCACCGATACCTCGATTACGGTCCAAATCGGCGCCACCAAACGGTATGTCATTCTCGACCGCGGCGAGGCGGTTTTCCGGATAAGGCCTGATCGGGAGCGTCCGTTTCTTGTAAGGGCGGGGGACCGTGAGGTCCGTGACATCGGAACCGTGTTTGACGTTTTGTGCAACTCTGGCGAGGTCACCATTGCCGTCGCGGAGGGCCAGATTGCCGTAGGGCGCGTCAGTGACGCTGAGTCCGTCATTCTCAGGGCGGGCGACCGTGTCAGACACACGGAAGGAACCAATTCATCCGAACGCGATAGGATCGATCCGAAACTGGTTACCGCCTGGCAAAGCGGTTATCTTGTGTACCAGGACGCGCCGCTTACACGCGTTATAGGTGACCTGAACCGGTACTTCCGCATTCCTATCATTGTGGAACCCGGTGCGCCTTTTTCCTTGCGCTTTTCCGGCGTACTGCACATACGCGACCAAGCTGCCGCCATCGCTCAACTTACGGCCTTTTTACCGATTGTCGCCGTCCATGTCTCGGATGGAAGCATCCGGTTGCGGGCCGCGGCGATGAAGCCCTAAGAAGGGCGGGGTTCAGCGAGGCCGCAGACATGCGGTATTTCCGACTCGCTTGCGCGTTTGTAATAGGCCTTGTCGTGGCCGGGGCTGGCGGAAAAGCTTCCGGGGACGATGTGGCGCGGGTCTTTCACATTCCATCCAAACCGATAGCGGACGCGTTGGTCGATTTTGCCGTACAGGCCGAGCTGTCCATCAGCGATTCCGGAGTGGACGTTGGCGGGGCGGCGAGCAATCCCATCGACGGGCGATTTACACCAGAGGCTGCACTCCAGCGGCTGTTGGCCGGCAGCGGCTTGACCTTCCATTTGGTGGATCGGAACTCAGTTCAGATCACTGCTCAAGATCGGAGGTTCGCAGCGTTCCCAGAACACGGGACAACCGAACGCGTGGTGGTGACCGCCAGCAAAATACACGAAGTTGCAGAGTCCGCGCCGCGCTCCGTTGCGATAGCGGACGGGACGCGGATGCAGCTCTTCAATGTGAAGACCGCGCAGGACCTTACCTCGGAAGTTGCCGGCCTGACGGCAACGAACCTGGGCCCCGGAGAAGACAAGCTGTTCGTGCGAGGACTGACCGACAGCGTCCTTCCCGGGCTCAGTCAATCTGTGGTGAACCTATACCTAGACGACTCGCCTATCGCTTCGGATGCTCCCGATCCAAATCTGCGATTGGTGGATGTCGAACGAGTCGAAGTGCTGCGGGGCCCGCAAGGTTCGCTTTATGGCGCGGGCGCCCTTACCGGCCTCGTGCGGATTGTCACGCGGGAGCCCTTGTTTGATCGAGTGGAATTGATCGCCGGTGGGGATGCCTCTCTCACCTTCGGCGGTGTGCCCTCGGCGAGTGCCGAGGCGATACTTAACCTGCCGTTGCTCGACGATCAGTTCGCTGTACGTCTGGTCGGGTATGCCGATGATTTGGGCGGCTACGTCGATGAGCTACGACTGCATCGGAAGGACACGAACGATGCCCGCATCGCAGGCTTGCGCACGGCGGCAGCATGGCAACTGACAGCCGGCTGGACTCTATCCACGCATCTTTCCTACCAGCGGACGCGCTCGGGCGACTCTCAATACTATGATCAAGACTTGGGCGCCAACAGGCGCGACAACTATCTCTCCGAACCGCACTCAGATGATTTTCTCCTGGCGAGCGTCAGCGCAGAGGATTCCTTTGGTGGGCTCAGCCTCGAATCAACATCGAGCTTCGTCGACCGCAACTTTGGGGAACGTTTCGACGCCAGCCTCGCATGGCCAGAATTGACGGGCCTGCCATTTGGTCCGGCGCCATTCGACTACGCCCGAGGTATACGGGCATTCTCGCATGAAACCAGATTGTCTTCGACACACGCGGGGCGCTGGCAATGGCTGGCCGGCATCTTCCTATCGCATGAGGATGAGGACCTTAGCTCACGTCTCGTCGGACCCGGACCGGCGCACACTGCGGTCGATGGTAGATCTGAGCTGCGCAACGACCGCACCAACGAAGCGGCGCTGTTCGGACAGGCAACGTACAACCTTTCCGATCAGTTTTCCATTTCCGCCGGCGCGCGTGCGTTCGATGCTTCACACAACGTTAGCGCAGAAACAGAAGGGGTTCTGGCAGGGACACCCCAGTTTCACGGCAACAGCAGCCAAACCGGTTTCGCGCCTCAAGCCTCCCTTGCATACCGGCCCAACTATGACACGACGTTTTATGCTAGCTACTCACAGGGATACAGGCTGGGCGGACTGAATGTCGACGGCCCCCCCGGGGCCTCCGGCGACGCGGACCCGTCATTCGACTCCGATGTTCTGCGAAATTATGAGATTGGCGCAAAGGTACGGTTGTTCGACGGGCGCGCGGTCGCAAACACGGCCGTCTATTTTGCTGAATGGCGTAACGTCCAGACCGATCAGATTGCCCCGGATGGCGCGTTCTATATCCTCAATGCCGGCAATGTGCGCGATCTCGGTTTCGAAGCCGAAGGAAGCGGGGAGGTATTGCCCAGTTTGCACCTCAGCGGCAACGTCTTCTGGAGCGATGCCGGTCTGTCCAACACAAACCCGCTGTTGGTAACCACCGAAGGCAATTTGCCTGGGGCGCCTGCCATCACATTTGGACTCTCTGCACGGTATGACCGAGAATTGGCGTCGAACCTGAATGCGTTCGCAGAATTCGGTTACAATTACGTCGGCAGCTCTCATCTCGGCTTTAACGACGCGACGCCGGCAATGGGAAATTACCAACTGATAAGTGTACGGCTCGGTCTTGTCGAAGGGTGCTGGCAAGGCATCTTGTTTGCCGAGAATCTGACCAATGATCGCGGGAATACGTTCGCATTCGGGAATCCGTTCACTCTGCCGTTCGAGCGACAAATTACGCCGCCTAGGCCCCGCACCATCGGACTATCGTTCAGCTGGGCTGCCGAGCCGCGAGATTAGCTTCCCGAGACATTGGCCGTCTCGATGCTTCCGGCCGAAAGCCAAAGGCCGAGCGCACAAGGTACAGCGGGCGGCCTTTGACCTCGCGATGAATCCTCCCCACATAAAGTCCGACGATGCCTGTCATCAACATGTTTGCTCCGGCGAGGAAAGCAACGACCACAATCGTCGATGCCCAACCTGGTACCAGATCGGCATGGCTGAAGCGGAGCACAATCGCATAAATCCCGCACATGACTGCGATTGCAGAGACGATCATACCAAACCATATTACTAGGCGAAGCGGGACATCGGAAAAGCCAAGAATACCGTTCATGGCAAGCGCGCACATCTTACGGAACGGGTATCTGGTATCCCCGGCAAAGCGATCCGGGCGGCTGAAGGGGATTGCAATCTGGCGGTACCCCATCCAGGCAAACATGCCTCGAACAAAACGATCCCGCTCATGCATGGTCGTGAAGGAATCCAGAACCGACCGGTCCACAAGCCGGAAGTCGCCTACATCTGGCGGCACTTCGACCGGCGTCAGCAGGCGGAGTGCACGGTAGAAAAACCAAGCCGTGCTGCGCTTAAACCAAGTTTCATCGTCTCGCGCAACTCGCTGGGCGCAGACAATGTCGTAGCCTTCTGTCCACTTGCGAATCATCTCCGGCACGAGCTCCGGCGGATCCTGAAGATCGGCATCCATTATGATCACCGCCTGTCCCGATGCGTGATCCATCCCCGCCGTGATCGCGGCTTGGTGGCCGAAGTTTCGGGACAGCTGAAGCACCTTGTAACCAGGCCGATGAACTGCATGCGATCGAATGATTTCTGCGCTTCCGTCCTGGCTTCCGTCATCTACGAAGATCACTTCGCTGGTTCCATCGAGCATCGAAAGTAACTCGTCCAGCTTTGGCAACAGAGCAGGCAGAACCGCGCGTTCGTTGAAGAAGGGAATCACGATCGAGTAGCGGATGGAATCGTACTCCGCGTCGCTACACGGTTGTGGCTGCAGTGCGCGGCTTGCAGGTAGCTCCTGCATCGGTGTCACGCGCGCATTTCGCGAGGCTTCCTCGGACGGCATCAAAGACCCTTCCCAGTACGTGCAGGTTCCGGCAAAAGATTTGTTGGTCAAGAGTGTGGCGCGGACGCTGCCGCGGCGTCTGAAAAGGACGATACCGGTTTATGAAAATGTTTTCATCTGCGGACGCCAGGGATATGCCCCTTGCCGCCGAGCGGACGCTGCCGCAGGTATCAGGCACCTTCGTCCTGATCGCCGCCCTCACGCTCCTTAGAATGGGGACCGCGGCTTACCTCCCTCTCTCTTTCGATGAATCATATTTCTGGCTTTGGTCGAAACGTCTGGCCATCAGCTATTTTGAGCATCCGCCCCTGATTGCCTTTGCCATACGATCGGGCACGTTTCTGTTGGGCGACACCGAACTCGGCGTGAGGCTAGCGTCCCTTGTCGCCTCGGTCGCAGCCTCATGGGCCGTTTTTCGCGCTGCCGCCCTCCTTATGCCCGACAGATCGCGAGCCTGGCTGGCGTGCGCCTATTTGAATGCCACTCTGATGATGGCGTCGCAGGGGATGGCAGCGACTCCTGACATTTTCGTAGTGGCCGCTGCGGCTGTTTTGCTGCTCGCAGTCGTAGAATTGCAGGTGACGGGAAATGGCGGGTGGTGGCTTGCCGCTGGGTCGGCCGTGGGAGCGGCGGCCCTCGCCAAATATACGAGTTTCTTTCTTGGACTGAGCTTGGTCTTGTGGACCGCGGCCTCTCCCCAGGGCAGGCGCTGGCTCGCATCGCCATGGCCCTATGTAGCCGCGCTCATCACTTCTGTCTGCTTCGGTCCCAATCTGATCTGGAACGAGGCGCATGGGTGGATGTCGTTCAAGTACCAGTTTGGGCGCATTGTCGTCGGCAGACCGGGGCTCACATACATCCTGGAGTTCATCGGCGCCCAGATCGCGCTCGCATCACCTTTCATTCTTGCTCTTGCCGGAATAGGTCTTGCGCTAAACTCGCGCCTACGGACATGGAGAAGACCCGTTTCCATTGCTGTGGCCGTCATTTGGCCAGCTGCCTTCTATTTCGCCTTCCACTCGTTGCATGACCGGGTGCAGGGCAACTGGCCATCTTTCATCTATCCGTCCCTCGCCATTCTGGCTGCTTCGGCGGAGTCGAAACGCGAGGGACTTCGCCATTTCATCGCAGTCTGCCATCGCTTTGCGCTGCCCACTGCATCGCTGTTGCTTGCTGTGTCCTACCTTCAGACATGGACGGGCCTTATCCCGATTGGCAAATCCGATCCCATTGCACGTATGACAGCGGTCGGTTTCGAGCCCGTGGCCAGGAAAGTCGCATTGATTGCTGAAACCCACCATGCAGGTGCACTTCTTACAACCCGGTACGTGACGTCCGGTTGGCTCTCCTTCTATGTCCGACCGCAGGTGCCGGTGTTGCAAGTCACCGAAGGATACCGTTGGTCGGACGCACCGGTTCCTTCCGCGACGCTGCTAAGGAAGCCTCTGCTGTACGTGACACAACATCCCGATCGCGAGCTTCGCGAGATCGCTCCCTTCTTTTCAACGGTGGACCTTAAGACCTGTCTGCCACGCGCTCGAAATGGAGTATCCATTGACATCTTCTGCATCTACTTGCTTTCGGGATTTCACGAAAGCTTAAAAATGCGGGGCGCTCTCGTGTTTGTTCCCAGCAGAGAAAAAGCACTCAACTAGGGAGGATCACATGCAAAGGCACATGGGCGTTGCCTTTCTGCTCTTTAGCACCGCTTTCACCAGCGTAGCTTCTGTTCCTGCCGCAGGCGGCGGGAACAAGTTCAAGGTGACGAACGTCCATTTTGAAACCAACGCTTCTGCTTGCGACATGGGCATCCAGATCGGCTTCGATACCGAAGGTTTGACGGAAGGAAGCGTCACTGATCCTGATGGACATCAGGTCTACAGCTTCAAAAGCGCCGCCGGGATGAAAGCAACCGGCGGTCAGACCGAAGGATTCTTGGAGGGGATAGAACCTCAAATCGTGGAGTTGATCGACGCGCTTGGCTGCGCGCCATCCAAAGAAGAAGGGACCAGCACACTTGCCGATCTATTGGCCGCTTGGCCATCAGGGCTCTACACGTTTGCGGGACTGCACAAGGGCGTTCTGATCCAAGGCGTCGATAGACTGACCTATCGTATCCCAGCCGGTGCCAAAGTTACGGCTCCCTCAAACGGAGACATACTCCCCGCGCAACACGTCGTGCTCCGCTGGAAACCCGTGACCCGTCCGATTCTGCCCTACCTGGGCCCGGTCGACATCATCGGCTATCATGCAATCGTGTACGAGAACGGTGGAGAGGTGACTCCGCAACTCGATATTGATGTGCCGGCAACACAAACGAGCTTGGCCGTTCCCAGGCAGTATCTGAAACCTGCGACCGAATATCTTTTCGAGATTCTCAGCACGGAGAAGAGCGGGAATCAGACCATCACAGAAGGATTCTTCTGCACCGAAGGCGTGAGCAGCTGTGCCCCTCCGGCGGGGGCCAAACGGGCGAGGCATTAGCACCGCGCACAGCGGCCCGAAGCAGCTCCGGGCCGCTGTTCGAATTCTCAGTGCTGGCCATACTGAGTGAGGACCAGCGTCTCATCGACGACGTTGCCGATTCCGGGACAATAGATTTTCTTTTCCGGCGGCGCACTAGGGTCAAGACCGTCTGTGTCGAAAACCTTCAAACATCCGGTAAACGACCCAGCGGGTAGAGTCACGGCAACATCTTCCTTGATGATCTCTGAACGGTCGAGAGCAATGGGAGCAGCGTTTTCCTGTTGAAAACGTGCACCAATAAGCGCTACGCCGGGGATGAGCATGCCAAACGTCGCGCCGTTCTCGCCGGCCAGCCAAGAGCCCTTATGGCCGACCACTTGGCCGTCCTTGTATTGGGTCGCGTATTCGCCGAAATAGTAGACACTGCCCGTCTTGCTCGAAACGGCTTCGTAGTTGTCTGTTGTCTCGAATAGAACGCCGTTTTTCTCCTCGTTCTCCGTCACAATGCGTGTCTCGACGCCGGCCACCTTTTTTGTCCGATTGGTGACGGTGACCGTGACCTTGACCTTGCCATTCGGCGTCTCCAGCACCTGGAAATATCCCGGAAGCAGGGGCAGAAAATAGTTGTCGCCTACCGTGGTAAAGCTGTCCTCGCCGAGAAACTGCGAAGTGTAGGCCTTGTCTGCCAATGCCGCTCCGGATATCGGTGACTGAAGCAGCAGGGCCCCTAACCAAATAGCTGCCTGAGTGTAAAGATTACATCGCTTCATTGAGTCCTCCATCGCGTTGTAATGGAATTGACGCCGCCGGAGTGCGGCCACCCCCACGGCGGTAACGAGTTTTCTAGGCGAGTGCACCCGCTGCGACGTAGGTTAGGCGGAGTCATACGCACGAAGGAAAGTGCTAACGGCAGCTTCTACCGCCCGCGCCTGGTTCAATTCAGGCCTGGTTCCGAACAGAAGTGGCTCGACGATGCCGGCATCGAAAAGGCCCTTGAGCTGCACGGCCCCAATCAGGGGGTCCAGTTCACAGACAAGGCCCTTTTTTTGGAGTTGCGCCAAATAGCATGTGAGCGCATCCAAAACGCGCTTTGGGCCACGGTTGTACAGAAGTGAGCTCAGAGCCTTGTTGGCCGCGCCCTCGGACACCGCAGTGCGCGTTATGGCGATCGCCGCTCGAGCCGTGAAAAGCCGCAGGTACGCCTCACCAAAGTCTCGCAGCACCTTGGCCACATCCGGCTCCGATGAATCGAGGATAGCCAACACCTTTTCTCCCCGCTGAGCGGACACGGCATCGACCATCGCCGCCCAGAACAGCTCCTCCTTCGATGGGAAGTAGCTGTATAGAGTCATTTTGGAACCTCGAACGCGCTCCGCGATCATGGACATGCTCGCGCGGTCGTATCCCTCTTCCCGGAACACTTGGGCGGCCGCCTCCAGGATGGCGCTTCGCCTTTCGTCCGTCTTGACTCGCATCACATTGCCTCTGTTCGCCGCGAACAAATAGATTCTACTCCAAGATGGGTCAATCATTATTGTACCTGTAGGTCCATTTATGCACCAGCTGCATGGCCGCTCCCTGATTTTTGTGTACCAATGGGTACAGTTATAGGTTGACGGCCTAAGTGCCGCCGCACTATAAATGGACCATACAGTCCACTTATCCAGGAGTGGTGGATGAGGAAATTACGATCATTATTGCTAGGCGCTTCGGCGAGGCATTTCTCGCTGGCGGCAGCCCTGTGCCTTGCGGCCTGCGCTCCCGACCTTGGGCCACAGCCGGAACTTGAAGCACCCCAGCAATTGCAAACGACCAAGAGTTTCGGAAATCAGAGCGGGCTTTGGCCGGAAGACAAATGGTGGCAGGCGTACGGCGATCCTGAGCTCAACCAATTGATGGCTGAAGCCCTGGATGCCTCGCCCGATCTAGCAATCGCGAGCGCACGCTTGCGCGAAGCCCGCGCGGTCGCACAGCAGGTTGGCGCCAATCTCGTGCCCACCGTCAACTTTGACGGGTCGTCGGAAGCCGTGAAGCAGAGCCTCAATCAGGGTTTCCCCGACCAGATCAAATCGTCTTTGCCGCATGGCTGGCACACGAACACGCAGCTCGCTGCAAGTCTCAACTACGAACTGGACCTTTATGGGAAGAACCATGCGGCTTTGGCTGCCGCGACCTCAGAGGAAGCAGCTGCTGAAGTCGATATGGCCGAAGCGCGCCTTGCCATCTCGACATCCATTGCAAGCGCCTATGCGGAACTCGTGCGCCTTGCCTCGGACAAGGCGGCGGCGGAAGACGCGGTTCAAATCCGTGACAAGAGTGCGCGGTTGTTCGATCAGCGCGAGTCGCAAGGGCTGGAAAACCGGGGCGCCACATCGCAGGCCCGGGCGAACGCGGATTCCGCGCGCGCCGATGAGGATGTCATCGACGGCGAGATCAGCATCGTACGCAACCAGATTGCTGCGCTGCTCGGCAAAGGCCCGGATCGCGGGCTGGAGGTGCCGCTTCCGCAGGCGAAGCGGTTCCATCGTCCGGACCTGCCGGCAAAACTTGCAGCAGACCTGATCGGCAGGCGGCCCGACCTCGTCGCGGCGCGGTTGCGTGCGGAGGCCGCATCCGAAAGGATCAAGGTCGCGCATGCAGACTTCTATCCGAACATCAACCTCAATGGGCTGATCGGATTCCAATCGCTCGATATCAGTAAGGTGTTCGAGCACACCTCACTCATTGGCGCCATTGGGCCTGCCATTCATCTTCCGATCTTTGATGGCGGGCGGATTGAAGGCGCCTATCGTGGCGCGCGCGCGGGCTACGATGAAGCCGTCGCCATGTACGACAAAACGCTCGTCAACTCGATGCGGGATGCCGCCGACGCGCTCTCCAGTGAGCGCGAAGTCGATACCGAACTCGCTCATGCTCGGTCAGCTTTGAAAGAAAGCGAAGCCGCTTACACGACAGCGAAGCTGCGCTACCAAGGCGGCCTTTCACCGTATCTCAACGTGCTTGCGGCGGAGGACACGCTCGTCCTTCAGCGCCGGCGCGTCGCCAATCTCGAAGCCCGCGATCTTTCTCAGGATGTCGCGGTCGTTAGGGCCCTCGGCGGTGGCTTTCGCTCTTAAGGAGGATGGAGAACATGTCTAACATTGCAAAACTCTTCGATCAGGAAACCGCAACCCACACCGATAAAGAGCCGTCAAAAGCTTCCGCGGACGGTTCATCAAAGGGAAAACGGAAAAAATTATTTGCCGGTCTCGCCGCGACGGTCGCTATTCTTGGCGGCGGCTACTACGCCTACGATGAATTCATCGGTTCGCGCCATGCAACGACCGACTACGCATACGTCGGCGCCGACATTGCACAGGTAACACCGCTGGTCGGCGGACCGGTAAGCCACGTGCTCGTGGATGACACCCGACATGTGCGCCAAGGCGATGTCCTCGTTCGGCTGGATGACACGGATTTCCGGATCGCGTGCATGCGAGCCCAGGCAGGGCTTTCCGCGGCGAAGGCCAACCTGACCAAGGCCAGGATTGACCTGCAGCGGCGCCGCGCCTTGGTCGCTACGGGCTCGGTGTCCGGCGATGAACTGACCGCCGCACAGGATGCCTACGACACCGCGGTTGCAAATCTCCGCGCCGCGCAGGCGGCCTCCCAGCAAGCCCGTGTTGATCTTTCGCGGACCGTGCTGCGCGCACCGATCGACGGGGTGATTTCAAAGCGCCAAGTGCAGGTTGGGCAACGGGTCCAGGCGGGCACGCCCTTGATGGCTGTGGTGCCTCTCCAGGCCGCCTATGTCGATGCCAATTTCAAGGAAGTGCAACTCGCCAAAGTTCATCCCGGACAGGTGGCGACGCTCACGTCCGATCTATACGGCGACAAGATTGTCTACCAAGGCCGAGTGGTGGGATTTTCGGGTGGCACGGGCGCAGCCTTTGCCGTGGTTCCGGCGCAAAATGCGACGGGCAATTGGATCAAAGTTGTCCAACGGCTTCCGGTACGCATCGCCCTCGATCCAAAGCAACTGGCTCAACACCCGTTGCAGGTCGGCCTCTCGATGAACGTCGACGTCAACGTCTCCAGCTGATGCAGGCGTGTTATGACTCATGCGACTGCGGCGCCTGAGCAGGCGAAGCCGCTGACGGGAGGAACGCTGCTTTGCGCAGCACTCCTGATCGGCCTCGGCAACTTCCTGGTGGTGCTCGACACCACCATAGCCAACGTGTCTGTGCCGACGATTGCCGGCGCGCTTGGTGTATCATCGACGCAAGGCACTTGGGTGATCACCGCCTATGCCGTGGCGGAGGCCGTTACGGTGCCCCTGACCGGATGGCTTTCCAAAAAGTTCGGCGCGCAGCGTGTTTTCCTCACCTGTTACATCGCGTTTGCGGGCGTGTCGCTGCTTTGCGGTCTTTCAACATCGCTCCCGATGCTGCTTGGTATGCGGGTGCTTCTCGGGTTGGTTGGCGGGCCGATCATGCCGCTCTCGCAGATGCTGCTCTTGCGCGTTTTCCCGCGGGAAAAAGCGACGCTGGGCACGGTGCTTTGGGCCATGACGACACTTGTCGGCCCAGTCGCCGGCCCAATTCTTGGTGGCATCATCTGCGACAGTATTGGCTGGCAATGGATTTTCTTCATCAAAGTGCCGGTGGCGGCCGCAGGCGGACTGTTGCTTGTCCAGCTTCTGAGGGGACAGCCCGATCCGACAACAAAGGCCTTCATCGATAAGGTTGGTCTTGCACTCCTCGTGATCTGGGTCGGTGCGCTGCAAATCCTTCTCGATGAAGGCCGCAACAAGGATTGGTTCAACGCCCCAGAGATTCAGGTTCTTGGTGTTGTCGCGGCAATCGGGTTTGCAGCCTTTCTGATCTGGGAATTGACCGAGAAGAACCCGATCGTCGATCTGAAGGTGTTCCGTCATCGCGGCTTCACAGCGGCAGCCACAACATACGCCGTCGGCTTCGGAGCCTTCTTCGCGAGCATCGTTCTGTTGCCGCTCTGGCTGCAGACAAACATGGAATACACGGCGACC
>JAFAVP010000106.1 GCA_019242395.1 Alphaproteobacteria bacterium | reverse complement strand
GCTTGGTTATACGAACGATTCGGACGGCCCGATCTCGATGTAGCCGGCGAGGTTCTGACGAACCTGGCGACTGCAGCAGTTCCTGACTGGATCCAGATCTCAACACCGGATGATACCGCAGAGGTGGCCGTCACTCGCACGTCATTGCCGCCCGTCGTAATTCGCGGAGCTTGCGCGGTTTCCCCGCTGTTGCACTACTTTCAGATGCAAGCGCAGGAGATCACGGGCGAGTTCAACACAATACGCGATTCCGTCCATCACATCCGCGTGGATCATTCCCTTATGCTGCGGCATGCGCTTGACGGCGTGTCACCCGCGCAAATGAAGATTCTGCAAGAGTTGGGATTTGAGGCCGAAGATTTTCAGACACGATTCAATGGGCCGCAAGGCGTTCGCATCCTAAGCAGTTGGGTGGACGTTCAGCCGATCGTTTACCGCCATAAAGCAACGGGACTCATGGTTCCCTACAAGGTCAAGATCGGGACCGAAGAAATCGACCCCATGATAGATCCCGCTCCTGGCACGCCTGAGTTTGAAGACATGCCCGAGCGCGCCCAAAACGCATTGCGCTATCTGCGCAACAATTTCGAACATATTGGAGTATTGCCGCCCGAGACACTGCAGCAGAATTTCGAAATTATTTCCGCTTTCGTTTCGGATGGATCTCTGATGTTCGCGCTCTTGGCGCAGGAGACAAAAAAGCGAGATGAGCGCGGAACGGAACTGAACAGGCGTATACAGCAACTGAATGAAATCATTCACCGAGTGGCGGCAAGAAATCCCCGCATTATTCCAATCGGGATTTCCGAAATGGCCAGCGAGGAGGAGCGCCGCGGTAGGGGGCACTTTCATCGTAGTGTCTATCATCGGCTGTATGGTGAGATCACCGCACGGGTAGCCACAGAGTTCGCGCGGAATGCGAATGCGCAGACGGCAGTCAATCTCAAGGAGCCGGACCCTGTTCGGATCGACCAGCCGCCGCCGCACCCAACCTCTACGGTGCATATCCCAGAAGTTCGAATTCTTCGCGACACGTTCTAAAGACCTGCTGCTTCTGCTCGTCCGAAAGAACCTCGGCAGCTGGCCGGCGGTCGGTCCGAAAGCCCGTTCTCTTCCGGGGCAACTCAGCCGGGACTGCTACGCCGATCCTCTCGCCGATCCGCCGCAAGTCCTCAACAAGCGTCTCGTGGCGTATAAAGTCGCTGACTACGACTTCTCCATCGATCGCGTACTGGTCGAAGCTCCGGTAATTGCCTCGCTGGACGGTCTCTTCGAGAAATTCCGAGAAGTCACCTTCGCTGTTCTTAACCTTGCCGAAATTGTAGTGAGCGAGAGACACTGCCTTTTCGTAGGGATGCCGCTCGGAAGTGAATCTGAAGCAGCCGTTCCAGAATGAAGCAGGCACCAGCTTGCGAACGTCTGCCGCGCCCATATGGCCTGCAACGTTTTCACCTTCATTGACTGGAACGGCTTGAGGCGAGTGTGCCCCTTTTTGCTCAGGGGTGCGGTCCTTCCGGTGACGAAGCCCGCCGGCGCGCACGAACACATCTCCCGGTTCCAACCCTTTGCGCAGCACGGTTTCAATCGTGCTGCTTGCGGTTTTCCGGGTGCGGATGAAGATGAAGTTCTTGCTGAACGATATGATCATGAGCTGCTCAGTTCGCGTGCGGGGGCTTCTTAGCGGCAGACTCGCAGAGAAACAAACCGGGCATACGGGTCAGCCCCGATATCCCAGTGCGACAAGGTACAGTTCTACCGACTCGGCGCGGGAGGCACGAGGCTTCACATGCTTCACCTCGCGGAATGTCTGCTTGATGCGCGCAAGCAGGTCGCTGCCGGCCCCGCCCTGAAAGGCTTTGCCGACGAAAGTGCCGCCGGGTTTGAGCATTGCCGCGGCGATATCGATGGCGGCTTCCAGCAGCGCCGTTGTCCGCAGGTGATCGGTGGCGCGGTGGCCTGTTGTCGGGGCCGCCATGTCTGTCAGGACAACATCGGCGGGCCCGCCCAGCGCGTGCTCAAGCGATGCTAAAGCACCAGGTTCCGACAAATCCAACTTCAACGTTGTGACGCCGGGCAGCGGTGGCATCTCGAGAATGTCGGCAGCGACCACCACGCCGTTTTCGCCCACCCGTCTTGCCGCCACCTGGCTCCATCCGCCAGGCGCAGCCCCGAGATCGAGCACGCGCGCGCCGGGCTTCAGAAAGTGGAACTTGTCGTCCAATTCCGCCAGTTTGAACGCGGCGCGGGAGCGGTAGCCCTTGGCCTTGGCTTCGCGAACGAAGGGATCGTTCAGCTGGCGCTCCAGCCAGCGCTGCGAGGAAGGCTTGCGGCCCTTGGCGGTTCTGACCCGAACATGTCCGGCGGGATTCAGACGAGGCATGGAACCGGATTGATGACATGCAAGGCTGGCGCGCGCGAGCCCCTGGTCAGCCCTTTTGCTGCTTTGGATCCTAAAAAGCACACCGAACTGCCCGAGGTTTGACTTGCTGAGAGACGGGTTCTATTTCCCCACAGCCGTTGGGGGATCGTCTAACGGTAGGACCCCAGACTCTGACTCTGGTTGTCTAGGTTCGAATCCTAGTCCCCCAGCCATACATATCCGCAAGAAGAACAATGGCCACCGGCCTGAACTGCCCCTAAAATAGCCGGGACTGGGCCGGCGAGGGGAGGCCGGGCAGCACAGGATCGGTCCCCATCTTTTCGCAAACCCTGGCGTATACGTTACGGGTTGGTCCGAAGAATATCGTATCTACGAGCGGGTGATGCGCGGGACAAATTAAGACACCCGCTCCGGCAAGTTACGCCGCCTTCAAGTGCCGCTGATAGTAGCCGCTGAAATCGACTGACGGCTTGCTCTGCAACCAAAGCTGCGCGCCGTGCAACACTTCGCTCACGCGCTAAACGCGGCAAGGTGGACGGCACGGAACGGCGGCGCGGAGCTTGTGGTGGTGGCTTCCCGCTGCGTGATTGCGTCACCCCCTGCCGGTGTGACCTACGGGGCTGCAGCTAACGCAACCGAAATTCCGTCCAGACCATTGCAGTTATCCGAAGACGGATCGCCGTTTACAAAGGCAATTGTTGTCTTCGTGTTCTGGGCCACAAAATCGGTAGAGAATTTCTGCCAGACCATTGTGTTAGCCCCCTTCTTCGAGGAGTTGACGAAGGTACCTGCATCGGCGCCATCTACGAACAGATGGACTGTGCTGTCGATGCCTAGCTCACCGTTAGGGTCGTAAGTGTTGCCGACATAGAAAGTAATGGTGTAGGTGGCGCCGGGTTGAGTGGAAATTTTTTGCTGAACGCCCGTCGCCGAATTGCCGAAGGCTCCGGTCAGATCAAGCCACTGAACCCCCTTTTTCGCCGGAAGCGTGAACCCCCCAGATGTCTGATCGCCACTGACAACGGCAACATTGGTCTCGCCGATCACCGTCCAGCCGTTGAACGTCTGACCAACAGTAAATTCCTGATCGCCACCGTCAGGAACGACCGGTTTTTCAAAAGACGGGTCCTTGACCAAGCCAGCCGCATACGCAGGCGAAACCATGAGCGCCGCGACAGCAGCGGCGCAAGCATGTCTAAGCATCATTTTGGAGCCCCCCGGAGTGGTAATCGGAAGCGCAGAGCTATCAGCAGCTCATGCTCAACAATAGCCGTAGTGTACGCGACAAATTATCTCAACCTATGTGAATCTCTGCCGTTGCCACTACTCTTTCCGCTGGCGGGTAACCGGGTAACGCGCGGCGGCACTCGCCAGTGAGAGATACTGAGAGCGCCGTTCCTCGCGTGTCTTTACGCCACGCCATCTCATCGGCATACGGGCCAGCAATCTTGTGGTGAATGCCAATCTCCGCGCGACGGATACGGCTGAAATAACTCTCGGCCCAATTCGTACAAGCTTTCCGTCGCTGTAGCATTCCGCATGATTGATGCGCTTCATCTCGAAACGATCATTCAAAGCATCCCATGACGCGGCTTCGTCTGCATTCACGATGGTTCCGGGCAAGAGACGCTGGCGCGCCCAGCAAGCCCTTCCAACTTGAAGACCGCCAGAAGGGAATGGCCGTTGCGCTCACGCACGATCATCAACGACTGGCGCTTGCCGAATTGGCCCCAGCTTCAGCATTCCAGCAGACCTAAGAGGAGTGTTGAGCTATGGGGCGGCCTGCGTGAAGGTGTACTGGAAGCTACAGTTCTTCGTCTGATCCTTGAAGAGTCCGAGAACGTAGGCCGAGCTGGCAATGCCGTTCCGCAACGGCCCGAACTGCGCGTATTGGGGCTTGCCTCCCGCGAGGCTGATCGCATGCGGCCCCGTAACGGTGAACGGCATAACCTCCTTGGCGTGGTGGAACTCTGCGTCTGTATTGTTGACGTAGTTGTTGCCGAACACCGCCGTGTAGGTGCCAGACGCCGTGGAAAAGTTCGCGGTCCCGACTCTTTGGTCGAAATACAATGGTCCCTTCCCGTCGTTACTCCAGCAGGCGTCGTTTTCCGAAAACGTGTAGTTTCCTTCCAGCTGCGGAAGCGCGGCAGCGAAGGCGGGCGTTGCACCGATGGCGGCGAGACAGGCTAGCTGCTTGAGCATGGGTCTCCCTCACGGACTTGCAGGACACCTTATCGCCACAGCAATGAAGCAATCGTTAGCGGCGAAGCGGGCATTCCTTCAACAGCTGCCTTTCCTGGCCAAGCTGCGTCGCGCGGTCATCCTTGCTAGCGGTTGCATAGTCGCACACGTCCCGCCTATCTGTTGTAAACGCGGGTAGTGTCCTAATTTCAATCATCATCCTGCTTTGCCCCGGCTGGGACATATTCGCCGACACGAGACAGGATGAACCCAGCGACGCCGCCAAGCATGGTTCCGATGGTGGCGGAATCAAGCACCTTCTCTAAGCCAAGAATAAGGACGACCGGAAATAGCAAAACAACGGTCACAAATTGAACGATTCGCGCGCCAATGCTTCTCCCGGTCTTCAGGCGCTGCAACATCACCAAGCCGATGCCGAGCGGCCCTGTAAGGGCGGCGGCTATCTCGATGTAGTCTTTGGTCGTCATTACCGGCTCGTTTCCTCTACCAATTCCTGCAACGTCCACAGCCTATCAGAAATACCCGCTGCCATAGCAGGGGTTATCCGTAGGCTCTTGTGCAGCCGCACGAAATTGTAGTGGGCAAAGTGCAAGGCCACTGCCGCCTTCAAGTTCTCCACCTTCTTAGAGAAGCCGTTGGTGAGGCGGGTAAACCGGCGCATCTGCATGCGCATCGTGAGGTTTTGCCGCTCTACCAGCGATGTAGAGATATGACGGTAATCCGGCGCACCCGCGATGATGGTGCGTTCCGCGCCTGTCACGCGCGGCGGTGCATAGCGCCCCGGTCCGATAGGCTCATGGTCGTAGAATTTAACGATTTGGCCGTAGTCCACATCTGCCCCGAACGCCCGCTCTACCGCATCTTCGTATGTGCGCAAGGAGTCGGATGAAAGCTGAATGCGGACCGTAAGCCGCTCGGACAAATCCTGCATGAAGGCAACCGCGTTCTCCCGCGTGCGCTTGCCGACGCGATAGGACGGGATCAGCTTGGTATCGGGATCAATCGCGACAAACGTCCGGAAATCGCCAGCGCGGACGCTCTCACCCGGCTTTAGGCGGGCTTGCTTCTTGCGAACGTAGGACCAAATCTCGTCCACCTGAATGCGCTCGCACGGCAGGTTGCGCATCTTCTCGCGCATGATCCGCTCGCATCCATCCCCCACCTCCACCATCAGCCGCATGACCGTATCCCGGTGAATGCCGGTCATCCGTTCTGTGCTGCGGATGCTATTGCCTCCACAAGGAGTTAATCGCTTGGGTGCGGCGTTCGACTGAAAGGCGGTTCATCCGGTAGGCTCCCTGTCCAGATTCCGGAATTTGACATTCCGTTTTCCGGAGTTTACATACCGTCTCTCCGGAAGCAAGGGGCAATCATGTCCGAAACCCAATTTTCCATGTTTCCCGGCGCTGACCTGCCGGAAATCGAGATCAGCGAGCAGCAAGCTGACCTGGTCACAAAGATCGAGGAAGGCCAGTTCTTAGATGTGAAGTCTGTCGGCATCGCGCCAGCAAAGCTGAGTCACACGATCTCGGCCTTTGCCAACACAGACGGCGGGGAAATTTATATCGGCATCTCCGAGAACATCCTCGGGGGTTATGTGAAGCAGCGTGAATGGAGTGGCTTTCCGGACGTCGAAGCGGCGAACGGCCACATGCAGGCGTTCGAGAAATACTTCCCCCTCGGCAATGATTTTCAATACGAATTTATGCGGTGTCCAACGCGGAAGGGCGTCGTACTACACGTCACCGTCAACCGTACACAAGGCATAATCACTGCCACTGACGGCAAGGTTTATATCCGTCGCGGAGCCCAAAATCTCCCGCAGACAAAGAGCGATGAGTTGCGCCGGTTGGAATACACCAAGGGCGTGATTTCATTTGAGGGGCATCCGACGAAAGCGCCTAAAGAGCTGATTACTGAGTCGCCCGTTACAGAAGAGTATCTCAGCTATGTGGTGCCGAGTGCCCTGCCCGCAGCTTGGCTTAAAAAACAATCGTTGATCGTGAATGACCAGCCAACAGTAGCGGGCATTCTTTTGTTCGCAGAAGAGCCTCAAGCGCAGCTTCCAAAGCGGTGCGGGATCAAGGTGTATCGGTATGAGACTGGCGAGACAGAAGGGTACCGCGATGTACTGACGTTCATTCCCATCACGGTTGAGGGGCATCTCTACAAACAGATTCAAGAGGCGGTGGATAAGACGGTTACGGAAGTCGAGAAGATCAAGCGAATGGGCTCGACCGGATTGGAGGCCATCACCTATCCACGGGAAACGCTGCATGAGATCATTACGAATGCGGTTATCCATAGGGACTACCACATTGCCGATGATGTGCATGTCCGCATTTTCGACAACCGGATCGAAGTGCAGAGCCCCGGAAGGCTACCTGCACACATCACTCCAGATAACATTTTGAATGAACGATTTGCTCGAAACGGTGCAATCGTCAGGCTTCTAAATAAGTTTCCAAATCCGCCCAACAGGGATGTTGGAGAAGGTCTTAACACCGCATTCGAGAAAATGCACCAGCTTGGGCTGAGGGAGCCGAGTATCGAAGAGCGGGACTCGGATGTGCTAGTTACGATCCGGCATGAGCCGCTTGCTTCTCCGGAGCAAACAATCATGAATTATTTGGAGACACACCCTACAATCCGGAACAAGGAAGCCCGGGAGATCACCCACATCAGGGACAGCGACAAGATGAAACGCATCCTCAGCACGATGGCGGACAAAGGGGAAATTGAGGGCGTGCCCGGCGCCAAGTTCGGCGGTATGAAATACCGTAAGAAACAGAAATGACCGAAGTCTCTCCCGGCGAACTCAAGAAGGCCGTAGAGTCTCAGCACGGCGGCAAGGCGTCACTCGCCCAAACGGTCCCGGTGAGCGACACGTTTGAAGGCCAGCCCGCATTTAAGGGAACCGTGGCAGTGTTCGATCTAACCGGTCATCCCAGAGCTACACGCGCCTATGCATGGTCACGCGAACTACCAGACGGGAAGGTGCGGACCTATGCCGTCCTGAACATCCCGCCTGTGGATTCCCCTGTAGCTGCGGTTAAAGCGGCGATTGTGGCAGAGCAGAGGGAGCGGAGTTAAATGACGTATGACCCGACTACCGTTTATGCGCCAAAGCCTCCGCCGCCATTCCAATGGGTGGATCAAACAGCAACTCTCCTCATCGGAATAGGTAGCATCGTCTTCGTGGCTGCGATCATCTTTGGTGGGGTGTGCGCCACCCAGGAACAGTGGGGCTATGTGGCCTTGGCCGTCACCAATTTGGCCGCTGGGTGCTTGCTGCTGCTGGCTGGCGGTATGGCCAAGGTGCTGCTCGACATTCGAGAGACAGTCCGCGAATACGTGAGCCGCCAAAATTCAAAATAGGACACTACCTAAACGCGTCGCGTTGACAGAAGCGCGAGCTTGGCGAAATCTCGCCTCAATGGGGATCGCCCGCTTGCCCGCCTATCGCTGCGCCGCCTTCACGCTGGCGCTCGTGGCCATGCTCCTGCGGGGTCTGCTGCCTGCGGGCTGGATGCCAAACACGGGCGGCGCGCAGCACTCGGGGCTCATGCCCTGCCCCGGCATGGGAGCGATGCGTGGTATGGCCATGCCGGCCGTGCCTCCCGCCAAGCACGGCCATGCCCCCACACATGACTCTACACCCTGCCCCTTTGCGGCCGCTGCGCATTTCGTGCCCCCGGCGGCACTGCCAAGTCTGGTGCCCCAGACCACTGAGATCGGTCTTGCCGTAGCTCCGTTTTCGGAGAGGCCGGCATTTGCCGCGCGCGATTGGGATCATGCGCCGCGCGCGCCGCCGCCCATCATCTGAGAACTGCATGAACCGCCGCGCTCTTGCGCGTCCACTTTGCACACTCTCATCGAGGCACTTTTATGATCTCGACGACTCTGCGCTTCCACGCAGCACTCCTGTTTGGAGCAGCGCTCGCTCCGGCCATCGCCAATGCCCACGGCATTGTCGGCGCCCGATTCTTCCCCGCCACGATCGCAACGGACGATCCCTTCGCCGCCGACGAACTAGCGCTGCCCACCATCTCCATCTTCCGGCACCTGGACGCCGGCGAGCCGGTGAGCGAAACCGGGTATTCCTTGGAGTACTCAAAATCGATCTTTCCCGGTTTCGCCCTCTCGTTTGGGGAAGGCTACGTGCATGCGAAGCCGGACGGCGGCCCATCGGCCTCTGGCTTCGACAACCTGGAAGTCACGCCCATTCTGGAGATCGCGCGCAGCGAAGAACACGAGTTCATCGCCTCGCTGGCCTTCAGTTGGGAAGTGGGCGGCAGCGGCTCCCATGGCATCGGCGCGGACTCGCGCTCCAGCTACACGCCGAAAATTCAGTTCGGCAAAGGCTTCGGCGATCTGCCAGACAGTGCAAGCTGGCTGCGGCCGTTCGCGGTCACCGGCTTTGCGGGATACGGCATCCCAGGCCACGATGACGAGCCGCATACTGCGGAATGGGGCGGCGCCGTCGAATACAGCCTGCTCTACTTGCAGAGCAACGTGCGGGATACCGGTCTTGGGCCTTTCGTTTCGCGGCTAACACCCTTGGTGGAATTCAGCCTCAGCTCGCCCTTGGATCGCCACGGCGGGCCAACCACCGGCACCATCAATCCCGGCATCATCTGGTCGGGCCAGCAGATCCAGCTGGGATTAGAAGCGATCCTCCCCGTCAATCACGCCACCGGCAGCAATGTCGGGGTACTCGCGCAGCTTCACTTCTACATCGACGATATTTTCCCACATTCTCTCGGCACGCCGGTGTTTAAATGAAACCGGCTCCGTTGCATCTGATCCTGTTGTTGCTGCTTCATCCTTGCAACGCTTTCGCCCATGCCATGCTGATGCATGCGAACCCTGGCGCCGGGACGGTCCTGCACAAAACACCCGCACAGGTGCAGTTGGAGTTCAGCGAGGCGCTGGAGCCAGCCTTCAGTGGCATCACGATCACCGATGACACGGGCGCGCCTGCCGGCAGCGGAGCCGCCGGCACGTCCGGCACTGTCATGACGCTCAAACTCCTGCCATTGCGCGCGGGCAAATACCATGTGGAGTGGCACGCGGTCTCTGTCGATACCCACCGCACGGAAGGCCGCTACGACTTCACCGTGTCACCGTGAGCACGTTGCAGTGCGCGCTGGTGGTTTCCAGATTCTTGCACTTCGCAAGCTGCATGTTCGTGTTCGGAGCGAGTGCGGTTTCACTCTGGCTTCGCGAAATGGCGGACCAACCCCAGCACCGTGTGGTCGAGACCGTTCTGAAGGGGGCGGTCATCCTTTGCGTGATCAGCGCTCTCTTGTGGTTCGCGTGCGTGGCTGCCGCGATGGCCGGTGATTGGAGCCGCGCCGCGGACCCGGACATCCTAGAGACAGTTCTGTTCAATACCGAGTTCGGGACGGTCTGGGGATGGCGAATTGTGGTTTCGTTGCTCCTCGCCATCGCCGCCTTTTGGGGACTGCCCCAGCGGCCGCTTGTTCTGACACTGCTGGCAGCCGCACTGCTCGCCACCATCGCACTGACGGGACACGCATCCATGGACATCGGCGATCGCGGCGACCTTCATCGCGCCACGGATGCCGTGCATCTTCTGGCGGGCGGCTATTGGATCGGCGGTGTCGCCATGCTGCCCCTTGCGCTGCGGGGCCGCGATGCGGAGGCTGCGCTTCGCATCTTGAACCGCTTCTCCGCCTTCGGGATTGTGGCGGTTGTACTCGTGCTGCTGAGCGGCATCGGCAACGCGGTGTTCATCATTCACGGCTGGCCGCATCTTCTCGCATCCGTCTATGGCGAGATCCTGCTGGCCAAGGTGGCGCTGGCCGGCGTGATGGTGACCCTGGCCTGCCTCAACCGCTGGGTGCTCATGCCCGGTTTGCGGCAGGCAAGCTCGCTGGCCGCGCTGAAAAGCAGTATCGGAGTAGAGATTGTGGTGGGAGCGTTGATCCTGCTGGCAGCCAGTGTGCTCGGGACCGTGGCGCCTCCGGCCCCAATGTGAGGAATAGGGGCGCAGACCGGCGTGCCGGAGCCAATTTGTCCGTGCTACAGTGCTGCTATGAAGCAGGCCGATTGGAATGAGGAACGGGCGCGGGAGATTCTGGCGCCGCATGTCAGGACGCCGGGCGGATTGTTGCCGGGACTGCATGCGCTGCAGGCGGAGTTCGGCTGGATCCCGAAGCCCGCTATTCCACTGCTGGCACATGCATTCAATCTCAGCCGCGCCGAAGTGTACGGCACG